>NZ_VMSE01000001.1:1800000-2100000 GCF_009858335.1 Methylovorus glucosotrophus
CGTGTTGCCGCCCGCCAGCACAATGGTAAACGCACCGCGTGCGGCTATCGCCTCCTCTGCCAGCGCTAAAATCCGCTGCAATGTGGCTTCATTAATCGCCTGTTGTGATGTAAATGTGTGCCAACGACTGATTTGTCCATTTAACACTAAACTTTGGGTGGAGTTTTTCGTCATACCTGAAACCTTTGCTATACAATAATGGCCACATACAAGAGCCCATAAAGCGCTCGTATGTAAGTAACATATCTCAACAAGAGATGATGACACATCATCCCGATCAAGGAAAATCAAATGAAAATTGCAATGCTAGGTTTGGGCAAAATGGGCGGCAACATGACACGTCGCCTTCTGAGAAGCGGTATTCAAGTAGTGGGCTTTGACTTCAGCCAGGACACCGTCAATCAGATTGCCTCAGTCAATGGCATGATCCCTTCTACCTCGGTAGAAGATGCTGTTGCAAAACTGGACGGTGAATCTCCTAAAATCGTATGGCTCATGCTGCCAAGCGGCGACCCTACTGAAAATCAGATCAAGGACCTCGTCCCCCTGCTGAACAAAGGCGACATCATCGTCGACGGCGGCAATTCGAATTACAAGCACAGTCAGCGCCGCGGTGCCTGGCTGGCTGAACAAGGCATTGGCTTCATGGACTGTGGCACTTCCGGCGGTATCTGGGGCCTGGAAAACGGCTACTGCCTGATGACCGGCGCTACTCCTGAAGTCGCCAAGGTGCTGGAGCCTGTGATGAAGGCCCTGGCCCACGAAGACCACGGCTGGGCACACGTAGGCCCTGTTGGCTCTGGCCACTTCACCAAGATGATCCACAACGGCATTGAATACGGCATGATGCAAGCCATGGCTGAAGGCCTGGACCTGCTGAAAGGCAAAGAAGAGTTCAATCTGGACCTGGCACAAATCACCGAACTGTGGCGTCATGGCTCCGTGGTCCGCAGCTGGCTCTTGGACCTGACCGCTGAATCCCTCAAAGTTGACCAGACTCTGGAAAACATTGCTCCTTACGTGGCTGACTCCGGCGAAGGCCGCTGGACCGTGGTAGAAGCGGTTGAGCAAGGTGTAGCCGCCCCGGTACTGACCGTGGCACTGCAAGCACGCTTCAGAAGCCAGGACTCCAAGGGCTATAGCTACAAACTGCTGTCCCTGATGCGTAATGCATTTGGCGGCCACGCTGTTAAAACCAAGTAATCGGGTTTAACCAGCAGAACAAAAGGGCATCCGCCACAAGCGGTGCCCTTTTCGTTTTTTTGCAGCATCCCGTTCGCAGTCGGGACAAATCCGCCTCAATCACGGTAAAATCACGCTAATTCATTAATTTGCTATCAACGGAAGCTTTGAACACATGAAACAAATCGATCCTTGTACCCTGGTTCTGTTTGGTGCCAGCGGCAATCTGTCCCGTGTCAAACTCATGCCCGGCCTTTTCCGCCTCGACGCCCTCGGCCGCCTGCCTGAAAAAATGGCAATTCTGTCCGTTGGCCGCAGCGAAGTCAGCCTCGAAGCCTGGCGTGCTGACATCAAGGGCATGCTGGATGCCAAATTCAAAAAGGGCTATGACCAGAAGGTCTTCGAACGTTTCATCGCCCGTAACTTCTACCACGCCAACCCACCGACCGACCCTAATGCCTTCGCCAAGATGAAGGACAAACTGTCGGACGAAGCCACCTTCCCGCAGAACCTCGCGTTCTTCCTGTCGGTGCGCCCATCTGACTTTGCGCAAGTGGTAGACCAGTTGGCCGAAGTTGGCCTCACCAATGAAGACAAATACTGGCGCCGTGTGGTGATCGAGAAGCCATTTGGCACCAACCTGCCATCCGCCAAAGAGCTGCAAGCTTCCATCAGCAAGCACCTCAAGGAAAGCCAGATCTACCGTATCGACCACTACCTCGGCAAATCCGCCCTGCAAAACATCCTGCTGCAGCGCTTTGCCAACACCGTGCTCGAGCCGATCTGGAACAGCGAATATATCGACCACGTGCAGATCACCAACACCGAAATGCTGGGCGTGGGCGACCGCACCCAGTTTTACGATGCCACCGGCGCCCTGCGTGACATGATTCAGAGCCACGTGCTGCAAACCCTGGCGCTGACCACCATGGAACAGCCAAAAGACCTGAGCCCCGACGCCGTGCGCGCCGAAAAGATCAAGGTACTCGAAGCCATCCGCCCTATCCCGGTCAATGACATTGAGCACCATGCCTTCCGCGCCCAATACGCCGCAGGCGAAATCAACGGTGAAAAAGTCCCCGGCTATCTGGAAGAGCTGGGCGACAGCAGCAGCGTGGTGGAAACCTACGCCGCCCTCAAGCTGTTCATCGACAATCCACGCTGGAAAGGTGTGCCGTTCTACATCCGCACCGCCAAGCGCCTGCACGAAGCCGACACCCGCATCTGCATCCGCTTCAAAAAAGCCCCGCTGCAAATCGGCAATGGTCAGCATCAAAACTGGCTCATCATCGGTATTCAGCCACGCGAATGCATCAAGCTCGAAATCGAATCCAAGATTCCAGGCCTGGACATCAACACCCGCACCATTGAGCTCGACGCCGCTAACCGTCAGGACGGCGACGAAACCGTAGACGCCTACGAGGCCCTGCTGCTCAACCTGATGGAAGGCGACAACTCGCAATACCTGCACATCAGCGAAGTAGAAGCCCAATGGCGCCTGGTAGACCCTGTGATCGAAGCCTGGGCCAAGGACCGCAAGCCCGTGCACCAATACCCGGCTGGCAGCCGCGACCCAGAAGCCTCCAAGGTCATCTTCGAACACGAAGACCAATTCTGGCGCTACTCCATCCAGCTGGGCGGCGACGCACACTAATCCCTATAACGGCACAAAGCGGAGCCCCGGCTCCGCTTTTTACATATTCAAGAGAACCCTATGAGCATCAAATCCGATAAATGGATACGTCGCATGGCCGAACAGCACGGCATGATCGAGCCCTTCGAGCCACAGCTGGTCCGCGAACTCAACGGTGAAAAAATCGTCTCCTACGGCACCTCCAGCTACGGCTACGATATCCGCTGCGCCGACGAATTCCGCGTGTTCACCAACATCAACAGCACCATCGTCGACCCCAAGAATTTCGACCCGCAATCCTTCGTCGAAGTCTCCGGCAAAGGCTACTGCGTCATCCCCCCCAACTCCTTTGCCCTCGCCCGCACCGTAGAGTACTTCCGCATCCCCCGCAGCGTGCTCACCGTCTGCCTCGGCAAATCCACCTACGCCCGCTGCGGCATCATCGTCAACGTCACGCCTTTTGAGCCTGAGTGGGAAGGCTACGTGACTCTGGAATTCAGCAATACCACCCCGCTCCCCGCCAAGATTTACGCCGGCGAAGGCTGCGCCCAGGTACTGTTCTTTGAATCCGATGAAATCTGCGAGACATCGTACAAGGATCGTGGTGGGAAGTATCAGGGGCAAGTAGGCGTCACACTGCCTAAGATTTAAGTAATATATCCAGATTGCAACACTCAATAAAAAAGGGGCCTCAAGCCCCTTTTTTGTTACGCCAATCCACGAAAATCATGAAAAAAGACACTACTCCATACACCACAACCTAGTGAAGGTTCTGAATAGAGCCATCCGTCCTGAAAGAGGCACTCTTATGGAAGTAACTCGATTTCACATTATCGTATCTAAATATTGCATCATTTCTGGGGAAACACTGCCTGGACATTCCTGCGAAATCGGCCCTCGCCCTTGGTATGACAACAAACTCTGTAACATCCTTTTCTGTTGCAAAAACAATGACATTAATTGAGTCATCACCCCCAATTACTGTTTTCTTTTCAACCTCCCATTTGAATCCAAGAACATCACTTGATTTCAGGGTATAAGGCCCAAAAAAACAAACACGCGACCACGTGTTGTCGGCAATATTCTTAAAGTTTATTGGTCTGGCGCTTGGGAAATTATTGCGCTGACTATTCTCAATTGCTCCGGGCTGTCCGTCTTTTCATAACAGCCAAAAAGAAGAAGAGCCAGCACGTAATGAATATATTTTGTATACATCATCGAATCATAGCCATGATTAAGCTAAGTCGCAAAAAACACCTCACTGTTATCGAGCAACGGCAGCATAGCGATCAGGCAAACAAGTGAGCCTGACATCATCTGAGTCCGAATGAGAAGGCTATCTAACTCTGGAACTCACACAAACCCGAGATGCTCCCAGCCGGACAGGCGAAATTGAGCGGGAGCTGCTGGATAACATCATCAAGGATTCACTGATTCCTATAGACCGTACACCCCCCCTCAGCTGACCTAGGTCCGGTACGAATTCGCAAATTCCACAACGACTTACAGAACTCCGCCAATCGATATTGATGCGGCCGCACATACGCATAACCTTTAATAACGCTCCACGCTATTAAACTTTATTAAGTTATGATTTAAAGCGAGCTGCTTGAGGTCTCGTTTTCCGCGGCAAACAATGCAATACGCGATCTGGTTAGCCAAGGGATACTCAGTGAACCACAATCAGCTCGCAACCGAGTATTTGTCGCAAGGGATGTGATCGACCTGCTGAATCGGCCAACAAGTAATGAATAAGCCATTAATGTGCAAGCAGAGCCAAAACCTGACAATCTGGGAATGAGCTGATTGGCAGCTATTCCAAGTGCATTAAATCGAAGGGTAAATTTTATACTAGACTGTTTCAAGCCGCATTGTCATGGCGGTTATAGCCCAACTGAAGCTCTGCAACGTCTTCAGTAAAGTCAAGAATAAGTGGAATTACCTCTTTATCAGGATTTTTCTCATTGTAAACATCTACATCAGTTTTTAATTGGAAGCAATCACCGACAACCTGCTGACGTCGTTGCGAAAAAGATTTGAGAAAATGTTCTCTTGGAGCTTGTTTATCGTCCATGTCAGCCCATAAGGAGCTTTGTTTATTACCAACTTTTTGTTTAACAGCATGCATCGCTCTATAGCGGCGTCCGTACTTATCTACTCTATATTCTTCACGGAATACTTGAGAGATGTCAGCAGCAACAGCATCTAAGATTGTTTTGTGGTTAGGTTTTAACAGACCATTTTTCAGTGCCCAAGCGGCAATCTCATGAGGATCTACTGGGCCTGTTACTCCCTTTTCCCTCTTGAAGCGTTCAAGATATTCTCGGATGGTATTTGAGTAGCTCGACATACGATGCTCCTATTAAAGAGGATATATTTGGCCAAAGCCATCTGTTACTGCACTTGATGTAATAATGTGGCGCACCTTCACTTGATATTTCTTTAAAAATGCATAGTTATTCAGTCGACGTTGTAGTTGTCCAACAACTAACCCTGGATGAAGATTCAATTTTTTAGCAAATAAGGTAACTTTTTGGTCTGAAAAAAAAGGATTCACTCGATCATAAAAATTGGCCAGTTGATCTTGAGGTACACAAAATTGTGCTCCTGCTCTATTTGCCAGCTTTTCTTCAGGAGGTATATCTTCAGTTTCTAATCCAAGGTCTTCGTCCAAACATTCTTTATCCTGCCCATGCTTTAAGAGTACATGTTCAATTTCATGCCTTAGAACAAACCAAAAATTGTCAATCGTATCCTTTTTGGTGGTCATTCCAATAACAGGGGAATCTTTGTCTAGCCAGAAGCATGCACCATCGATTTTTGAGCCAGGCAGTGCCTCAACGATAATAAATCGAACACCACAATCTGCCAGCAATTTAGGGACGTGCCTAATTTCCTCAGGAGAAAGTAAAAGTGAGGATAGGTTTTCTAAAACAGCTTTAAGTTTTTTCTCAGAATAAGGTTCAATCAATAACGTTTTTGCAATGCTTTTAACCCGAAAGAGCCACGCATGTTGAAGCATTGTTTGTGAATCGTATGAAGTCTTTTTTGCTGCATGACTAAATTGAACGCTATCGTTAATGGAGGTGATGTTAAAAAATTTAAATACTTGATTTTCAAGTAGATCAATATTTTGACTAGCGTCGACCCATCCCCGTTTTACCATTTCCCTAACAGGAAACCTGTCATGAAGTTTTGCTTTCCGAGAAATGAAATTCTCCTTTGGCCTTACTTTAGAAAGTTGATATTGACTTTCTAGGTTGAGCCAAAACTCGGGCCCAGTTCCAAGGGCCTCTCCTAATGCAATTGCAGTTTCAGGAGTTATAGAACGCTTCCCAGTAATAATTTCGCTGATAATACGAGTGTCGCGCTCGATAATTTCAGCAAACTCAACCTGGGTCCATCCACGAGCGTCTAGCTCATCTTTTAAAAACTCTCCTGGAGGAAAAACCTCAGCAGGTACTCTTGTATTCATCTATATTCTCCCGCCCAAAATTTTATTAGTGATAATCTTCAATGCTAATGACAATAACGATTTTGCCGTCTCCTTGAGTCTTGAATTTGAGAATCAGGCGCCATTGCTCGTTAAGTCTCATAGAATATTCGCCAACTCGGTTACCAACGAGCTTTTCGAAATGTAAAGACTTCAATGCGTAAAAGGCTCTCTCATCCGTTGCAGCCCTAATTGTCTGAATACGCTTTCTATAAGCTCTAACGATAGCTAACGGATACCCAGCATAAAAGCTGGAATCTATTTCTAATCGTTCTAATTGTTCATCTTCAAATTCGATTTCCATTATTATTATTCCGCCAATTTGAAGAAATAATATACATATTTACACCATGTGTAAATATGTATATTAAATATTGGGATGATAAGCAGGTGCCTTTAGGCAAAAAAAGACCCAGATTGCTGGGGGCCTTGCTATTGCTGGCTCCTCAATCTGGGCTAGAGCTAGGGACACAAAGAGCTACCATACCCCCCCTAATCCCAACTCAACGCCCCACCCGTCTGGTATTCCGTCACTCTGGTCTCAAAGAAATTCTTCTCTTTCTTCAAATCCATCATTTCGCTCATCCAGGGGAAGGGGTTGCTGGCGCCGGGGTATAGGGCGTCGATGCCGATTTGCTGCATGCGGCGGTTGGCGATGAAGCGGAGGTATTCTTTGAACATGGCGGCGTTGAGGCCGAGCACGCCGCGGGGCATGGTGTCTTCGGCGTAGCGGTATTCCAACTCCACGGCTTGTTGCATCAGGCGTTTGATTTCTTCGCGGAATTCGGGGGTCCACAGGTGCGGGTTTTCGAGCTTGAGGGTGTTGATGAGGTCGATGCCGAAATTGCAGTGCATGGATTCATCGCGCAGGATGTATTGGTATTGCTCGGCGGCGCCTTGCATTTTGTTCTGGCGGCCGAGGGCGAGTATCTGCACAAAGCCGACGTAGAAAAACAGGCCTTCCATAATGCAGGCGAAGACGATGAGCGAGCGCAGCAGCTGCTGGTCGGCTTGTGTGGTGCCGGTTTTGAATTCGGGGTCGGTCAGGGTGTTGATGAAGGGGATGAGGAAGTCGTCTTTATCGCGGATGCTGGAGACTTCTTGATAGGCGTTGAAGATTTCGCTTTCGTCCAGTCCCAGGCTTTCGACGATGTATTGGTAGGCGTGGGTGTGGATGGCTTCTTCAAAGGCCTGGCGCAGCAGGTATTGGCGGCACTCGGGCGCGGTGATGTGGCGATAGGTGCCGAGCACGATGTTGTTGGCGGCGAGCGAATCGGCGGTGGTGAAAAAGCCGAGGTTGCGCTTCACGATCAGGCGTTCGTCTTCGGTGAGCGCGCTGCTGTCTTTCCACTGGGCAATGTCGCGGCTCATGGAGATTTCTTGCGGCATCCAGTGGTTGGCGCAGCCTGCCAGGTATTTGTCCCACGCCCAGTGGTATTTGAATGGCACGAGCTGGTTAACGTCGGTTTGGCCGTTGATCACGCGCTTGTCTACCGCTTGCACGCGGCCCGTCGCGCTGGGCTGGTTGGCGGCGCTGTGGGCATTAGCGATGGCGGCGGCAGATGGCATGGCGGATGCTGCGCTTGGGGTAGCGGCTGGCGCGGCAGCAGGGGCAATCAGGATATCTTCTTCAAAATTCAGCATGGTGTTTCCTTAAAATTCGGCGGTGAAGGTGCGACCCACCTTGGGGCAGGCAAAGTGCAGCCCCAAGGGTGGATCGCAGACCATCAGAGGGTTATTGGCAGGCTTCGCAGTCCGGGTCGTCGATCAGGCATTGCTTGGGCTCAGGCTCGGCGCTGGGGCTTGCCGCCGCTACGGGCAAGCCGGACGACACCGCATTGAGCTCCCCGCCCTGCCCGGTCGATTTCTCGGCCGAGGTGGCGCCCAGCGAGCGCAGGTAATACGTGGTTTTAAGGCCACGCAGCCAGGCCAGCAGATAGACGTCATTAAGCTTTTTGCCGGATGGCGCGGCGAAGTAGAGGTTGAGCGATTGCGCCTGGTCTATCCATTTCTGGCGGCGGGCAGCGGCTTCTACCAGCCACACCGGGTCTACCTCAAACGCCGTGGCGTACAGCTGCTTGAGGTCCGCCGGCACGCGCTCGATGGCGGCCAGCGAGCCGTCGTAATACTTGATGTCGGCAATCATCACTTCATCCCACAGGCCACGCGCTTTCAGGTCTTGCACCAGTTGCTCGTTCACCACGGTGAATTCACCGGAGAGATTGGATTTCACATACAGGTTCTGGTATTCCGGCTCGATGCTGGCGGAGACACCGACGATATTGGAGATCGTCGCTGTGGGTGCAATCGCCACGCAGTTGGAGTTGCGCATGCCCACGCGCTGTATGCGCTGGCGCAGGCTATCCCAATCCAGCGTGCTTGAGCGGTCGACTTCCACCTGACCGCCACGTGCTTCGGATAGCAGACTGAGCGTATCCAGCGGCAATATGCCTTGATCCCACAGGCTGCCACGGAAGGAGGAATACGCGCCCCGCTCTTCCGCCAGATAGCTGGAGGCGAGGTAGGCGTTGTAGCACACGGCTTCCATGGCGTGATCGGCGAATTCCACTGCGGCGGATGAGGCATACGGCACGCGCATGGCGTGCAAGGCATCCTGAAAACCCATGATGCCGAGGCCCACCGGGCGGTGACGGTAATTGGAATTGCGCGCCTTGCCCACGGCGTAGAAGTTAATGTCAACCACGTTATCCAGCATGCGCATCGCCACGCGGATGGTGGCGGCCAGCTTGGTCTGGTCCAGCACGTAGCTGTCGCCTTCGGGCTTCAGGTGCGCCATCAGGTTCACCGAGCCCAGGTTGCACACGGCGATTTCCGTTTCGGAGGTATTCAGCGTGATCTCGGTGCAGAGGTTGGAGCTGTGCACCACGCCCACATGCTGCTGCGGCGAACGGATATTGCACGGGTCTTTGAAGGTGATCCATGGGTGTCCGGTTTCAAACAGCATGGAGAGCATCTTGCGCCACAGCTGCACCGCGGGCACGCGCTTGAACAGCTTGATTTCGCCATGGTCGGCGCGGCGCTCGTAGTTGGTATAGGCCGTCTCGAAAGCCTTGCCATACAGATCATGCAGATCCGGCACGTCAGACGGCGAAAACAGCGTCCAATCCGCATTGGCCTGCACGCGCTGCATAAAGAGGTCAGGAATCCAGTTGGCGGTGTTCATGTCGTGCGTGCGGCGGCGGTCGTCGCCAGTGTTCTTGCGCAGGTCCAGAAACTCTTCCAGGTCCAGATGCCAGCTTTCCAGATAGCCACACACCGCGCCCTTGCGCTTGCCGCCCTGATTCACCGCCACGGCGGTATCGTTGACCACTTTCAGGAAAGGAATCACGCCCTGGCTTTTGCCATTGGTGCCCTTGATGCGCGAGCCCAGCGCCCGCACTGGCGTCCAGTCGTTGCCCAGGCCACCGGCAAATTTTTGCAGCAGCGCGTTTTCCTTGATCGCCTGGTAAATGCCATCCAGATCATCGCTCACGGTGGTGAGGTAGCACGACGACAGCTGCGAATGGCGCGTGCCGCTGTTAAACAAGGTTGGCGTGGAGCTCATGAAATCAAAGCTCGACAGCACATGGTAAAACTCGATGGCGCGGCTTTCGCGGTCAATCTCGTTGATCGCCAGGCCCATGGCCACGCGCATGAAAAACACCTGCGGCAGTTCAATGCGGCGCTCTTCAATATGCAAAAAGTAGCGGTCATACAGCGTCTGCAAACCCAGGTAGCCGAACTGCAGATCGCGGTCGGCCACCAGTACGCTGGCAAGGCGGCTGAGATCAAACTGCGCCAGGCGCTCATCCAGCAATTCGGCGGCAATGCCGGTCTTGATGTATTGCGGAAAATATTCGGCATAGCGCTGCGCCATGGCGGTGTGGCTCACGGCTTCGCCCAGCACCTCGGCACGCACCAGGTCCAGCTGCAAACGGGCGGTAACGTAGTTGTAAGCAGGCTCGCGCTCAATCAGGCTGCGGGCGGAGAGAATCAGCGCGCGGCGCACTTCATCAAACGGCATGCCGTCGTACAGGTCGCGCATGGCTTGCTCCACAATCACGGCGGGTTGCACCGCATCGCCCAGATTCACGCAGGCCTCGGTCACCATGCTCAGCAGCAACTGCTGGTCCAGCGGCACGCGCTTGCCATCCTGCAGCACATGCAGGGTGGGCGCAGGCGCTTGCTGGGCGGCGCGCTCGGCCGCACGCTTTTCGCGGTACAGCACATAGGCACGCGCCACGTCATGCTCGCCGGAGCGCATCAGCGCCAGCTCTACCTGATCCTGAATATCTTCAATGTGGATGGAGCCACCGGCTGGCTTGCGGCGCACCAGGGCGGCCACCACGGTATCGGTCAGCGCCTGCACCTCGGTGCGCATATGGCTGGAAATAGTCGAGTGCTCGCCCGCCACCGCCAAAAACGCCTTGGTCAGCGCAATCGAAATCTTGTCGGCGGCAAACGGCACGGCGGCGCCATCACGGCGTATGACTTGCAAACTGGGGAGTGCAGCATTTAAAACCGGCTGCGCGGTATTGATATCATCCATCTACTTGGCTCCTATCAGGAGCGGGAGTCGGCAACCGACGTACGCAGGCGCAATGACATTGCATTGCCGCTGTACATCCACCACCAGGACCAGCAAGGGAGAAGGCGCAAACCTTCCATCTGCCGAGGACACCCCGCCTCAAACGCGTTGAAAAAATCCACGGCAGGTCTCCTGGCTCCCGGCCTTACGCTTGGCGCCTTCCCGAACCCCGGCAGGTTCAGTGGCTTCAGATGCCTTGCGCTACCAGACTGACATGACGTCAGCCCGATGGCTGGTTACAGTTGCGGGGGCAGCCCCGGCGTTGCATATCGGCGAGAAATATTCTGCAGACACACGCACCGGATTCCCTTTTAACTCGCGGTTTGAATCAAACCTTGAGGACCGTAGTGCTGGCAATGTAACACAATAGGGAGTGGTATCGTCAACAGGGAAATACAAAATATGGGAATAACGCCCTATGTACTCTGGGCGGAATCAAGCTATCGCCGCAAGCCAAAACGCCTGATGGCGCAGGCCCGGGCGACAAATATTTCAATCGCATGACATACGACCGCATAATGTCGGTTGTTGCCCTCCCCCCGGCATTTCATCCCCCATAAAAGAAAGTTGTTGTTCGTGGAAATCGCGTTCGTGTTTGGCAGGCTGGTGTTTTCCATACTCGCCAATGTCTATCAGAAAAAACTGTCGCAGCATCCGCTGCACCCCTTCTTCATGGTGGCGACCAGCTATGTGGTGTTGAGCGTGCTGGCGCTGCCGTTTGTGCCTGTGGTGCATGCTGCCAGCCTGCCGCAGGCGTTCTGGATGAATGTCTTGCTGGCGGCCGTGCTCGATGTCGGCGGCTGGATGTTCATGGTGATGTCGCTCGCCAAAACCGATCTGTCGGTGTTTGGGCCGCTGAATGCTTACAAGGTGGTGATTTCCATGCTGCTCGCCATTGTGTTTCTGGGCGAGGTGCCTACCCTGCAGGGCTTTGCAGGCGTGGCGATTATTGTGGTGGGCAGTTTCTTTCTGATGCCTGCCAACGGTCAGCGCGAGGCCAACCGCATGCTGCTGTTGCTGAAGGAGCGCGGCGTGCAGGCGCGTTTTCTGTCCATCCTGCTGTTTTCCATCGGCACGCTGTTCCTGAAAAACGCGGTGACGGATGGCGGGCCGCTGGCCACGCTGGTGTTCTGGTCGCTGCTGGGCTTGCCGCTGGTGATGCTGGCGAATCTGCTGTTCATACCCGCCAGTGTTAAAGAAAGCACCAAAACCTCGCTGTCGCATTTGCCCACGATTGCCAGCATAGGCGTCATGATTTTCATCATGCAGTACTGCACGCTGGTGCTGCTGTCGCACATGCTGGTGGCGTACACGCTGGCGCTGTTTCAGATGAGCATGGTGTTGCAGGTGCTGGTGGGCTATCAGGTGTTCAAGGAAAAAGACATTCTGCGCAAGCTGATCGCTGCTATCGTCATGATGCTGGGCAGCCTGCTGGTGATTAGCGCCTGACCAAGCCGGGCATTAAAAATGCCAGCGGCCAACGCATGCATTGATACGTGGGCCGCTGGCAAGGTTTACACGAGCGATAATCCCGAGATCACGCCGCCTTGTGATTGAGCTTCTCGTGGCGGAGCTGACGCGCTGCGGCGACCATGTGTTGCAGGGCGGCGATTGTTTCCGGCCAGCCGCGGGTTTTGAGGCCGCAATCCGGATTCACCCACAGACGCTCTACCGGGATCACCTCAATCGCTCGCTTCAGCAAGGTGGTCATGGCTTCCACACTCGGCACCCGCGGCGAGTGAATGTCATACACGCCGGGGCCGATGTCGTTGGGGTAATCAAACTCGCCAAAGCCATCCAGCAGTTCCATCGCCGAGCGCGACGTCTCAATGGTAATCACGTCGGCATCCATCGCGGCAATCGACGGCAGAATGTCGTTGAACTCCGAATAGCACATGTGGGTGTGTATCTGCGTGCCGTCTTCCGCCACGCTGGCCGATAGCTTGAATGCCCGCACCGCCCATGCCAGATATTGCGCCCATTTGGCCTGCTGCAAAGGCAGCCCTTCGCGGAAGGCAGGTTCGTCAATCTGGATGATGGCAATGCCGGCCTGCTGCAGATCGGCCACTTCATCGCGTATCGCCAGCGCCAGTTGCAAGGCGGTGGTTTCGCGTGGCTGGTCATCGCGCACAAACGACCATTGCAGCATGGTCACCGGACCTGTGAGCATGCCCTTGACCGGCTTGCTGGTGAGCGACTGCGCGTAGCGGGCCTCCGCCACCGTCATCGCCAGCGGACGATGCACATCGCCATAGATAATCGGCGGTTTGACGCAGCGCGAGCCATAGCTCTGCACCCAGCCGTACTGGCTGAACACATAGCCTGCCAGCTGCTCGCCGAAGTATTCCACCATGTCGTTGCGCTCGGCTTCGCCGTGCACCAGCACATCCAGATCCAGCGCCAGTTGTTGCTCAATGGCATGGCGGATATTCTGCTGCATGGCCAGCGTGTAATCCTGCGCACTCAGATCGCCCCGGCGAAACGCTGCCCGGCTGGCGCGTATATCGGCGGTCTGCGGAAAAGAGCCTATGGTGGTGGTCGGCAGCAAAGGCAGCCGCAAACGCTTTTGCTGCGCCAGACGCCGCTCGGCAAACGGGCTGCTACGCTCGGCGGATAACTGCGGCAGATGCTGCAAGCGCTGCTGCACACTCTCGTTATGCACACGTGGCGATGCGCCACGAGAAGCGATGGCCTTGCGCGCGGCTTGAAACTCGGCAGCCACGCTATCCACCCCGTGATTCAGCGCCTGCTGCAACAGCTGCAACTCACGCAGTTTTTCATCGGCAAACGCCAGCCAGGAGCGTATTTCTGCGTCCATAGACGACTCCTGCGCCAGCGAAACCGGCACATGCAACAGCGAGCACGATGGCGCGATCCACAAGCGATCTCCCAGCCGCTGCGCTACCGGCTGCAACAGCTGCAAGGTCTTGTCGAGATCGTTGCGCCAGACATTGCGGCCATCCACCACCCCGGCGGAAAGCACCCAGTGGCTGGGCAAGGCCGCCAGCCAAGCGGCGAGCTGTTCTGGCGCCCGCACCAGGTCGATATGCAGGCCATCCACTGGCAAAGCGGTGACCGCGCCCACATAGCGTGCCACGCTCTCAAAATACGTCGTCAGCAACAGCTTGGGCCTGTGGTCGCGGATGCGGGCATAGGCATCAGCAAACGCCGCCAGCCAGCGTGCATCGAGGTCCAGGGCCAGCACCGGCTCATCAATCTGCACCCAGGCAATGCCGCGCAGCTTGAGCTCGCTCAGCAAAGCGGCATATTGCGCGCACAAGGCAGGCAGCAGGCTCAGGCGATCAAACCCGACATCGCGGCTCTTGCCCAGATACAGCCAAGACACCGGGCCCAGCAATACGGGCTTGAGCTCGGCGCCGGTGGTCAGCGCCTGGTCTATCTGCAGCAGAAACGCATGGGCGTTGATGGAAAATTCGGTCTCCGCGCTCAGTTCTGGCACCAGGTAGTGGTAGTTGGTATCAAACCACTTGGTCATTTCCAGCGCGGGCTGCTCGGCATTGCCGCGGGCCAGGGCAAAGTAGTCCTGCGCCTGCAATGGCCGCCCGGCAAAGCCAAAGCGCGGCGGCGTGGCGCCAAACAGCACAGTGTGGTCCAGCACATGGTCGTAGCATGAAAAATCATTGACGCTGATAAAGGCCAGGCCGGCGTCTATCTGCTTTTGCCAATGCGTCTCGCGCAGCTGGCGCGCGGTTTGCTCCAGCGCGGCTTCATGGCGGGCTTCTTCGCCGGGCGCGCTTTTCCAGAACGCCTCCAGCGCGACTTTCAGTTCACGGTTGGCCCCGACGCGCGGGTACCCCAGGATATGGGCTTTGATCATGACAACTCACCTCTCAATAACGAAGGCCGCAGTTTGCGTGCTATCATCGAATTAATAAAGCGAGTTTTTTTCCATTAAACTTGAATTAAATTCATATCATGATCGAAATCCGACATCTCAAATCCTTCAAGGCCATTGCCGAAAGCGGCAAGCTGGCGCTGGCCGCCGAGCGCGTTTACCTGACGCAATCGGCGCTCTCGCACCAGATACGCTCGGTGGAGCAGTATTACCAGATCACGCTGTTTCAGCGCACCGCGCACGGCTTGCGCTTTACGCCTGCGGGCGAACGCCTGCTCAAGCTGGCGGACATCGTGCTGGAAGCCACGGCGCAGGCGGAGCGCGATCTGGAGCGGCTGAAGTCCGACCAATCCGGCGAGTTGCGCATTGTGCTGGAATGCCACACCTGCTTTGACTGGCTGACGCCGGTGATGGATGCCTTTAGGCGTGCCTGGCCGGAGGTGGAGCTGGACCTGGTGGCCGGGTTTCATAGCGACCCCTGGAGCCTGATCAAGGAAGGCAAGGCGGATTTTGTCATTGGCGGCCTGCCAGGCAAGATGAAGATGCTGCAGCACGTACCGCTTTTCACTTTTGAAATCATGGCGGTATTGCCTACGGACCATCCCCTGCACACCCGGCCCTTTTTGCAGGCCGAAGATTTCAGCGGCAGCACGCTGATCACCTATCCGGTACCGGAGGAACGCATTGACCTGATACGCGAAGTCCTGCATCCGGCCAATGTGGCGTTTGACCGTCGCACGGCCGAGCTGACTGTCGCCATCATGCAGCTGGTGGCGAGCCGTCGCGGGCTGGCGGCGCTGCCCAGCTGGGGCATACAGAGCTATCTGGAGCATGAGTATGTGATCGCCAAACCCATCACGCGCAAAGGCCTGTGGTCGGAGCTTTACGCTACCGGCAATACCGAAATCATGGCGCGGCCTTATGCGGTGGATCTGGTGCGGATTATCCGCGAAACCTGCCTGGATACGCTGGCAGGCATACGTTTGCTGTGAAACAAACGATTGATTTAATTTAACTAATTAATGCAATCTTAATAATGCAAATGGCAATTTGACCGAACTTAAGCCAGAAGATGGGGTTCTAACCGGGACAAGCAAGCCCAAATGAAAATGACCAAAGGAGAATAATCAATGATGAAATCATGGCCGAGTTCCCTTATTACCATTGCAATGACCGCTGCATTAATGACTGCCTGCTCAAAACCAGAGCCGGCAACCCCGGAAACCGCAGAAGCCCCTGCGGCCACCACCCCGCCACCCGCTGCCGCCCCTGAGGCTGCTCCTGCGGCATCAGGCAAGGCAGAACCCGGTGGCTATGTGCCCGCTGAACACGAGAAGGTCGCCCCCGCTCCGGAAGGCACCGAACCTCACACCGCCGCACCAGACGAGACCAAGACTGAATAAACCTGGGCTCGTGACGTAATTTTTTATGTCATCTGGCTGTGAACAAGTTGCCCCGTGGGTGACCAGGCATTGTGCTGGTCACCCACGTTGCTTTTAGCTTTTTACTTTGGCCGATGGTCTGACGCCAGACTGGGTAACTGGTGATCGCGTGACTTTTGATTCTAAGACCAGAGAAGGTTTAACCACCACCGAACACGTCATCCCTGCCACCAGGGTTAAATCCCGGGGTATCTCATCCAGCCGTATCCGCACCGGCACCCGTTGTGACAGGCGCACCCAGTTGAAACTGGGGTTCACATTCGCCAGCAGCCGCACGTCGGTGGGGTTGTCGCGGTCGGTAATGCCCATGGCGATGCTTTCCACATGCCCCTGCAGGCGGCGGCCGGTGCCCAGCAACTGGATCTCGGCGGCATCGCCCACATGCACCAGCGGCAGCTTGTGCTCTTCAAAATAGCCGTATACCCAGAAAGAATGCTGATCAATGATGGCCAGCTTGGCCGCGCCCACCTGGGCATAATCGCCCGGACGTACCAGCAGGTTGGACACCCAGCCATCCACGGGTGAGCGCACGGTGCTGCGGGTGAGGTCGAGCTGGGCTTTTTCCAGGGTAACCAGCGCAGCCTCGTAGTCGGCTTTGGCGGCCACGGCGCCGAGGTCGGTGTCTTCGCGGTTTTCGCGAGAAATCACCTCATCATCCAGGCTGGCACGGCGCTGTGCCTGATTGCGCTTCATCTGCAGCGCCGCCTTGCGTTGATTCACGATGGCATTGGCTTCGGCCACGGCATGGCGAAAATGCTCAGGGTCAATCTGAAACAGCACATCGCCACGATGCACAAACTGGTTGTCGCGCACCGCCACCTTCATCACCAGCCCGGCCACATCCGGCGCGATATTCACCACGTCGGCCCGTACCCGGCCATCGCGCGTCCAGGGCGAATCCATGTAGCGCACCCACAGCTTTTGGGCGAGAAAGACCGCAGCGGCAGCGAGGGCCAGCGTGATCAGTATCCTGAACAGGCGTTTCAGATAAAATTTCATGGCAAGTTTCCTTCACAAATTCTGCGCGTGATTTCCAAGGCATTAACACCATCGCGCTTCACATTTCCTGCGTTCATCACTGGTAAATCCACAGCCCCAGGCCCGCAAACAGACATCCGAACACCGACAAGCGAAACAGTGCGGGGTACCAGACCAGGCGATAAGCGCCGAGCCAGGCAAACATACGGTCTAGCACCAGGGTGCCAACCGCCGCTGCAATAAATGCCAGCAGCAAAGTGGGCACCAGGGCATCGAGCAAGGCAAATTCACGTGGCATGATCAGCGTCCTCCCGCGGGACTGATGCGCGCAAATGTGCTGGGGCCGAATGCCAACACCGAGGCTTCATCCAGCAGCGTGCTGTGTACAAAATGCAGCGTGGTCAGCAACTGGTGGCGCACATGCAGCGGCATCTCGCTGGCCGCAGTGGGAGCAGCCAGTGCCAGCGCCTGATCAACAGCCTCTGCTGCGTGCGCAATGGCGGCCTGGCCCGGTGCCTCGTAAAGGCTGGCAATCTGCGCAATGGCGTGTTGCAGGGCGCGGGCCATTTCGGCTGGCACATGCGGCAACTGCTCGCGCAGGGCGATCACGGCATGGCCAACCTCCAGCGCCGAAAACAGCCATTCGACCACTACCTGATCCTGCGCCTCGCCAACCCGCTGCACGCTGCCGGAGCGCTGCACCAGATCCCGCGCGCTGGCTTCAAAGCGGGCACGCCGCAGTGGGGTGGACTCGCGACAGGCAGCTACCACCAAGTTGCGCAAGGCATTGGATACGCGCTGCCGGGACCAGGCGCTGCCGCTGAGGTCGATCAGGCCATACATGGTGCCCGAGACCAGAATCGCCAGCAGATCGGCCACCGCATCGTTAAGAAAGGTCACCGGACTGGCGCTGAAAACGGTGTTGAAGCCGATGTGCAACAGGTAAACCACGGAAGCCCCTGCCCCGATAAAGGCGGTAGCAGGCCTGGAACCCAGCCAGCTGGCAAGCAGGATGCCTGGACTGATGGCAATGATCAGCGTCCAGAAATCATGCGCTTGGGTCAGCCACCAGAAATTGCTGAAATAGGCGAGCACAGTGCCGATGACCGCGCCCGCCATGAAGTGGCGTATGGTTTTGCTGGGCGAAGGACTGTTCGCAAACAGCGTGCTGGTGATGACGCCGATGGTGATGGCCTCAATGCCCGAGCGCCAGTCGGTGAATATCCACAGCCCGGCCAGTATCAGCAGCGTAATACTGCCGCGCAGCGCGGCCAGCGCCACTGCCAGTGGATCAAAATGCATCTCCAGTTGGGCAGGCAGCTCGTCCGCATGTCCCTGGTCGGGGGCACTGCCGGTAGCAATCGAACCATAGGTGCGGCTATACACATACAGCTCTTCGGCTAGCCGCAGCAGATAGGCGGCCCCGGTATCAAAATCCAGCAGGTCCCGAGTTTGTAATGTGGCTGGCAAGCGCTGGCGGGCTGCTTGCAGGCGCAGGCTGAAGTCTTCGCGGAAGGCTTTCAGCTTCTGCACAATCTCCAGGGTTTCCTGCTCGGTCTGCGCGCTGCGATGTTGCACAGTCACCGCGTCTGCCAGCCATTGATACAGCTGCAGCAGGGCCTCGCGCACCTCGGCACGGCTGTTGTTGCGTTGCCGCTGCAACAGGCGGCTGAAGGCATGGAAGGTCGTGGAGACTTCCATGAATTCCTTGTTCAGATGACTCAGGCGGTGGCGGTGCCCACGTGATTCATCCGTCTCCAGGCCTGAAGAAGCGCGAAAGGATTCCAGACTGAAGATGTCGCCAATGAATCGCAGCATGTGGGCCTGCAAGGTGGCATGTGCCACACCCTCCCGCGCGCTGATGCGCAGCAGGTCACAAAAATCGGTGTAGCGCCGACGCACGGTCTGCAGGGTCACATTCCACATGCGTTGTGGAAACACGAGATCACTCACCACCGTGGCGCACAGCAGGCCCACCAGGATTTCGGACAGGCGGGTAACGCCGATATTGAAGGTCAGCTCGGGCGCCAGCGTGGCGGGCAGGCCGACGATGCACAAGGTGTAGCCCGCCAGCACAAAGGCATAGGACTGGTGATTGCGAAAGATCACCGAGCCCGCCGTGCACAAGCCTATCCAGATCGTCATGCACAGCAGAAAAAGCACCCGCTCCTGCGCAAACATGGCGACCAGCAGGAAGGACGCGATAATGCCGAAGATGGTGCCGATCAGCCGGTAATAGCTTTTGGTCAGCACCATGCCTGAGCGAAACTGCATAACGATCGCCACCGTCAGCAGCGCCGTGCGCGGCTGGTCAAACTCCAGGCGCAACGATATCCACACCGCCAGCACACTTGCCAGCAGCACCTTGAATACATAAGCGATGATGGGGGCATCCAGCTTCCACCATTCGCGTGCGCCCAGCGTAGTACCCATGCCCAGCGCGCGTGCCAGTGTCGATATGCCATGTGCCAGACTGCGGGCATAGCGCGCGCAGGCCAGTACGCACAGGCGTAACTGCACGCGGGTGCGCAGCAGTGGCCGCCTCATGCTGGCGAGTGACCAGGCGTTCATGGCGTGCTCCCTGCCCTGGCTTGTTTCGTGGCATCGGCATGTGGGCGGCTGGCATCGGAGATGGCCTGGCTGGCCTTTTCGTCATTCAGCCCGCCACCCAGCGCCAGCATCAGCCCGGCATGGGCATCCAGCATGTCGGCTTCCAGCTGCAGCATGGCTTCGCGTTGCGTCAGCATCACCTCATGCGTTGCCAGCACGTGCTCATAATTGGTGAGGCCAGCCTTGTAATGCCTGAGGGCAAGCGCATGGGCTTTTTCAGCCGTGGCCAGCGCTTCCTCGGCATTCTTGATCTCGCGCGCATTGGCATTCAGCAGCACCAGCTGGTTCGAGATGCTTTCCAGCGCTTTCAGCACAGTGGCGTTGTAATGCTCCACCGCCATATCGTAGCTGGCGGTTTGCGCGCTAAGGTTGGCACGGCGACGGCCGCCATCAAAAATTGGCAGCGAAATGGCGGGGCCCACGCCGGCAATGGCGGCGGCATTGGTGAACAGCTTGCCGAAGCCCAGCGCCTGAAAACCAGCGAATGCCAGCAGACTGATATTGGGGTAAAAATTGGCCTTGGCGCTGGCGATGTATTCACGCGAGGCCTCAATGCGCCAGCGGCTAGCCAGAATATCCGGACGGCGACCAATCAGATTGGCAGGCAGCTGGTCGGGCAGGCCGATGGCGGCGTCATAGTGCAAGACGGGGTGCTGGATATGCTCACCGGCACCGGGGCCCTGACCAGACAAGGCGGCCAGCTGGTTCTGGATCAGGGCAATGCGTGCCTCAATCTGCTGCACTTTCATGCGCGCCATGGGCAATGGCACTTCGGTTTCGGTGACGGCCAGCTCCGTGGTCAGACCCGCCGACAGCGCCCGGCGGGCAATCGCCACACGGTGCTCCACTTCATGCACATGCTCTTCGGCAATATTGCGCAACTGGTACTCGAAGCCCAGGCGGATATAGCTCCTCACCACGGCATTGACGAGCTCAAGCTGCACCTGCTGCGTCTCGGCTGCCGACGCATGAGTTTCGTCCAGCGCCGCCGCCCACATGCCCTTCTGCTTGCCCCATAAATCCAGGTCGTAAGCCAGCGATGCGGTGGCGCGGTTGTTCCAGTCGGTATGCCCGGCCCAAGGCGCAGGAATGAATTGCAGCTCGGTAAAACGCTCGCGCGTCATGGTGGTGTCGCCACTCAGGGTCGGCAAGGTCTGCGCGTGCATGCTGTCGGCATAGGCCTGCGCCAGCCCGATGCGAGCCTGCGCCGCCTTGAGATCGGGGTTATCGGCAATGGTTCTGGTGACCAGCGCATCCAGCTGGGCATCGTGATAGTCCTGCCACCAGGCGGCATTCGGCCATTCGATTTTTGCCGCACTCATCACGGTGTTGCCAAGATCAAGCTGGCTGGCATGCACCGGCTTGGCCTGCGGCGCTATGCCACGCATGCTGATACAGCCGGGGAGCATGGCGAGACTGCATGCGAGCAACAAGGCAAACAGCCGCCGATATGGCAATGGCTGGCCGTTAACGGCGGCATCAGGGTGCGCTATGGCATGCGCATTTCGCATTGTTGAGTCAGGCAGCATGGCGTCAATTAAAAATATGGAACCATAAAGTATGGATTCAAACTAAATGTTCAAAAAAAAATGAAAGCAGCTTATTTCATGACATCCACATGCTCGGCCAGGGTTCTGGCATGCGAGATCAGGACATCGCGTTCCGACTTGCTCAGGACATCCATCAAGAGCTTCACCTTGTCTATGTAGTCCGGCATCACTTCGTCCAGCTTTTGCAGGCCAGCCGCACTCAGGCGTATCAGGAATTTGCGCCTGTCATCGTTATTGATCAGCCGCGTCACCAGGCCTTCCCGCTCCAGACCATCAATAAAGCCTGTCATGGTGCCTTTGGTGACACCGGCCTTCTCAGCCAGGTCCGAAGGCGATGAAGTGAAATCCTCCTGGCGCATGAGCAACACCAGTACCCACCAGCGGCCTTGTAGCAGATCATGCTTGCCCAGCAGCTTGTCCAGCGCATCGGAAATATCCGAAGCGGCGCGCAACAAGGCGACAAAATCGGAGATGGCCGAAATGTCGGTTTGCGGGTAGCGCTGAACGAAACGTTCCAGGCTTTTGGAGGTAGGAAGTTCTTTGAGAAGTAACATGAGACCATATTAGTATGGCTCCATATTAAATACAATAAAAATCTTTTTGATGCCGAATAATTGGCTGCGGTGAATGATGGCCTTGGCTGCATAAAGGCAATTCACAGGGTGTGATATAAGGAAAAAACGGGGGCATGCGTAAACCACTTACTTCATGCATAAGCTTTTGCGCCCATGCCTACCAAACTGGAGTCAGACAGGCATGGGAACGAGGGACAGAAACTCAGGAAAGATCAGCCCAGGCTTTATCCAGACGTTTGACCGACACCGGGAATGGCGTTTTCAGCTCTTGCGCAAACAGGGAAATACGCAGCTCCTCGATCAGCCAGCGGTATTCCTGCAAAGCAGGCGGCACCGGCTGGCCGCTCTTGCGCAGGCTGACGACGCGCTCTTCCCAGCGCTGCCAGACCTGTTGCACCGCTTGCCCATTGCGCGTGTCGCGCTCGATGCCGCCGGGGTATTTCTCCAGCCGCAGGCGCAAGCCCTTGAGGTAACGCGGCACATGCTGCAGGCGCTCCCATGGCGTCTGGCTGAAGAAGCGCTTGTACAACAGGCGCCCCAGTTGCTCTTCCACTTCTTTTTTGAGACGTGCCATGGGGCCGGGCAGGCTGCCCAGCTTTTGCATCAGCGGCTGGTATTCGGCGGCGATGGCAGCGGCCAGGCGGCTGGCGCCCTCCACCACCGCGGGCAGCCGCGTGCGGGCGCGCTGCTTGAGGTTCATGAAGTCGGCATTGCTGCGCGGCAAGTCGTCCTCGCCGATAAAGGCGCGGTCGGCAATCGCCGTCAGCATGTCGTCGCGCAGTTCGTCCGGCGTCATCAGGTTGCGCAGCAGCAAGGCGTATTGGGTAAAGCCCGGCAGGCCTTTCTCCAGCTGCTTCATCTGCTCTTTAAGCTCAAAGCGCATCAGGCGGCGCACGCCGGCGCGGTGGGCATCTTCGGCCGCAGTGGCCGTATCAAACAGCTTGACTGCCACGCTATCCTGCTCGTCTTCTATCGCCGGGTAGCCGGTTAGCTGGCGCCCATCACGACTGAAGGTCAGGGTCTTGGGCAGATCGCCAAAGTCCCATTGCTTGAGCCCGCTCTTCTCGATGGAGGGCGAACTGCTGCGGAAGGTGAGCTGGGCGGCCTGCCCCAGCTGCTGTTTCAGCGCAGTCCAGTCGCGGCCCATGCCGAGCTCGCGGCCCTTTTCATCCACCACACGGAAATTCATGTGCAAGTGCGCGGGCAAGGCCTCTGCATTCAGCTCATCGGCAGACATCTTGAGGCCGGTGCGCTGCTGGATGTAGGCAATGAGGGCGGGAATCAGGGGTGAAGCGCCTATCTGCGCCTGCTCCAGAAAACCCGTCACAAACTCCGGCACCGGCACGCACACGCGGCGTAGCGTCTTGGGCAGGGCTTTGATCAGTGCAGTGAGTTTCTCGCGCAGCATGCCGGGCACCAGCCATTCGCTGGCGGTCGGGTCCAGCTGATTCAGCAGCGCCAGCGGCACGGTGGCGGTCACGCCATCCAGCGGATGCCCGGGTTCAAAGCGGTATTTAAGCGCGATCTGGGTACCATCCAGCAGCATGGATTCAGGGAACTGCGCTTCGGTGACGCCAGCCGCGCCATGGCGCATCAGAGCGTCACGCGTCAGATAAAGCAGACGCGGATTTTCGCGCTCGGCCTCTTCGCGCCACTTTTCAAAGCCCGCACCATTGATGATGCCTGCGGGAATAATCGCATCGTAAAACGCAAACAATGCGTGCTCATCCACCAGCACATCCTGGCGCCGCGCCTTGTGTTCCAGCTCCTCGATCTCGGCAATCAGGCGGCGGTTGGCCTCAAAAAACGGCGCGCGCGTGTCGAATTCCATATTCGCCAGCGCTTCGCGCACAAAGATTTCGCGCGACTCCTGCGGGTTAATCGGCCCGTAATGCACACGCCGCTTGGGGATGACCGTCAGGCCATACAGGCTGACCCGTTCCCACGCCACCACCTGCGCTGGCTTGCGATCCCAGCGCGGATCGGTGTAATGGCTTTGCGTCAGGCTGCGCGCCAACGGCTCTATCCAGTCCGGCTCGATTTTGGCGACGCAACGCGCATAAAGCTTGGTGGTTTCCATCAACTCGGCGGCCATCACCCACTTGGGGCGCTGCTTTTTCAGGGCCGAGCCGGGGGCGATATTGAAGCGGATGCCACGCGCACCCTGATAGCTTTCCGATTCGCCGTCCTTGAAGCCGATATTGCCCAGCAGGCCGGACAGCAGCGCCCGGTGTATCTGCTCGTAGGAGGCTTCTTTGTCGTTGAGCTTGAACTCCATGTCTTCCGCGATTTCCAGCAGCTGGAAATACAGCTCGCGCCATTCCTTCATGCGCAGGAAAGACAGGAAATTCTGATGGCATTTGCCCAAAAGCTCCTTGTTGGATTTCTTGGTTTTCAGCGCCTCATCGTAAAACGCCCACAGCTTGAGGAAGCTCATGAAATCGGACTGCTCGCCAGCAAACTTGGCGTGCGCCTGATCGGCCGCTTCGCGCTTGTCCATGGGGCGTTCGCGCGGGTCCTGTATCGCCAGCGCACTGGCGATGATCAGCATCTCCTGCAAACAGCTTTCCTTTTTGGCGGCCAGGATCATGCGGCCCACACGCGGGTCCAGCGGCAGGCGTGCCAGCTGGTTGCCCAGCTCGGTAATCTGCCGGTCGGCATCCACCGCGCCCAGCTCCTGCAACAGCAGGTAGCCATCGGCAATCAGGCGGGAACTCGGCGCCTCGATAAACGGGAAGTCATTCACATCGCCCAGGCGCAACGCGGCCATGCGCAGGATGACCGACGCCAGCGAAGAGCGCAGAATCTCGGGGTCGGTAAACTCGGAACGGTTATTGAAATCCTCTTCGTCGTACAGGCGTACGCAGATACCACTCGACACCCGGCCGCAACGCCCTGCCCGCTGGCGTGCCGCGGCCTGCGAGATTTTCTCGATCTGCAGCTGCTCGACCTTGGCGCGGGCGCTGTAACGGTTGACCCGCGCCAGGCCGGTATCGATCACGTATTTGATGCCGGGCACGGTAAGCGAGGTTTCGGCCACATTGGTCGCCAGCACGATGCGGCGCGTGCCGCCGGAACGGAAAATCTTCTGCTGGTCTTCAATCGACAGTCGGGCAAACAGCGGCAGGATTTCCACATGCTTGAGCTTGGGCGAGCGGCCCTGGTATTTGCGCAGATGGTCGGCGGTATCGCGAATCTCGCGCTCGCCAGGCAGAAAGACCAGAATATCGCCCTCGCCCAGCCGCATCAGATCATCGGCCACATCCAGAATCGCTTCTTCCATGGCCTCTTCGGCATCGTCTTCTTCCAGCCAGCGCGATTCCACGCGCGGCTTGCGCTTGATGCCCATGAGGTCCTGCCCCAGCAGTTCCAGATCGTCTTCGTCTTCCAGCTCGGGGGGATTTTCCTTGGCACTGAATCCGGCCTTGCCCAGCGGGCGATAGCGGATTTCCACCGGATAGGTGCGGCCGGAAACCTCAATCACCGGCGCGCCCTCAAAGTGCCGCGAGAAGCGGTCGGCATCGATGGTGGCCGAAGTGACAATGACTTTGAGGTCAGGACGCTTGGGCAATAGCTGCTTGAGATAGCCCAGCAGGAAATCGATATTCAGGCTGCGCTCGTGCGCCTCATCAATGATGATGGTGTCATAGGCATTGAGAAAGCGGTCGCCCTGCGTCTCTGCCAGCAAAATACCGTCCGTCATCAGCTTGATATAGCTGCTTTCCGAGAGCTTGTCGTTGAAGCGCACCTTGTAACCCACCGCCTGGCCCAGCGGCGAATTCAGCTCCTGCGCAATGCGCGAGGCCACCGAGCGGGCGGCAATGCGGCGCGGCTGGGTATGGCCGATGAGGCCGCTGACGCCGCGCCCCAGCTCCAGGCAAATCTTGGGCAGCTGGGTGGTTTTACCGGAGCCAGTTTCCCCGCAAACGATCACCACCTGATGCTTCTGTATGGCGGCGGCAATATCGTTCTTTTTGCCAGAGACCGGCAACTCTGCAGGATAATCCGGCTTGGGTAACCCCGCTTTGCGAGCCTGCAGGCGCGCGACGGAATCGCGCACGCGATTGGCCAGCTCGGCCAGCAGTTTGTCGGGGGATTTCTGCTCAGGCTTCTGCTGATCCAGCTGTGCCCGCACCTGCTGCAAGCGCCGACGCAAAGGAAAACGGTCGACCAGCATGCATTCCGGTAGCAGTTTCTCCAGCTGGCTAATGACGTGACGGGGGTTGGTGGTGGTATTCATGGCGGTGTTCATAGGTTGGCGCGATTTTAACATGCACGCCCGCTGCCCGGCCGCTCAAGATGGTCGCGCAGGTTTCGCATTCGGCCCGGGCGTGGCCTGGCGCAGCATGGCGCCCCGCACTTCAAAGCGTGCCGACTCGCGCAACTTGCCGCTGGCATCATGCAGGCTCAGCACATGGCGACCGGGCATGGGAAACCACGCATAGCGCAGGTCTGTGGTCTGCGGGGTATTGGCGGGCTGTGCATGTTCACCTGCCAACTGGCGCGGCGATGCCAGCTTGACCGGCGCCACCCGTTTGCCATCCAGCCGCCAGTGCCAGCCTGCAGGCAAGGCAGGGGTTGCCTTGAACACCACCCGCTGCTGCGCGGGCGGAATTTCCGGGTCCAGCGCGATAATCGCGCCCTGGCCGGGGTAGGCAATGCTCACCAGCGAATTATCCGCCTGGGCACCCCGCGTATCCTGGCCCAGCTTGCTTGGGCGCACATCATCCCCATCATGGCTCGCCTGCACCAGGGCAAGCTCGGTGCCTTTCAAAAACCACTCCTGCCGGACCGGCTCAATCGCGGGTTGAAAGCGCACCTGTTGCTGCAGCAGCCCGGCTGGCGGCGTGCGCACGACTGGCGCCAGCAAACGGCCATCGGGATGCCTGTGCAGATAATCCATCACGGCACGCCAGACCGGCGCCGCACCGCTTACGCCAGAGACATCGTGCATGGGGGTGCCATTGGCATTGCCCACCCACACGCCAACGGTATAGCGTGCCGTGTAGCCCACGCACCAGTTATCGCGCATGTCTTTGCTGGTGCCGGTTTTCACTGCACTCCAGTAGCGCGTCGCCAGCGCTGAATCCATGCCGAAGGTATGCGCACGGGCATTGTTGTCGGCCAGGATGTCACTCACCACATAACTCGCGGCGGGCGAAAACACTTGCATGGGCTTATCCGCCTTGCCTTTGCTGGCTGGGTTGGCCCATTGCATGCGCACCCCGCTGTAACGGCCCTGGTTGGCCAGCGCCCGATAGGCATTGGTGAGATCAAGCAGGCGCACATCGGCCGCGCCCAGCGCCAGGCTGTAGCCGTAATAGTCCACCGACTCGGTCAGCGTGCTGAAACGCAATTGCTGCAGACGCGCAAAAAAACGGTCCGGCGTGATATGCAGCAGGCTGCGCACGGCGGGCACATTCAGCGAGCTGCCGAGAGCGGTGCGCAGGCTGACCGGGCCCATGAACTGCTTGTCGTAATTCTGCGGAATGTAATCGCCATTGCCGGTGCGTATGCGCACCGGGCTATCGTCCAGCAGCGAGGCGGCGGTCAGCGCCCGCATATCCAGCGCCGTGGCATATAAAAACGGCTTGAGCGTAGAGCCCGCCTGGCGCTGTGCCAGCACGCCATCCACCGCGGGTGCGGTCGACAGGGTATCGCTGGAGCCCACCCAGGCCAGCACTTCGCCTGTGCGATTATCCAGCACCAGCACCGCGCCATCCTGCACATTCTGGTTTTCCAGTTGCAGCAGGTTGGCACGCAATTGCCGGGCGGCGTATTGCTGCAGGCGCATATCCAGCGTGCTGCGCAGGCGCTGCCCGGGCTGCTGCAATAACTGCCGTGCCAGATGCGGCGCCAGATTAGGCATGGCAGGCTCGAATGGCGCCACCAGCTTGAGGCTGGCAAAGCCTTCGAGATCGGCGCAGGCACGCGCCTGCTGCATCTGCTTCAAAAGCTGGCAGGCACGTTCGGCCACACGGGCGGGTTTGGCATTGGGTGCGCGCAGCAGCACGGCAGCGATGGCGGCTTCGCGCGCATCCAGCGCCTCCGGGCCCTTGCCAAACAGGCCCTGGCTCATGGCGGCTACGCCTTGCAACTCACCGCGAAACGGCACCAGATTGAGGTAGGCTTCGAGGATGTCGGATTTTTTCCAGGCATGGTCCAGCTGCAAGGCATCGGCCGATTGCCCGAGCTTTTGCACCAGGCTGCGGCGGCCGTGCACGGCATCCTGCTCCAGCAGACCTGCCAGCTGCATGGTGATGGTGCTGGCGCCGCGCGTGCGGCTATCCCACAGATTGCGCCAGCTGGCCGAGGCCACCGCCAGCCAGTCTATGCCCGCATGCTGGTAAAAGCGCTGGTCTTCGGAATACAGCAGCGCTTGCAGCAAGGCGGGCGACATAGCTTCCAGCGGTGTCCACTGCAACCGCCGCACCTGATGATCCAGTCGCAATTGCTGCAGCACCTGCCCATCACGCGCCAGCAGCCAGGCATCGGAGGCCCGGTATTGCGCCTTGACCTCGACATAGCTGGACACAGCCGCCGCCATGCCAGGCAGCAGGCCAAACAGCAAGCCTAGCGTGGCAAGCAGTGCCCGCTGGCGGATCTGTCGCTGCGGCTTAGTCTTTTGCCCGGTCAGGTTGCGCATTGTCGCGGTCTGGGTCATGCGGCCCTAGCGCACATCCAGCTTGGCATTCGGCAGCTGACCAAATACCTCGGGTGCATACATGGCCTCTACCCGCGTTGGCGGCAGACTGAAGGTGCCAGGGTTATTGAGCCGCACGGTGTATTCGTACCAGAAGTGCCCCTGCGGTGCGAACTCGTAATACGCACGGAAAAATGCCAGCCCGCGTTCGGTGTAGCTGGGTGCCAGACTATCTTCATTGGCCTGGTTTTCTCCCGCTTGGTTTTCACCCATCTGGGCAATCCGCGAATCCCGCGCCGTGTTGCCCAGAATGCTGGCGCCAGCCGGTATCGGATCAGTCAGCACCACCCAGCTGAGATCATGCTGGCTGTCGACATCCACCCGTATGCGCATCAGGTCACCACGACTCCACTGCCCCGGCACTTTCTGCTCAATCGCCGTCACCCGCCGCTGAATGCGGTAGCCATTGCTCGCCGGTTTATCGGGGATAGCTGCCGTCACCAGCAGATTGAGCCAGGGCTTGCCGGTGCCGCTATGCGTTACTTGCAGATTAGAGGTTGGCGCAGACGCCCATGGCAGGAACAGGCTGGCAGCCGTGGCATCCGGGCCGGTAGCCGCGGCCTGGGCGGGCCAGTCGTAACGTTTTTGCTGCGCGCCCAGCGTGGCTTGCGTCAGCCCACTGACCGGCTCGGACTCAAACTGCTGGCTGAATTTCTGCAAGGCCAGACGGCCCCAGGCATTAGCGAGCGTGGTATGCCAGTGGCCCTTGTGCTGGCGTATGAGCGCACCGCGCAACATGGCAGGCATATCGGCCTTCCATGCCGGATCATCCATGAGCAAGGCAGTCAGGCGTGTGGCATTCACTTCGCCATCCACCATGGCCCACCACCATTGGTCATTCTCCTCGCCATCAAAGCTCAGGCGGCCGCCCACGTTCTGCAGGCGGTTGCGCAACTCGCGCGACACCTGCTGCAGGCGCTCATCACGCTGGCTGGCATCCGGCACGTGGCGCAAGATGGCATACCAGTCGATCAGGCTGGTGGTGGGCATCTGGATGGGTTTGAACTCGAACGCCTCTAGCGAACGGCCATGCACACTGCCGGTATACGACAGGGCCGCCAGCGCCGACAACCGACGCTCGCTCAGGTAACGGTTGCTACCGCCATACCAGCCATGCGGCTGGCTGCGCCCCTCAACAAAATCCAGCAGCGCCGTGCGCATGCCCTGCTCCACCGAGGGCGGCAAGGTCACAGCGTTTTCATAGGCCATGGTCAGCACATAGGCCGTGAGCGCATCATTGCCGTATGACATGCCGGGGAAATACGCCAGATAGCCCTGTGCATCCTGATAGCCCGCCAGTTGTTTGGCGATGGTTTGCCAGCGCGTGGCATCCATGAGGCCGGTGGCAATCGAGGTCTGCTGCTCCAGGCAGTTGAATGGGTAAGCGTTGAAGTAGCGCTCTATGCCTGCCGTCTGCTGCCCCAGGCTGGCACTGAGCTTGAGCTGCAGCCCGCCCTTGCCTGGGATGGCCCCGGCAGGCAAGGTGGTCGGCAGATTCAAGGGCTGCTCCAGCTGCATGAAGCTGGCCTGCTGCACCGTCACCGGCACACGCGGCAATACCTTTTGCGGAATCTCCAGCCTGTCCAGCGGCTTGCCCTGATCATCCAGCGCTTCTATGGTCCAGCGTTGCGAAGTGCTGTTATCCGGCACTTCCACCGGCCAGCGCAGCTCCTGCGCCGCCCCGGCAGCCAGCGTCACCGCTTGGGATGTCCACTGCTTTTGCTCGGTGCGCGCATTGAGTTTCAGCGACATCGGCTTGGCGGTGGTGTTGCGCAGCGTGATGATGGCCTGATAGCGATCGTTTTCACGCACCATGGGCGGCAGGCCGGAGGTCAGCTGCAAGGCCTGCCGACTGACGATTTCCGCCTGCCCGGTACCAAAGTAGCCCTGGTCCACATCGGCAATCGCCACCACCTTGAAGGCGGTCAAGGCATCATTGACGCGGAAGCGCACCGTCGCCATGCCCTGATTATCAAGCTTGACGCGCGGGTTCCAGTACAACAGCGTGTTAAAGAGCTCGCGCGTGGCGAATTTGCCACCACCGCCGCCCGCAGGCAGCGCCTTCTTGCCGTAGTGACGTTTGCCCACTACCTGCATCTGCGCGCTGGCGGTGTTGATGAGGTAGGCCCGCTCGTCCATCATGTTGTCCAGCAGGTTCCAGCTTGCATTGGGAGATAACTCCAGCAAGGCCCTGTCCACTGCCACCAGCGCCACTTCAGCACCTGCGGGCGCCGGTTTGCCATTGGGCAGCCGCACCTTGATCTTGGCGGTGACCATGTCGCGTGGGCGATACTCCTGCCTGTCGGTCTGCACATCGACCTTGAGACGCGCACCATCCGTCCCCACCGCGATATGGGTCAGGCCGAACTTGAAGGCGGGCTTGCCGAGATCAACCAGCGCTGTGGGCTGCGGCATGCCATCGCGCCAAGCCTGCCACCAGTCCACCGGGCTATGCCAACCCCACTGGAAGAAGCTGTACCACGGCACCTCGGTCAGGCGACCGCGTACCGCCAGCACCGAGACATACACATTCGGCCCCCAGCTGTCTTCAATAGGAATCTCCACCACAGCGTTGCGTCGGTACAGCGTTCGCACCATGGTCTTGATGATGCCTTCGCGCTCCACCGCAATCAGCGCCGTGGCCTGATGGAATGGCGTGTGCACCTGCAAACGGGCGGTTTCGCCAACCTTGTATTCGCGTTTTTCCGGGATCACTTCCATGCGGTCCTGATCGCCCTGCGCATACCAGACATCAGCGGCATCGCTCACCCAGAAGCCGCTCTCGGCCACCATGGGCCGCCCGGCATCGTCCACCGCGCGTGCCGTCAGGGCTATCCGTCCGCTGCCCTTGATATCCACCTGGCATTGCACCAGGCCCTGAGCATCACTCACGCCCTGGCATAACGTGCCAAGGTCTTCGCTACCCTGCTCGGTTTCGTAGCTGTAAAAACCGCCAAGGATGCGCTTGCGATGCACAAAATCCCACTTGCGCTCGCCGTGCAGGGTGACCTTCACGCCTGCCCTGGGTTTGCCTGCGGTATCCAGCACCACGGCCTGCACCTTGCGCCTGGCTTGCATGCCCGCCCAATCCTTCACCTGCAGGCCCAGCGCCAGGCTGGCGGGCCAGATATCGGTACTGCCTGCCAGCGTCTGTATCTCGCCATTGGGGTCGGTGAAGGTCATTTCCGTCTGCAATTGCAGCGGCTGCCCGGCGGCATTGCCCACGGCAGTTACCGGCACTTGCAGGCGACCGCTGCCCAGGCGGTCCAGCTTGACGGCCTGGCGGTCAAGCACCAGCTTCTGTAGCGGCTCGCCGCGCAGCTGCGCACCGAAACTGAAGTCCGGATAGTCAGCAAAGGAGTATTGCCCCGCGTTCAACATGGCAGATACCTGCACCTGCTGGCCACTGGCCGCGCCACCATTCAGATAGTTGAGCGATAGCCGCACCGGGATGGCACTGGCGCCGGCGTAACGCATTTTTTCGGACTGCACGCTGCCCTTGTATGCGGGCAGGCGGAATTCGGACACCCGAAACTGGCCGACATAGTCCCACTGCCCGGCCATCTTGACGCCATAACTGCCGATGGGGGCATCCTCCGGTATCTGCCATTGCGTGATGGCATCGCCACGTGTATCCCATTCCAGCGGCATATCCACCGAATAATCACCGCCGATCAGTTCCAGCGTCACGCTGTCTGGCAAGGACTCGTTGGGGTAACGGAAGCCACGGAAATCCTCCATCCGCGCAATGTGTTTCATGGAAACGGTTTCGCCCGCGCGCAGCATGGTGCGGTCGAGGATGGTCTGCATCTTGAGGCCTTGCTGCGGGGCCCAGGTGCGCACATTAAAGCGCCATGGCTCTATGCCCCTATCCCAGTCGGACTGCACAAAGGAAAAATCTTCGCCCAATCTGGCAGTGGCAAAGTACACCCAGGCGCCGGGGCACTTGTGATGCTCGGGCAGGGCCTCAGGGTAGCCCGCAATGCCCTGGGCATCGGTTTTGCCCTGCCAGAAGCGGTGGCCCTGGCAATCCAGCAAGGCAACGTCAGCGTCTGGAACCGGCTTGCCGCTGGAGAGTGAAGTCACCCAGACCAGACTGTTGTCGCGGCCGGTCTTGAGGTGCACTGCCATGTCGGTCACCAGCGCCTGGCTGCGCACATACATGGGCTTGGCCTCGCTCAGCAGCGCATTGCCCAGCACCTGGCTGCGAATTTCCACCACGTAAAATCCGGGCTTTTGCAGCGGAATACCCACAACTTCAAACGCCTTGCCATTGGCCGGTCTGGGCATGGCACGTTCAGGCGCAGTATCGTAACGGCCCTCCAGAAAGGACAGTTCGCGCGGATACAGCATATCTGTGTAAGGCCTGAATTCTTCGACAGTATCGCCATCGAGCGTGCGCTGTTTCATGCGGGGCGATGGTTTGTTGACTTCACGAGTCTGGCTTTCAAAGCGCCGCAAATCCGCCATCACCTGCAAGGCCACTTCCGGATCCTGCTGGCGCAGCACACGCATGCCGATGCGGCTTTCCATGTTACGGATAGTGACGGGCAGAACACCCCCCTCTTTCAGCTCCAGCACGCCAAAATTGGCAGCAAATTTGGCAAGTGGCGGCAGCAGCGCCGTGCGCAGCTTGAGCGGAAAGCTGCTGGCATTGCTGAGCGTGCGGCCGCTGGCATCACGCAGACTCCTGGGCAGGGTCAGCTCATAGGCCGCATCCGGCTTGAATGGGCCTTTGAACAGCACGCTGATGAGCTGATCCTGCTCTGCCACACGGTAGGAAGACGCCGCGCCGGGACGCTGGGCATTGAGTGCCTTGGCACGTGCCGGGCTGATCTCCATGGGCGCCTGGGATTTGCCCGCGCCGACCAGCCGTATCTGCTCCAGCTGTGCCAGGCTGACAGACTCACTGAAGCGCAGCTCGATATCCGATAGCGGCGAGCATGGCGCATTCGGCTTTTCGCGCGTGCAACTCAGCTCGGCGCGAAACACCGGCCGCACCTGATAGGTCACCGACTCGCGCTGGGTGGACTTGCCGCCCGACATGCTTTCAATACCGGCATCCCACACCAGCTGCATGCGGCTACCCGGCGCCAGAGGGCGCTGGCAACGCAAACCCAGCGCGGGGGACGACATGTCCAGCTGCAAGGTTTGCAGCGCCGTCTTCAGCTGGGCCGCCGACAATGTGCGCACGGGAATGCGCTCGCTCACACCCTCCGGGGCGCACCAGGCATGCTGCTCCACGCTTTGCGGCTTTAGGGCAAACGGTGTCTCGACGATGAACACCTGGTCTTCTTCAATCGGGTTGTACGACTCCGGCAGCACATGCTTCAGCCACGGCCCGGCCATGAAAAAGCGGAACGGTGCCGTCCCGGTGTATGCCTCGCCATCCAGCGACTTGAGATCGCGGCGCGGAGTGAACTGGCACTGCGCACCGGCGTCCAGCTTGCCGATCAGGCGATAAACCCAGGTACGGCTATCCTGCCAGCGACCCTCTCCCGAAACAGGGCAGACAATGTCAAAAGGCGCAGCGGCTTCTGCATCGCCCAGCTTCACCATGTCCACATTGAAAATCGCGGTGGCCTGGTTCACCTTGCGCACCTCGCCCTGCGGTGAAAAGTCACGCACCTCAACCGCGGCTGAGGCCAGCCCGTGCATGAGCAGGCCACTGAGCAGGACGAACATGGAGGAAATTTTCAGCATGAGCAAGGCTCTCCTGGCGATAGATAACGACAACAAGCTGAGGCTTATTGTCCAGGGTGATGGTGAATTCTGTGTGATGTTAAGACGGGCGCCCCGACATCCAGCGCTTACTTGATCACACAGTCTTCAAGCCCGGTGTTGCCGCCTTTGAACTCGGGCTCGAAATAGAATTTGTGAAAGCGCCATTTGCCCGCCTTGGTTTTCTTCATGACGGCAATACCGGTGCCGTAATCATGGGTGGTCGGGTCCTGCAGGCCAAAGTGCATGGCAACGTGGCGGCCGTTGGCAGCGGCGTGACCGAGATAGGTGCCGTAGTCCGGCACTTCCAGCTTGAAGTCATAACTGGCATAGCTGCCGCGGCTGTGTTCAGGCTTGAGGGTCATGGTGACAGTGCCGGTATAAGCTCCCTCATGTGCATCATCGCCCGTGCATTGGTATACGCCGCTGAAATCCTCGCCGGTGAATTTGCCTGCCGAGGCCTTGGCCTGCGCCTGCAGCGGCACTGCAATGGAAACCAGAAGCATGAGACTGGCCAATGAAAAACGCGACATACCTTCCCCTTTTTTGAAAAATGACGATGATCCTGCATGGCCCCTTGGGCAGCCCCAGGCCCAGTGAACGGCACAGTAAACGCAGCGGAACTCACTGGCGGGTGCATTATCGAATTATCATACCTCTACCTGCATGAATAATCTGCAGCAACCCTCTGTTACCACCATGGGAGTCCTCTTTGCACTCTGTTTTCAAACCTTTTGGCTCAGCATTGCGCTATCTCAATTGCATGCGCCAGCTCTTCACCAGTGCCATCGTTGCCTGGTTTGCCCACCGCGCCACCAGCAAGGGCGCGGCCCTGGCGTTTTATACGATTTTTTCGCTCACCCCCATTCTGGTGCTGGTGATTGCCGTAACCGGTTATTTTCTGGGCGAACAAGCCGCCCAGGGCCATGTGATTGAAGAGTTGTCCATGCTGGTCGGCGAAAGCGGTGCACGCGTGATCAGTTCGCTGCTGGCAGCCTCCAGCAACCATACGTCGGGCATGATTGCCTCGGTGGTCGCGGCATTGCTGATTTTCATCGGGGCTACCACGGTATTTGCCGAACTGAAGGCCAGCCTGGATGAAATCTGGGAAGTGGAGAAAGCCGTCGTCAGCAATAAACATGCATTCAAGCAACTGCTGATCACGCGCCTGACCTCGTTTGGCCTGATCATCATCCTGTCTGCCTTGCTGATGAGCTCACTGCTGGCGAGCGCCGGACTGGGGCTCATCGAGCATTACGCCAATTATTTCCTGGGGGGCTATCTGGATTTTCTGCTACAGCACATGGCGATTTTCAAATACATCTCGACCCTGCTGTCGTTTGCGGTGATTACCGCCATGTTTGCCGTGGTCTACAAGATGCTGCCGGATGTGCGGCTGTCGTGGTCGGATGTGGTGGTGGGCGCCGTGCTCACGGCCTTGCTGTTTGGCCTGGGGAAATTGCTGATCGGCATGTATCTGAGCCGCAGCGGCATTTCATCCAGCTTTGGCGCGGCGGGCTCGCTGATCGCGCTGTTACTGTGGATTTATTACTCCGCGCAGATTTTCTTTTTTGGCGCCGAGGTCACCCGGCAATTTGCCCTCACTTACGGCAGCCTGAAAGAGCAAAACGACCAGCCCTAAACCTCCGCTGGCATAAAGCGGGAGCGCAAATCTTCCAGATTGAGCTCCTGCAATATCTGCTCCAGCCGCTCGCGCGCATTGCGCCGCGGATTATTCTTGTAACGGGCAATGATCAGCTCGTTTTTCATGGAATGCTCCCAGCCAACCAGCTCGGTCACCGTCACCTGATAGCCATGCGCCTCAAGCTGCAGGCAACGCAGCACATTGGTGATCTGACTGCCAAATTCGCGGGTATGTATCGGGTGACGCCAGATTTCCGATAGCGGCGTTTTGCCAAAAGACTCATTCTTGCGCTTGCGCAGCACCTCGGCCACTTCCGCCTGACAGCACGGCACCAGCACCATGAATTGCGCCTGCTTTTGCAGGCCAAACTGTATCGCATCATCCGTGGCGGTATTGCAGGCATGCAGCGCCGTCACGATTTCCACTTTTGGTGGCAAGGCCGTCGAGCGCATGGCATCTTCCACCGACAAATGATGGAACTGCATGCGCGCGAACCCCAGCTCGGACGCCAACTGACGGGATTTTTCCACCAGCTCGGCGCGGGTTTCCACCCCCACCACCTGCCCGGCCGCCTGCTGCTTCATGAAGAGATCGTAAAGAATAAAGCCCAGATAGGATTTTCCCGCCCCATGATCCACCAGCATGGGCGAAGGATTGCCCTGCATGACTTCCTGCAGCAAAGGCTCAATGAACTGGTAGAGGTGATACACCTGCTTCAGCTTGCGGCGCGTGTCCTGGTTGAGCTTGCCGTCGCGCGTCAGAATGTGCAGCTCCTTGAGCAGGGCGATGGATTGAATGGGGTGAATTTCGGGGATGAGCGTCATGGCGGCATTTTACCACCGTCGCAGATCAAGGCCTGAGGACTGCGGGCGATAAAAAGCCGGAAAAAGCCAACTCAATGATAAAATACGGAAATTGCAGCACTTTCCTTATTCAGCGCTGGCCCCTGCTCAGCGCATCTCATGTACATCGGTGGTTTTAAATAATGGCAATACAGTGGTTTCCCGGACATATGACCTCGGCAAAGAAAAAAGCAGCCGAGACCATGGAGCATATCGACATCGTGATTGAGGTGCTGGATGCGCGGGTGCCAGAAGCCAGCCATAACCCCATGATTGAGGAGCTGCGCCTGTTCCGGCAGCGGCCCAACCTCAAGATTCTGAACAAGGCTGACCTGGCCGACCCTGCCGTCACCCAGGCCTGGCTCAATTACTTCAACAAGCAGCCTGGCGTGAAAGCCGTGGCGCTTTCGTGTAAAAAACCGGGGGACGCCGGCAAGATCCCCGGCCTGTGCAAAGCCCTTGCGCCGCACCGCGGCACCAACCTCAAGCCCTTGCGCATGATGATCATGGGCATCCCCAACGTAGGCAAATCCACGCTCATGAATGCGCTGCTGAATCGCCGCATTGCCAAGGTGGGTGACGAGCCCGCCGTGACCAAAAGCCAGCAGCGCTTTGACCTGAACGACCAGATGAGCATCACCGACACCCCCGGCATGATGTGGCCCAAGATTCAATATGAGTCTGATGGCTATATGCTGGCTGCCAGCCATGCCATTGGCCGCAATGCGGTGATTGATGAAGATGTGGCGGTGTTTTTGGCTGGCCTGCTGCTGGAACGCTACCCCGCCCTGCTCAATGCCCGTTACAAGATAGACGTGAGTGGCATGGATGCGGTGGATGTACTGGAAGCCGTGGCCAAGCGCCGGGCTTACCGGCTGAAAGGCGGTGAGTTTGACATGGAAAAAACCGCCATGGCCTTTCTGGTGGACTACCGCTCCGGCGCCCTGGGCCGTATCAGCCTGGAAACGCCAGATACCCGTCAGCAGATGATGCAGGCGGCAAAGCAGGCCATAGAGGATGCTGCCGAAGAAGCGGCGCAGGCCAAAGCCCGCCAACAGCCGCAAGACGGCTCAGCTGAAAACGACAGCCCGGAACACTAAGGTCTCCACTTCACCGCAGGACGCGCCCCGCGTCTCAATCCTGCGAAAACACCAGGCGGTTCTTGCCGTTTTTCTTCGCCTGATACATGGCACGGTCAGCGGCATCCAGTAACTCATCCGCCTCCTGGCCATCCATGGGATAACAGCTGATACCAATGCTGACGCCCAGCAGCTGGTGCTGCCCATCAATGGTAAACGGCTGGTTGATATAGCGAATGATGCGATTGCCCAGTCCGCCGATTTCACTGACGGAACGGTAGTTGTGCACCAGCACGACAAACTCATCGCCACCCAGGCGGGCGATGAAATCAGACTCCCGCAAGGCATTCTTGAAGCGCTCGGTGGCAAACTTCAGGGCAAGGTCCCCGCCATCATGGCCGTGGCGGTCATTGATTTCCTTGAAGCCATCCAGATCAAGGTAAAACAGCGAAAACGGCTGGCCGCTGCGCTTGGAGAGGAAAATCTGTCGCCGGAAATAGCTTTCGAAGTAGCGGCGATTGGGCAAACCGGTGAGCGAATCATGGTAAGCATCATGACTCATTTCCTCCGCCGTGGTCTGGGAGGTGGACGCGATTTCAAACAGGCGCACTGTTTTGTAATAGGCACCGGTAAAGAGTCCGATCACGGTCAGCAGCAACAAGGCAGCGCCGCCCATGGTCTGCTTTAGCGCGCGACGGGAGGCATCACTCAACTCGGCTTTGCGACGCTGCAACAGGTCATCGATATCTTCCAGCTCGGTGTCTATCCTGTCCATGATATTGACGCCGATCTTGGCCGAATTGAGATGGGGGGCATACGCGCCGGAATTTATCTCGGTCTGGATGGAGGCTTCTGTCACCCGCAGCTTGATCTCGACCAGCTTGCTGACATTCTCAAAGCGATGCTTGATATCCGGCACGTCGATCATTTGCACATTCATGGTGTGGGTGATGCGCTTGATATCAGCCTTGCCCTTGCGATAGTTCTCCAGGAAACGCACATTCTGGGTAAGCAGATAACCGCGCTGCCCGGTCTCGACCTGGACAATCGCCTTGTGCAGCTTGATGGCCTCAATGCGCAGCACGTCAGTCTGCTCGGCCAGCCGCGAAATATGCACCAGATGGATCGCGGCAAACAACAAGCCGGCCAGGGCTGCACTAAGCAGCACGGACGCCAGGATAAAAGGCCGAATAATCTGTTTTTTATAATCGAGCACGTTAAATTATGTCTACCGTTATGGTTCGATCTGTATCAGCGCACGAATGGCTTACCCGCAGGGTAATGTCCCACATATCCATCCCTTGTTGGACAGGGCATGGCCCAATGATTCATTAATATCGGCTGCATCCCCCATAAACTTGATGCCACCGACCATGCTAAAGCGCATGCCAGTCGTGTATGCAGGCCGCCTGGCCCCGGTATACCCCCTCTGCATCATGCAGATTCCACACCGTGGCCCGGGTGATCATGAAACGACGCCCATCGCCAGTCACCCGCACGCCAGCATAATCATCGACATAGCCATCCCTGGCGACCCGTTGCAACAAGGCCGCGCGCGCTTCGCGCACCATGGGCTCGGCAGACAGTCTGGAGGGCAAGTGCACAAAGTGCTCCCAGTCATAGCCAAACAAGGTCTGCGCCTGCAGATTGGCATAGTTGAATATGGGGTCAGCGGCCGTATCGTGCGAAACGATGGCCACATCAGCTGCGTAAAGTGACTCGGCGAGCAGCGCGTCATTGGGCATGTCGCCCTGCCCTTGCGCAATCAGCGGGCGGCCTGTCAGCCGCAGGTAACTGCTGCACAGCAAATGACTGTGCGCATGCATGAAAGGCGTATGGATAAAGGCAGACACAGATTACGCTGCCTGCAGATTCAGTCCTGACAGGCTGGAATACGCCACGCCCTGATTACGCCCGGCTTTTTTGGCGGCATACAGGGCCGCATCCGCCGAAGCCAGCAGACTGCGGAAATCATAGCCAGCCAGCCTTGCACAGGTGATGCCCACACTGACGGTGAACTGGAGCGTGACTGGCCCCTGAACAATACGCAGGGACTCAACCGATTGCCGTATGCGCTCGGCACACTGTATGCCTTCCTGCTCGGTGGAGCCTGGCAGCAGCAGGCAGAATTCCTCGCCACCGTAGCGGGCCAGCACATCTTCTTCACGGGTCTGGGTTTTGATTTGCCGGGTGAGCTGACGCAGCACCTCGTCGCCAACCGGATGGCCCCAGCGGTCATTGATGTGCTTGAAAAGATCAATGTCCAGCAAGAGCATGACCAAGCCGCTGTCATTGCGGCGGCCAAAACTGGCCAGACGCCGTGCCGCCTCTTCCAGACCGCGCCGGTTCAGGATACCGGTCAGCGCATCGTAATGCGCATACTGCTCAAGCTCGGAGGATTTGCGAAAACTCACCATCATCACCAGACCAAACGTGACCAACATCTGCAGCATGCTGCCAACCAGCAAGGTCAGCACATTGGGTTGCCACCCCATGGGGTGATCGAGGATAGGCCCGTCGGCAAACAACGCACTGATGCCGCGATACGCCATCAGCACTGCCATGGTGAAGAAAATGACAGCGGTGATCTGGCAGGTGATGCGCTCGGCGGGCGCACGCGCCGGTTTGATGGAAAACTGATACAACAGCCCTGCCGACGCAACATGCAGAAACACGACCCCCATGGAATTGACAAACACCGTGAGCGGCTGGCTCCTGAAAAAGCCCAGGGTAAAAACATCCAGCAGCAGCAGGCCACAGACCATCACGAAGGGAAAGTAATAGCGCACCTTTTGTCCGGTATAGCGTCGTATCCCCAGCAGGCGCACCGATTGCCCGAACACCATCAGCGACAGGATCAGCGAAACCCAATGCTGAATGTCATCATAATGGAACATCACAAACATCATGGCAAAGCTGATGGAGAGATTGCCGGCAGCCCAGTATTCCGGGCCGCGGATACCATGAAAACGCATGAAAATAAGCAGTCCTGACATGCAGAATGTCAGCAGGGTAGCCATGACAACCATGGTCTTGAAATCCAAGCCTAACATTACGGATTCATTGTCCTTTTATTGGTTCTTTTTTTAGTTAGTTCACACTATGCCACAAGCAATGCTTGCTGGCATCAAAACCCGGTTAAAGCTAAACTTATGCAACTTGGAAATACGCGTGCAACTTGCGAAGTACGCTGCCTGTCATCAACGGCATCCCCCGATTTTTCCCTGAAACGAATCCACCTGGTGCATGTTAAGCAAACTCAACTCCCCGCAACGTGAAGCGGTCAAATATCTGGACGGCCCTTTGCTGGTGCTCGCGGGTGCGGGCAGCGGCAAGACACGCGTCATCACGCAGAAAATCGCCTACCTGATCGAGCAATGCGGCTACCAGCCGCGTGAAATCGCGGCCATCACCTTTACCAACAAGGCGGCGCGCGAGATGCAGGAGCGTGTGGGGCATTTGCTGGAAGGCAAGTCGGCCAAGGGGCTGACCATCGCCACCTTCCACTCGCTGGGCTTGCAGATGCTGCGGCAGGAGGCTGCCCTACTAGGCTACAAGCCGCAGTTTTCCATTCTGGACTCTTCCGACAGCTACAAGATACTGGCCGATGTGCTGGCCACCACTGACAAGCAGCTGCTGCGCCGCACGCAATCGCAGATTTCGCAGTGGAAGAATGCTTTCATCAATCCGGATCAGGCCAAGGCCCAGGCCGACGAAGAGTTGACGCACGCCGCCGCCAAGGTCTACCAGCTTTACCAGCAAACCCTCAAGGCTTATCAGGCAGTGGACTTTGATGACCTGATCAAGCTGCCGGTGGAGCTGTTTGAACAGCACCGCGAGGCGCTGGAAAAATGGCAGCGCAAGCTCAAATATCTGCTGATTGACGAATATCAGGATACCAACGCCTGCCAGTACAAGCTGGTCAAGCTGCTGACAGGCGTCGAAGGCCGCTTTACCGCGGTGGGTGACGATGACCAGGCGATTTACGGCTGGCGCGGTGCCGATGTGGAAAACCTGCGACAGCTGACCGAGGATTTCTCGCGGCTCAAGGTGATCAAGCTGGAGCAGAACTACCGCTCCACCGTGCGCATCCTGCGCGCGGCCAACCAGGTGATCGCCAACAACCCCAAGCTGTTTGATAAAAAGCTGTGGAGCGAACTGGGCACGGGTGACCTGATCCAGGTCAGCGCTGCGCGCGATGAAGACCACGAAGCCGAGTCGGTGGTGATGAAGCTGATGGCGCACAAGTTCGAGCACCGCACGCAGTTTTCCGATTACGCGATTCTGTATCGCGGCAATCACCAGGCGCGCATTTTCGAGCAGCAATTGCGCAACCACAAGGTGCCTTACACCGTCTCCGGCGGCCAGTCATTCTTTGACAAGGCCGAGATCAAGGACCTGGTGGCCTATCTGCGGCTGATCGCCAATGAAGACGATGACCCCGCGTTTATCCGCGCCGCCACCACCCCGAAAAAAGGCATAGGCAACACCACGCTGGAACGCCTGGGCGAATATGCCCGCGATCATCACCTGTCGCTGTTTGCCGCCGCATTTGAGGGCGACTTTCAGCGCGAACTGGGCGCCCGCCAGCTGGAAGATTTGCTGACCTTCTGCCAGTACATCAACCGCGTGCAGGAGCGCGCCACGCGCGACCCGGCGGGCGAGATGCTGAATGACATGCTGAATGCCATCCAGTACGAGGCCTTTCTTTACGACAGTGAAGAGCCACGCGCCGCCGAAAGCAAATGGAAAAACGTGCTGGACTTTACCGGCTGGCTCACCAAAAAAGGCAATGAGGACGAGAAAAACCTGCTGGAACTGACGCAGATGATTTCGCTCATGAGCATGCTGGAAGGCCGCGAAAACGGCGAGCCGGACGCGGTCAAGCTATCGACCCTGCATGCGGCCAAGGGCCTGGAGTTCGGCCATGTGTTCCTGATCGGCTGTGAAGAAGGCATATTGCCGCATCGCGAAAGCATAGACACCGACCGCATCGAGGAAGAACGCCGCCTGATGTACGTGGGCATTACCCGCGCGCAGAAGTCGCTGAACATCTCATGGTGCCGCAAGCGCAAGCGCGCCGGTGAAACCGAGAGCTGCGAACCCAGCCGTTTCATTGCCGAGCTGCCACACGATGACGTCAAGCATTTCGGCATGCCCGCCAGCGACCCGGCAGCCGCCAAGGAAAATGGCCGCGAACGCATGGCACAAATCCGTGCCATGCTGGCCCAGGCCAAGGAATAGGCGCCAGCCAACCTTCAATACCGGTCAGCCAGTATGGCCGAAAGCAAGCCGGAACACACACGGGGATAGCGCCAAGCGGCGCTATCCCTTGATTTGAACACGCATTCATTAATGGCAGGAAACCACCTCATGGGTCTTTGGATGCTGGCGCTGGCCGCCGGTGCATTTTGTATAGGCATGACCGAATTTCTGCCCATGGGGCTATTGCCGGATATCGCGCGCGACTTGCAGGTATCCATTCCAGCAGCGGGCAATCTGGTCACTGTATATGCCATGGGTGTGGTCGTAGGCGGCCCGCTGGTAGTGGCGCTCACCATGCGCTGGCCGCGCAAGGCGACATTGATCGGGCTGATGGGCATATTTACCCTGGGCAACGCCCTGTGTGCGCTGGCCCCCAACTATGAATTGCTGGCTTTCGCCCGCATTTTCAGCGCCCTGAGCCATGGTTCATTCTTTGGCATAGGCGCCGTGGTCGCTATTTATCTGGCGCCACCAGGGCAAAGCTCGCGCGCGCTGGCGTTGATGTTCAGCGGCCTGACGCTCGCCAATGTGCTCGGCGTGCCTCTCGGCACGCTGCTGGGCCAGCTCACCAACTGGCGCCTGCCGTTCTGGACCGTGGCCGCTTGCGGTCTGGTTGCCATGGCGGCCGTGTGGCGCTTTATCCCCGACATCACCGCCATGCCGCGCGCGAACATTCGCGATGAAATGAAAGCCTTGCTACACCCACAAACCCTGCTGGCAATGGCGATTACCGCGGTGGGCTTTGCTGGCGTATTCACCATCTTTACCTACATCACGCCCATCCTCGAAGATCAATCCGGCCTCAGTCCGCATGCGGTCAGCCTGGTGCTGGTGTTGCTGGGTATCGCCGCCACCCTGGGGCTCAATATCGGCGGCAAGCTGGCTGACCGCTGGCTGTTGCCAACCATTGCCGGCTCACTGCTTGGCATGGCGCTCCTCAGCCTGCTGTTTGCCTGGAGCATGCAGTTCACGCTGCTGTCTGTGGCCACGGCGTTTATCTGGGGCATGATTGCCTTTGCCGTGGGGCCGGGCTTGCAGACCAATGCCATGCGCCAGGCAGGCGAAGCGCCGCTTATGGCTTCCACCGTTAACCAGAGTGCCTTTAACCTGGGCAATGCCGTCGGCGCATTTCTCGGTGGTGCCGTGATTCATTTTGGCCTGGGCCTGCAAGCGGTGCCTTTGGCCGCCACCGTGGTCGCCATTGCCGGTTGCCTGCTCACGCTGTTCAGCATGCGCCGCGGCTGATCCCGCCTCTTACTCCTCTCTAAGCGCCGCCTGCGGGCGGTGATCCCAAACGCTCAGGCATTGGCGCCCTGCCGTGCCTGAGCGCTGCGTTTTTACAGCATTTTTACACCCCTCTCCCGCTTCATTACGCCATCTTTACATCGGCCTCAGTAAGCTCACGCCATTCACTGGATCAGGCTGATGACTCCGATGGACATTTTCAACACCTTGCTGATTCTGCTGTACCTGCTGACCAGTTATCTGCTGGCCGCGTACTGCATTTACCTGGGAGCAAAACCATGAACTGGCTTTATGTACTGAGCGGCGCACTTGCCTTGCTGCTGCTTGCTTATCTGTTATACGCCTTATGCAAACCGGAGAAATTCTGATGAGTGCGAATGCCTTGCTACAAGTGGCGATCTATCTGGCAGCGCTGTTGCTGCTGACCAAACCCATGGGCCTGTATCTGCATCGCGCCATGGAAGGCCGCGTGCCGCTACTGGGAAAACTGCTGGGCCCGCTGGAGCGCTTGCTGTATCGCATATCCGGGGTAAACCCACAGCAGGAGATGGGCTGGAAATCGTATACCGTCGCCCTGTTGCTGTTCAATGCAATAGGCGTGCTGGCGGTATTTTTGCTGCAACGCTGGCAGGGCAGCCTGCCGCTGAACCCGGCGGGCATGGGCGAGATCAGCCTGGACTCGGCCTTTAACACCGCCGTGAGTTTTGTCACCAATACCAACTGGCAAGGCTATGCCGGTGAAAGCACCATGAGCTACCTGACGCAGATGCTGGCGCTGGCGGTGCAAAACTTCCTCTCCGCCGCTACCGGCATTGCCGTGGTGATCGCGCTGATTCGCGGCTTTGCCCGCCACTCGGTGGCCACCATTGGTAACTTCTGGGTCGACATGACACGCAGCACGCTGTATGTCTTGCTACCGTTGTCCGTCTTGCTCGCGGTGCTGCTGATGGGCCAGGGCGTGATCCAGAATTTCAGCGCCTACCAGCAAGTGAATACGCTGGAAAGCGTCACCTACAGCCAGCCCGTGCTGGATGACCAGGGCCAGCCCAAGCTGGATAGCGATGGCAAGCCAGCGCAGGAAACCATCACCAGCCATACACAGACCCTGGCCATGGGCCCGGTCGCCTCGCAGGAGGCGATCAAGATGCTGGGCACCAATGGCGGTGGCTTTTTCAATGCCAACTCGGCACATCCGTTTGAAAACCCGACACCGTTCAGCAATTTCCTGCAAATGCTGGCGATTTTCCTGATACCCGCCGGGCTCTGTTACGCCTTTGGCCTGATGGTGGGTGACCGCCGCCAGGGCTGGGCGATCTGGACGGCGATGGCGCTGCTGTTCGTAGCCATGACCGCTGTCAGCCTGTGGGCCGAGCAGGATGGCAACCCCATATTGACAACGCTGGGCGTAGACCAGAGCAGCAGCGCGCTGCAATCCGGCGGCAATATGGAAGGCAAGGAAACCCGCTTTGGCATCACCACCTCGGCCCTGTTTGCCACCATCACCACCGCCGCCTCCTGTGGCGCGGTCAATGCCATGCATGACTCACTGACGCCGCTGGGCGGGCTGGTACCGCTATGGCTGATGCAGCTGGGCGAAGTGGTGTTTGGCGGCGTGGGCTCCGGGCTCTACACCATGCTGATTTATGCCGTGATTGCCGTGTTTGTGGCCGGGCTGATGATAGGCCGCACGCCGGAATACCTGGGCAAAAAGATTGAAATCTTTGAAATGAAAATGTCGGCGGTCATCCTGCTGGTCACGCCCATTCTGGTGCTGACAGGCACTGCGATCGCCGTGATGCTGCCCGCCGGACTCGCTGGCATTGCCAACCCCGGCGCGCATGGTTTCACCGAGATCCTGTATGCCGTTTCCTCCGCAGCCAATAACAATGGCAGCGCGTTTGCCGGCCTGTCTGCCAACACGCCGTTTTATAACCTGTTGCTGGCGGTGGCGATGGCGGTGGGACGCTTCGGCATCATCATCCCCATCCTGGCGATTGCCGATGCGCTGGCCGCCAAGAAGCGCATCACCCCCGGCCTCGGCACCCTGCCTACGCATGGCCCGCTGTTCATTGCCCTGCTGATTGGCACGGTGGTGCTGGTGGGCGCCCTGACCTATGTACCCGCGCTGGCGCTGGGGCCGGTCATCGAGCATCTGCAAATGGTGGCTGGCCATTAATGGTTATGCCTTCCTACCCTACTGAGGAGTCTTTACGCATGCATTCCCCCAAAGACCTTTCCATGTTCGATACGCAGCTGATACTGCCTGCCATCGCACTTTCCTTCAAAAAACTGGCACCGCAGGTGCAATGGCGCAACCCGGTCATGTTCGTCGTTTACCTGGGCAGCATGCTCACCACGCTCATGTTCATCCAGGCGCTGGTGCTTGAGTCGCATGGCAGCCATGGCGAAGCCCCGGCGGGCTTTATCCTGGCGATCAGCATCTGGCTGTGGTTTACCGTGCTGTTTGCCAACTTTTCCGAAGCCCTGGCTGAGGGCCGCAGCAAAGCCCAGGCGGCGGCCCTGCGTAGCGCCAAGCAGAATGTGCCCGCCAAAAAACTGGCCAGCGCTTCCCGCCAGGCGGCTATCAGCATCACCGATAGCCAGAGCCTGCGCAAAGGCGACATTGTGCTGGTGGAAGCCGGGGACATGATCCCGGCCGATGGCGAGGTGCTGGAAGGCATTGCCTCGGTGAATGAAGCCGCCATTACGGGTGAATCAGCCCCGGTCATCCGCGAATCCGGCGGCGATTTCAGCGCGGTCACCGGTGGCACCCAGGTGTTGTCGGACTGGCTGGTGGTGCGCATCAGCGTCAATCCGGGCGAAGCTTTTCTGGATCGCATGATCGCCATGGTGGAAGGCGCCAAACGCCAGAAAACCCCCAATGAAATCGCGCTGACCATACTGCTGGTAGCGCTGACCATTGTCTTTCTGCTGGCAACCGTCACCCTGCTGCCGTTCTCCCTCTTCAGCGTGCATGCGGCCGGAGCAGGCGCACCTGCCAGCATTACCGTGCTGGTCGCGCTCGTGGTCTGCCTGATTCCCACCACCATTGCCGGTTTGCTTTCGGCGATTGGCGTAGCGGGCATGAGCCGCATGATGCAGGCCAATGTCATCGCCACCTCGGGCCGCGCGGTCGAGGCCGCTGGTGATGTGGATGTGCTGCTGCTGGACAAGACCGGCACCATCACGCTGGGTAATCGGCAGGCATCCATGTTTCTGCCTGCACCCGGCATCAGCGAGCAACAGCTGGCCGATAGCGCGCAACTAGCCTCGCTGGCCGACGAAACGCCGGAGGGCCGCAGCATCGTCGTGCTGGCAAAAAACCGCTTCGCCCTGCGCGAGCGTGATCTGCAGGGCCTGCAAGCCGAGTTCGTGCCATTCTCGGCACAAACCCGCATGAGCGGCGTCAACCTCGGCGCCAAACAGATTCGCAAAGGGGCCGCCTCGGCGATTCGCAGCTGGGTGGAATCGCAGGGCGGAAAATTTGCCCATGAAGTCAACCAGATGGTAGACGACATCGCCCGCCGTGGCAGCACCCCGCTGGTGGTGGCCGACGACGCCCGCGTGATGGGCGTGGTTGAGCTGAAAGATGTGGTGAAAGGCGGCATCAAGGAGCGCTTTGCCGAGCTGCGCAACATGGGCATCAAAACCGTGATGATCACCGGCGATAACCGCCTCACGGCCGCCGCCATTGCCGCCGAAGCGGGTGTGGATGACTTTCTGGCCGAAGCCACGCCGGAGGCCAAGCTCAAGCTGATACGCGAGCATCAATCGGCGGGCAAGCTGGTGGCGATGACCGGCGACGGCACCAATGATGCTCCCGCGCTGGCGCAGGCCGATGTTGCTGTCGCCATGAACACCGGCACCCAGGCCGCCAAGGAAGCCGGCAATATGGTGGATCTGGACTCCAACCCGACCAAGCTGATTGAGATCGTGGAGATCGGCAAGCAGATGCTGATGACGCGTGGCTCGCTCACTACCTTCAGCATTGCCAACGATATTGCCAAGTATTTCGCCATCATCCCGGCCGCGTTTGCCAGCACTTATCCGCAGCTCAACACGCTGAATGTCATGCACCTCGCCAGCCCGGAGTCGGCCATTCTATCGGCGGTGATTTTCAATGCGCTGGTGATCATGTTTCTGATTCCGCTGGCGCTGAAAGGCGTGCCTTATCGCGCCGCCAGTGCCGCCAGCCTGCTGCGTGGCAATCTGCTGATCTACGGCGTGGGCGGTGTGGTGGTGCCTTTTGTCGGCATCAAGCTGATCGATCTGCTGCTGCAAATGCTCTAGCCCGATGCCAGGCATTACATTTTTAGAGGAAACATCATCATGAAACAGCATTTACGCCCTGCCCTGTTCCTGTTCATCGGCCTCAGCCTGTTGACCGGACTCGTTTATCCGCTGCTGGTCAGCGCCATTGGCCAGACCGCCTTTGCCCGGCAGGCCGCGGGCTCATTGCTCACGCGCGATGGCGAGATTGTCGGCTCGCGCCTGATCGGCCAGCACTTCAGCAGCCCGGAGTATTTCTGGAGCCGCCCCTCGGCCACCGCGCCTTATCCCAATAATGCTGCGGCCTCGTCCGGCTCCAACCTGGGGCCGCTCAACCCGGCGCTGAGTGATGCCGTCAAACAGCGCGTGGCTGACTTGCAGACCAACCCCGCATCGCCATCCGCAGTGCCGGTCGACCTGGTCACCAGTTCCGCCAGCGGGCTGGACCCGGACATCAGCCCGGCCGCCGCCTACTTTCAGGTGGCGCGTATCGCCCAGGCGCGACAGCTCACACCCGAGCAGCTGAATACGCTGGTGACAGCGCATATTCAAGGACGTCAGTTCGGCGTGCTGGGCGAGCCTCGCGTCAATGTACTGGAACTCAATCTGGCGCTGGACGCCTTGCAGCCAAGGCAGCGGGGGAATGAATAATATGGGAGTGCGTGAGACTGATGTGCGTAAACACCCAGCCCCGCGCTGTGTGGCATGCGGCCCTGCTGACGCCACCCCGAAATCGCCTATACTGCGCACATGAGCCATACGCGCCCTGACCCCGATGCGCTGCTGGAAAAACTGCAGCAGGAAGATGCCCGCCAGCAACGCGGCAGGCTCAAGATTTTCTTCGGCAGCTGCGCCGGTGTAGGCAAGACCTTCGCCATGCTGACCGCCGCCCATGCCCGCATGCAGGAAGGCGAGGATGTGCTGGTGGGTGTGATCGAAACCCACGGCCGCCGCGACACCGAATCACGCCTGCAAGGCTTGCCGCAACTGCCGCTCAAAAGCCTGAGCTATCGGGATAAAACCCTGCACGAGTTTGATCTGGATGGCGCACTGGCACGCCGCCCCGGTCTGCTGCTGGTGGATGAGCTGGCGCATTCCAACGCCGAGGGCTCCCGCCACCGCAAACGCTGGCAGGATGTGGAAGAACTTTGCTCGGCGGGCATCGACGTCTACACCACGCTCAATGTGCAGCACCTGGAAAGCCTGAATGATGTGGTGGGCCAGATTACCGGCATCCGGGTATCAGAAACGGTGCCGGACAAGGTGTTTGACCTCGCCGATGAGGTGACGCTGGTCGACCTGCCGCCGGAAGAGCTGCTGCAGCGCCTGCAGGAAGGCAAGGTCTATATGTCGCAGCAGGCCGAGCGTGCGCGGCGCCACTTTTTCCGCAAGGGCAACCTGATCGCCCTGCGCGAGATGGCATTGCGCCGCACCGCAGACCGTGTGGATGCGCAGATGCGCGAATATCGTACTGACCAGAGCATCCAGCACGTCTGGCAAACCCATGAGCGCATATTGGTGGGCCTGGGGCCGGGCCCGGAGGCCGAGCAACTGGTGAGAACCGCCGCCCGTCTTGCCATCAGCATGAAAGCCGAATGGCTGGCCGCCTATGTGGAAACGCCCGCCCTGCAAAAGCTCGGGCACGCCGAGCGTCAGGCCATTCTGGACAACCTGCGGCTTGCGCAAACACTGGGCGCGGCTACCACCGCCACCCTGAGCGGCGATGAGGTCAGCACCGTGCTGCTGGACTATGCGCGCAGCCGCAATGTCTCGCGCCTGGTGGTAGGCAAGCCAAGGCGGCCTTTGCTGATGCGCCTGTTTGTCCCCAGCGTGACCGATCAACTGGCGAAGGAAGCCACCGATATTGACTTGCATGTGGTGGTACGCCAGCCCAAGCCACGGCACAAGCCAGCACCGCAGCACAGCCTGCAAATGGCAGCCAATGCCCATTTATCCGGCCTGAAAAAACGTGGCTACCTGTGGGCGCTGGCCATCAGTGCCGCCACCTCGGTCATCGCGGGCATGCTGCTGCAATACTTCGAGCTATCAAATGTCATCATGCTCTACCTCCTGGGCGTCATGCTGATCTCGATACGCTATGGACGCGGCCCCGGCATCCTGGCGTCGATCCTCAGCGTATCGGCGTTTGATTTCTTTTTTGTGCCGCCCAAGCTGTCGTTTACCGTCTCCGACACGCAATACCTGCTGACCTTTGGCATCATGCTGTCGGTGGCGCTGGTCATCAGCAACCTCACCTCCAGTCTGCGTTATCAGGCCGTGATCGCCAATTACCGCGAACGCCGCAGCCTGGCCTTGTACGAGATTGGCAAGGAGCTAGCCTCCACCATGACCACGCAGCATATTGTCGAGGTCAGCGTGCACCATATCGCCAGCCTGTTTCAGAGCCGCGCTGCCATTCTGCTGCCGGATGCCGATGACAAGCTGCGGGCACCGGAAGCGGATGCCGGGCATGGGCATACCCTGGCCGATGTGGATCTCGGCATCGCGCAATGGACCTTTGATCATCAGGAACACGCTGGTCTGGGCACCAATACCCTGCCCTCCAGCCCGGTGCTGTATGTGCCGCTCAAGGCGCCGATGCGCACCCGCGGCGTGCTGGCCATCGTCCCGGAAAACCAGGCGGCCATCTTTTTGCCGGAACAACGCCAGCTGCTGGATACCTTTGCCGCGCAGATTGCCCTGGCGCTGGAGCGCAAGCATTACGTCGAAGTGGCGCGCGATGCGCTGATTTCCATGGAGTCGGAACGCTTGCGCAATTCGCTGTTGAGTGCAATTTCCCATGACCTGCGCACGCCGCTGACCTCGTTGCTCGGCATCGCCGACCAGCTGCGCCAGGCCCCGGACATGCCCTCTGAGCGGCATGCCCAGCTGGAGACCCTGTACGACCAGGCGTTTCGCATGCAGCAACTGGTGGTGAATCTGCTGGACATGGCACGCCTGCAGGCTGGCAGTGTGCAACTCAACAGCCAGTGGCAGGTATTGGAGGAGGTGCTGGGCAGCGCCCTGCGCGCGATGCAACCAGTCAGCCAGCAGCACCGTATTGAAGTCACGCTACCGCCCGAGCTGCCCCTGCTGCAGTTTGATGCGGTACTGCTGGAACGCGTGTTCTGCAACCTGCTGGACAATGCCTGCAAATACAGTCCGCCGAATACCACCATACGCATTTCTGCCCAGCAGCATCCAGGTGAGGTGTGGGTCACCGTGGCCGATGAAGGCTGGGGCCTGCCAGCCGGGATGGAAACCCAGATATTCCAGAAATTTACCCGCGGCAAAGTCGAGTCGCCGCAACCTGGTGTCGGCCTGGGGCTTTCCATCTGCAAGGCTATCATTCAGGCGCATGGCGGCGCGCTATGGGCAGAAGCGCAACAGCCGCATGGCACACGGTTCATTTTTTCCTTACCATTGGGCGAACCACCCGCACCCCCACTCGCCGAGGAAACACCCGCATGAGCAGCACGGCCACCATCATCCTGATTGAAGATGAAGTCCAGATTCAGCGTTTTGTCCACGCTGCGCTGGAAGATGCCGGTTTCACCGTGCACAGCACGCCCAGCGGCAAACAAGGGGTGATTGATACCGGCACGCGCAAACCGGATGCCATCATTCTCGACCTCGGCTTGCCGGATATGGATGGCATAGACGTCATTCGCCAGATTCGCAGCTGGAGCAATGTGCCAATGATAGTGCTCTCGGCCCGCACGCAGGAGGCGCAGAAAGTCAGCGCACTGGATGCCGGCGCCGATGATTACCTGACCAAGCCGTTTGGTACGGCCGAGTTGCTGGCACGCATACGCGCCCAGTTACGGCGACATTCGCAGGCGGGCAATACGGCACAGGAGAGCGTTTTCACCATGGGAGATATTCGGGTGGACCTGGTGAATCGCCAGGTGCATCGCGGCGATGCGCTGATCAGTCTCACGCCCATCGAGTTCAGGTTATTGGCCACGCTGATCCGCTATGCCGGGCGCGTGGTCACCCAACGCCAGCTCTTGAAGGAAGTCTGGGGCCCCAGCCATATCGAGAGTGGACATTATGTGCGCATCTACATGGGCCATCTGCGCCACAAGCTGGAGGCTGACCCGGCCCAACCGCGCTACCTGCTGACGGAGACCGGTGTGGGCTATCGCCTGCTGGCAGACGCTGACTGAGAGACACACTGGCTCACTTTGGCTAAGCGCTGGCAGATGGGTCAGCGCCTTACTATGGGCATGGGATTCACCTTGCTTCTGGCAGCCATTGCGCCCAGACTCGGGGCTGCATGAAATCGCCAGACTTCCCGCCTTGCACCAAACAGCGGTGAACTTGTCAGCGTTTATGCTTTCCATTTAAACATCAACCACTGAATAAGAACCGCATGCCACCGCTATTTTCCCGCCCATTGTTCCGCACCTTCTGGATTACGCTGCTTCTGCTGCTGATTGCACTTGGCGCCTGCGAGCTGGCGGGCTGGCCGTTTCTGCGGGCGCCGGCACAACAGTTTCTGAGTGAAAAGCTGGAGCGCAGGATTGTCATCACCGCGCCGTTTGAGCTGCATCTCCTCAGCGGGATTTATCTGCGCGCCGGTGGCCTGAATATCTCCGCGCCGGATACTTTCAAGGTGCCGCATTTTGTGGATGTGAAAGAAGCCGAACTGCGGCTGCGCTATCGTGATTTGCTCACGCTCCAACCTGGCGATGCCTATCGCATCAAGAGCCTGCGCGTGGAAGAGATTGACGCCCGCGTGCTGCGCAATCGGGATGGCGTATCCACCTGGCAATTCAAGCAGGATGACCAGGAACCGCCACGGCCCTTCCCCATCTTTGAAAACCTGGTAATTCATAACGGCACGGCAGTCGTGCGCGATGCACTCTCGGAAGCCGATCTGGATCTGCGCTTCAACACGCAGGAAGGCACAGAGCAGACTGCCAGCAAGCCGGCCAGCGCCGCCATGCAATCCAATGTCGATATTGAAGGCAAGCTGCACAAAGAGGCGCTGCGCGGCCATCTGGCTACCAGTGGCTTTTTGCCGATTGCCAGCCTCAAGGAAAGCAACGACACGGTGCGTTCCAAAGGCTGGGTGGAATATGGCGGCCTGCGCGCCGACTTCGATGGGCAGGTGGCCGATGCGCTGGGTGAGCAATCCATCAAGGGCACGCTGACGGTAAAAGGTCCATCGCTGAGCCTGTTTGGCAATCTGGTCAGCACGGTATTGCCCACCACGGCGCCGTTTACCCTGACCACCAGATTGCAAAAGGAAGGTGGCTTGTGGCTGGCCGATGTCACCTCAGCCCATATCGGCAGCAGTGATCTCACGGGCAAATTCAAATATGACTTGCGGCCGACCACACCATTACTCACCGGTGATATTCGCGGCAAGCGCTTTGTGCTGGCTGACCTGGGGCCGGCCTTTGGTACCGCCACTGAAGCAGAAGCTGGCGACAATGCGCCCCGCACCCGCGCCATTCCGGATAAGCCCTTGAACCTGCCCGCGCTGAACAAGATGGATGCCCGCATCAGCATCCTGATGGATTACGTGGACCTGGGCTCGGCTTTCCAGCGGCCGATTGCCCCGCTGAAAGCCACCCTGCAACTGGAAAAAGGCAAGCTGGGCCTGGCCGATATAGACGCCAACACGGCGGATGGCAGCCTGTCCGGCATGATCTCGGTCGACGCCAGCAAACTGAATGGCCTGGAAGCGGATGTGAAGAAGCTACCGCCCGAGGCGATTCCGGTCTGGCGCGCTGAGCTCGCCTGGAAAAACATTGATCTCTACAAATGGCTGAAAATCTCGCAAACCCAGCGCGAAAACGCCAAAAAAGAAAACAAGCCCGAACCACAGCCTTATCTCACCGGCCGCTTAAACGGCAATGCCAAACTGGATGGCAAAGGCCAAACCACCGCCGAGCTGCTGGGTTCGCTGGACGGCAATGTCTTCATGGCCGTGCGCGATGGCTCGGTCTCGCACCTGATCGTGGAGGCACTCGGTCTGGATATTGCCCAGGCGCTGGGCGTGATGATCCAGGGCGACAGCCCAGTGCCCCTGCAATGCGCCGTGATCGACATGCAGGCAACGCACGGCATACTCAGCCCCCGCGTCGGCTTGATGGATACCCCGGTGACCCGGGTATTGACCGATGGCCATATCGACATGGGCAAAGAGCAGCTGGACCTGCGTTTGGTAGCCAAGCCAAAGAACGTATCGCCACTGACCGTGCGCTCGCCCATACATGTACAAGGCAGCTTTTTGCAGCCCGAGGTGTCTATCGAAAAAACTCCGATCGCCCTGCGCGTGATTGGTGGCATTGCCCTGGGGCTGATCAATCCACTGGCAGCCATTCTGCCATTTGTCGACCCGGGCAATGGCAAACAGGCCAGCTGCGCCGAGGTCTTGCAGCAGCTCAAGCAGGAAGCTACGCCAGCTAAAACCCAGCATTAAGCAATGCACACAGACAAGGCGCGGTGAATCCGGCAGCCCATGTCAGCTAGAAAAATCCGTCCAACAAGGCCAGGTTTTATTCGTCTACTCTTTTGCCAGCAGCGGCGATGAGCGCCTGTCCAGTGCCGCGCTATAGACTGCGAGCAGCAACCCCACCAGCGCCATCAGCGCACCGGCATAATGCAGTCCCGGCAAGCCATTACCATAGTCAATCACCAAGCCGCCCAGCCAGGCACCGATCGCATTTCCCAGGTTAAAGGCACCAATATTAAGGGCGGCGGCCAGATTAGGCGCAGCACTTGCCTTTTCAAGCACGCGCATCTGCATGGCGGGAACGGTCGCGAACGACACCACCCCTAGCAATCCGACGGCGATTATGGTCATCACCTGAGATTGCATGGCCCATCCAAACCCCAGCAAGCACAACATCAACAAGGCAATAGTGCCGATTAATGTCGGCATCAGCCGTTGATCAGCGGCTTTACCGCCCGCCCAGTTACCTAGTACCAGCCCCACGCCAAATACCAGCAAAATGGGAGAGACCGCCTGCCCGGGAAACCCTGCCAGGCTGGTAAGAACAGGGGCGATATAGGTAAAAACAACAAACAGGCCGCCAAAGCCGAAGACTGTCATGCCCAGGCCGAGCATCACCTGGCGTTGCCTGAGCACGCGCAACTCATTGGCAAAGCTTGGGGCAGTGCTGTGGCGGGAATCTCGCGGTAATAGCAGGCCTATCGTCATCACGGCCAGCACGCCCACGACCGTGACCAGCGCAAAGGTTGTGCGCCAACCATAGAGCTGTCCCACCCAAGTGCCCAGTGGCACGCCAAGCACATTCGCGAGGGTGAGTCCAGTAAACATCAGGGCAATGGCTGAAGCCTGCTTTTCACGCGGCACCAGACTGGTGGCCACCACGGAGCCTATGCCGAAGAAAGCCCCATGCGCGAAGGAGGTAACGACACGCGCCAATAGCAGACTCCAATATTCTGGTGCCATGGCACAGGCCAGGTTGCCAATGGTAAAAATCACCATCAGCCACAGTAATACGTGTTTGCGTGCCATGTGGCCAGTAACGCCTATCATCAAAGGGGCACCGATCATTACGCCTAGCGCGTAGCCGCTGACCAGATAGCCCGCCTGCGATAACGTTACTCCCATGTCGCGCCCGACCTCAGGCAATAAGCCCATGATCACGAATTCGGTAATGCCTATTCCGAAAGACCCAATAGTGAGGGCATAAATAGCTAAAGGCATGCTGCATCTCCTGCTTAAACTTGATTAGCAGAATGGTGCGTGAAAACCGGGCCGGCCAGTAGACAGGCAAGATGACAATCTGTTATGAATTCATTTCACAAATCACCCTGCCACTAAATGGTTTACTTCATCCATGAATGTTAATCGCTGGAAAGAAATGCTGGTGTTTGCCCAAGTCGTACAGTCGGGCAGTTTTTCTGCCGCCGCGCGCCAACTGGATTTGACGCCCTCAGCTGTCGCCAAACTGATCGCGCGGCTAGAGCAACGTGTCGCTATCCGCCTGCTCAACCGCACGACGCGGCAACTACACCCGACACCAGAGGGTCAGCTGTTTCATGAGAGCTGCTTAAAGCTGCTGGCCGACATGGAAGAAGCCGAGAACCGTATCGCCCCACAAAACGATGCACCCCGCGGCCATCTTCGGGTAAATGCCTCACTCTCATTCGGTCATCATGTGCTGATCCCCGCCTTGCCTGCGTTTTTCAAATGTTACCCAGAAGTCACTATCGACCTCACCCTGACTGATACATTGATCGACTTGCTGGAAGAACGCACCGACATTGCCATCCGCCACGGCGCACTCAAGGATTCCGGGCTGGTAGCGCGCAAGTTGGGAGATAGTCGGCATTTGCTGGTAGCCACCCCGGCTTATCTTGCGCGCCATGGCACGCCGCAAACGCCTTCTGATCTCGTCCGCCATAACTGCCTCGATTTCAACTTTAGTCATAGTCTGAGTGAGTGGCGCTTTCGCCTGCCCGATGGCAGCCAGCAAAGCGTGGCTGTGCGCGGCAACCTCCAGGCCAATAATGGCGAGACGTTGCTACAAATGGCACTGGCAGATATGGGCATTAGCCGCATGAGTTATTTCCATGTGGCCGAAGCCCTGCGTGTCGGCCGCCTGGTTGAAATTCTTGCTGGTTGCCATGTAGCTGACAGCAAACCATTGCATGCCATCTATCACAGCCGTTGCCATATCCCGGCCCGCATCCGCCTGTTTGTCGATTTTTTAGCCGAGCAACTGCACGGCAAGCTGTAAATTACCGTGGCAAACATCGCCGCAACAGGCGCATGCGCGCTGCAACCTGTTAAAATGCGGCATGCCTTATATAACGCTCGACCAAGCCAGCCTGGCTTATGGACATTACCCTCTTCTTGATCACGCCGATTTTCAGCTGGACCCCGGTGAACGTGTCGGCCTGATTGGCCGCAACGGGGCTGGCAAATCCAGCCTGCTGAAAGTCATTGCTGGCGACAGCAAACTGGACGACGGCACCCTGTGGCGCGCGCCCAATGCGCGCGTGGCCTATGTGCCGCAGGAACCAGTACTGGAGCCGACCCACACCGTGTTTGAAGCCGTGGCCGAAGGCCTGGGCGACCTGCAGAAAATTCTGCTGGAATACCACCAGGTATCGCACAGCATGGGCAACCCCGATGCTGACCTTGATCAGCTGATGGCCCGCATGCAAGTCTTGCAGCACGAACTCGATGCCCGTCAGGGCTGGCAGTCGCAGAGCAAGGTAGATGCAGCGCTGAGCCGTCTGGAATTAGACCCCGATGCCTTGATCTCCACCCTCTCCGGCGGCTGGCGCAAGCGCGTGGCCCTGGGCCGCGCCCTGGTCGCGGAGCCGGAAGTGCTGCTGCTGGATGAACCGACCAACCACCTGGATTTTGCCGCGATTGAGTGGCTGGAAGAGCTGTTGCTCGGCTTTCAGGGCAGCGTGTTGTTCATTACCCACGATCGCCGCTTCCTGGATCGGCTGGCGACGCGCATTGTGGAGCTGGACCGCGGCCATCTCACGGATTTTATTGGCAACTACACCCAGTATCTGGTGAAAAAGGAAGAGCTGCTGGCGGTAGAAGCCACGCATGCTGCCAAGTTTGACAAGGTATTGGCGCAGGAAGAAGCCTGGATACGCCAGGGCATCAAGGCGCGCCGTACCCGCAATGAAGGTCGCGTGCGACGTCTGGAACAGCTGCGTCTGGAGCGGGCTGCGCGCCGCGAGCGCCAGGGCAACGTCAAGCTGACGCTGGATAGTGGTGAACGCTCGGGCAAGCTGGTGGCCGAGCTGGAGCATGTGAACAAAGCCTATGGCGACAAGGTGCTGGTCAAGGATTTCAGCACGCGCATTCTGCGGGGCGACCGCATCGGCCTGTTGGGCCCGAATGGCGCGGGTAAATCCACCCTGCTCAAGATGATACTGGGCGAGCTGGAACCCGATAGCGGCACCATACAGCGCGGCACCAATCTCAACGTGGCGTATTTTGACCAGATGCGCGAGCAGCTGGATGAGGAAGCCACGCTGGCCGACACCATCAGCCCCGGCTCCGAATTCGTGCAGATCGGCAATGAGCGCAAGCATGTCATCAGTTATCTGGAAGACTTTCTGTTCCCGCCGCAGCGCTCGCGCTCGCCGGTGAAATCGCACTCCGGTGGCGAGCGCAACCGCCTGTTGCTGGCGCGCCTGTTTGCGCGCCCGGCCAATGTGCTGGTGCTGGACGAACCCACCAACGATCTGGATATCGACACCCTGGAGTTGTTGGAAAACCTGCTGCAGGAGTTTGAAGGCACGCTGTTTCTGGTCAGCCACGATAGAGCCTTCCTGGAAAACACTGTCACCCAGGTGATTGCGTTTGAAGGCCATGGCGTACTGGATGAGTTTGGCGGCGGCTATGACGACTGGTATCGCTACAAGCAACAGCAGGCAGCCAACCTGGCTGCCGAGAAAACCCGGGCTGCCAGCGCACCAGCCGCTGCAAAACCTGCCGCGGCCAAACCGGCGGCCAATCGCCTGAGCTTCAAGGAAAACCGCGAACTGGAAGAGCTGCCCGGCCGTATTGAGCAGCTGGAACAGGAACAGGCCGAGATCAATGTATCGCTCGCCAGCCCGGACCTTTACCGCGAAAACCCCGAGCAGGTCAAAACCCTGCAAGCGCGGCTGGATGAGCTGGCTTCAGCCATCGATGCCGCCATGCAGCGCTGGGAAGAGCTGGAAAGCAAGCGTTAAACTCCGCTCCATTTGCAGGCAATAAAAAAGCACACGTGGAAATGCGTGTGCTTTTTTTATTGGCAGTCCCTCACGCCTGCCAGTACGGAACACCCGATCAGAAATTGTAGATCAGAGTGGCACGCGCCGCCGTAGGCGAACCCGGCGTGATGTTGTTATTGTTGTGGGCGTACAGGTAATACTCCTTGTTCAGGATATTCTCGATATTGACCTGCAGGCGCAGGTTTTTATCGAGTTTGGCGTAAACCGCGCCGTCAAAGCGCGTGTAGCCCGGCAGCTGCACGGTGTTGTCAAACGAGGTGTACATCTCGCTACGGCTTATCGCCCCCAGCGCGACACCCCAAGTTTCATTGATGTCGTAGCGGTTCCATAGGGAGAAGGTATTGCGCGGCGTATTGGGTGCGCTGGCACCATTGGCGCCGACGCTAGTGGTGTCGACCAGCTCGGCTTTTTGCAGGGTATAGGCGCCAATCACATTCCACTTGTCGGTGATACGGCCCAGGGCACTCAGTTCAAAGCCCTTGGTGTCCTGACCATCGACCAGCGCTGACGTAGTTGCACTGGTCGAAACTGCGACATTGGTGCGCTCCAGCTTGAAAATGGCCGCATTGATCTCCAGCCCCGGTTTTACTTCCCACTTGGCACCGACTTCGGTGTTCTTGAATTTTTCCGGGTCAAAGGTGCTGGTCACCACTGTCAGCGAGGTCAGCTGGTCGCCTGCGCGTGGCACATAGGACTGGCTGTAACTGGCATACAGAGACACAGGCTCAACAGGCTTGTAGATCAGGCCCGCACGCGGCGAGAAAAGATCGTCGTCGGATTTGATTTTCTGACCGGAAATCTGATTTTTGAAATCGACATCGAATTTATCCAGACGCGCGCCCACAATCACTTGCCACTGCGGGTTCAGGATAATCTGATCCTGCAGGTAAAACGCGGCCACATCCACCTGGCTGCGGTTGCGAGTTTGCAGGTTGGTAAAGCTAATCGGGCCATTGAATACAGGATTCTGCGCCGACTGCGTCGTGGTCAGTGTGCCGGTGGAGTTGGGTCTGTAGCGGACGTTATCGGTGTCCTGCCGGCCAAGCTCCATGCCGACCAACAGCTTGTGGGTGACCGCACCCTGCTTGAGGGTATAGAGCAAGTCGGTCTGGTTGAACAGATTTTCGCGCTGGGTATCATCGCGATAGGCGGCGACGGTGTAGTTGCCGCTGGCATCCACGGCGCTGTTGGCAAACACGTTCTGGTAATACTTGTCGAAGTCGGAATAGCGCGTGCGGTTTCTCAGTAACACGCCGTTGTCAAAGCTGTGTTCGACCAGTGCGCTGTAGTTCTGGGCTTCAATTTCCGTGGGGCTCTTGGCGGCATTGCCGAAGAAAGTCGACTCGTTGGTGGCAAATGGCCGGCCATTTTGTGAAGGAATGCCCCGGTCTGCCGTGCGGTGGTCGGTGAAATACTCCGCGCTGAGCACGACTTTGGTTTTCTCAGTTGGGAACAGCGTCACGGTCGGGTTGATGCCGTAACGGCGCAATGACACGCCATCGCGGTAGCTATCGGCATTTTCTACCATCGCATTCAGGCGGAAAGCCGCCGCTTCATTGATGGCCTGCCCGATATCAATGCTGCCTCGACGCTGGTCATACGAACCCGCTTGCAGCGAAATCTCGCGCACGGGATCCCAGCCCGCCTCCTTGCTGACGCGATTGACCACACCACCGGCGCCGCCACGCCCAAAGATCATGCCATTGGCGCCGCGCAATACTTCCACGCTTTCAATGTTATAAAAATCCCGGTAGTACTGAACATCATCCCTGACGCCATCGAGGAAAAAGTCACCCGTACTGGCATTGCCGCGAAACACGACGGTATCGCGATTGCCCTCACCCTGCGCCATGCCCACTCCCGGGGTGTAGCGTATGGCATCTTCCATGCTGCGGATGGCCTGATCCTTGATTTGCGACTGGCTGACCACGGTCACGGCCTGCGGTACGTCTTTCAGCGGCGTATTGGTTTTGGTGGCCGTGGTGCTGGACTTGGTGACATAGCCATCGGTCTTGGCGGGTTCGGTCACTTTATTGGACGTGACCTCCACCTGGGGCAGTGTCGTGGTGGCTTCTTCTGCATAGGCAATGGCAGGCAATGCCGCCAGCATCAGACAGAGGGTTTTAACGGGAAAGCAAGGAGTCGCGTGAGGATGCATATGGGGAAATCTTTACCTATTGTGATATTGATAATTGTTTACAATTGTAAATTGTAGTAAAGATTTTCCCCCGCTGGCAATCGCTGAATGGATTGCATCGCATTTCTTGCACATGAATAAGTGGCCTTGAACGCAGGCATAAAAAAAGCACACGCCCAAAGGTTGTGTGCATTTTCAGTCAGGCTGCGATACAGCCTGCAACGGTCAAGGTGCGCTACAACATGCCAAGCGCAGCCCAGATAGTGGCCACCAGAGAAGCGCTAATCAGGCCTGCCATGACCAGGCGTGATTGACGCATTTTGGTCCACAGCAATACGCCGGTAATCGAAAGCACGATCATGGCACCTGCGATGGTATCTGCCAGCAACACCCAGGCTACATTGGCCCCCACGCCTTTGTGCATGTTCATGATGTATGCCCAGGCATTGGCATCTTCGCGATGAATGGTCGCAAACTGATTTCCGGCAATATACTCGGCGCGAATACGCATTTGCGGCATGCGAAACTCCACTTCCCATTTCGCAGGTTGCGACATGTCGCGCCCCATGAAGCGAGCGTCATGCTCGCCTTTTTCGCGCATCACCGACCCTTGCGCGCCCTTGTCCTTATCCCCTTTACGTGGCTTGCGCTCCAATGGATCATGTTGAATGTCCAGCGCCTGCTGCACAAACGCGGTAAACGCTTTCGCATTTTGCGGATAAGGCTGCGGCACGCTGAGCTGGATTTCACTTTCTTCCATCTGCGCGGCCGGAATCTTCATGACGGCACGATGATTGAGCAAGAAACCCGTGAGTCCAAACAAGAGCCCCAATACGGCGCCCCAGAGGCCAAGCCAGCCATGGATTTTTCTTAACAGGCGGAGGGTACGGCCGCGTTGTGCGTTTTGTTGTGCGAGTGTTTTTTGCATGGGAAAAATATCAACGAAAAAAGAGGTGCATAAACTAACGTGCCCGGCTGCTATCGGGAAGAGGCAGCCAGACGCAGGCGTGGACATTTACATTTTTTTGCGCAGGAGCATGCCTTTAATGAGATTGGTGCGCTGAATGCGGGACATCAGCAGCACTGCAGCCACATGCACAAGCACTAGGACCTGCAGGCAAGAGGACAAATAGCCATGCCATACAACCGGCCAATCCTCACCCCAAAATGCATCGGTACGGCTTACCCAGCCTGTCAGGGCCAGCATGGCGAGCAATAGCCACATCAGATAGACCGCCCATTGCCCGAGGGGATTATGCCCCACATGATGCTCCGCCCGCCGATGCATGATGGATTGGATATGCATACTCAGCTGCCTGCCACCCGGCCAATAAAAGCGTGCCATCTGGACGGAAGTCAACAGGCCATACATCACCCTGGCAACCACCATAACCACCGCGGCATAGCCCAAATTGCGATGCCACTCACCGGTTTCATTAAACCAGTTCACCACGACGATAGCCGCCACCAGCCAGTGGGTCAGCCTCACGAACCAAGGCCAGACAGCCCCGTCACGCAAGCTTAACGCTCCACTTCCGCTTTAATGATGACGAAGGTTTTCATGTCGAAATAAATCTCGACCTTTTTGCCTTCCTTGTTCCAGCCGTAGATTTCGTAGCAATTGCCGTCAATCTTGAATTTCTTGATCTTGTAGCCTTCATCCGCCAATGCTTGTTTCAAGGTATCTTCAGATGCCCACTCCTCTTTGGGGTAAGCAGGACAATTGGCCGCCGCCCACGCATGCATGGTCGACAACAGCAGAAGAGCACCCAGGCTCCATGTACGTAATTTCATCAAATATTCACTCCTCAGGTATCGGCCCACATCCGGATCAGATTGTGATAATTGCCGGTTAATCGTATAACGGCCGCGTTATCCCCCACCTGTTCACGCAGGGTCGCAATCGCGGCATCCATATCAAACAGCAGTGTGCGCTGGGCATCTTCACGGATCATGCTTTGTATCCAGAAAAAACTCGCCAGACGCGCGCCCTGGGTAACAGGCCGCACATGATGCAAACTGGTGCCGGGATACAGCACCATATCGCCCGCTGGCAGCTTGACCATCTGGTGACCATAGGTATCTTCAATCACCAGTTCCCCACCCTCGTAACTCTCCGGGTCGGCAATAAACAAGGTGCAGGAAATATCGGTACGCACGTGCATGCCAGAGATGGCGTGGGTTCTCACGGAGTTATCGATATGCGCACCAAAATCCATACCTTCGCGGTATTGATTGAACAATGGCGGATAGATTTTCTTGGGTAATGCTGCAGAGAAAAACAAGGCATTGCGACTAAGCGCCTTGAGCACGATCTGCCGCGCCTGCTCCGCTTCGGCGGAGGTTTCCGGTAGCTGGATATTGCGTTTGACCTGCTCAGACTGGGTGCCAGCGGTGACTTTGCCGTCAGTCCATGTGGCCGCTGAGAGAATCTGACGCATATGCGCGAGCTCTTCAGCATTGAGGACCCGGGGAATATGTAACAGCATCTTGAAAACCTATTCTGTAAATGCAGCAAAGCCGGAAATTATCCGGCTTTGCTGGGAACGAACAAGAGACTAGAACTTCAACTCTGTCGTCAGGATTGCCTGTCTGCGATTACCAGGGACGGAGAAGCCACCGTTATCGTAAATGGCATCATAATACTCTTTGTCGAACAAGTTCTTCACATTCAAACGCACTGCCCATTTGGGTTGCTCGTAGGCCACCATGGCATCCCAGCGAGTATAGCCGGGCAGCTTGTTTGGCGTAAATTCACCATTTGGGAAAATTGCACTTGCATTGGTCGTGGATGGGTTATAACCATAACGTTCGCCTTTTGCTTCGAAGCCACCGCCGACTTTCCAATTCTCCGCAAATGTATACGTCGTCCACATATTGAACGTGACGGGTGGAGTATTGCGTGCCCGTTGACCTTTGAATCGCGGATCCGCAGAAGTGATTACCCCCGTATTCGCGTTGACGTTTTCTGCCACCTCCAGAATTTTGGCATCCATAAAGGCAAGGCCGCTGAAGACTTCCCAATTGTCCGTGACCCGGCCAGCCACTTCAAACTCAATACCATCGGTACGACGCTTCTTGGTAAGGACAGAAGCCGTGGACTCCAGATCAGTACTGCGCTCCCAGTCCTTGGTCGTGCGATAGATTGCTGTACGGAAGGATAAATCACCATCAAGGAATAGCCACTTGCCGCCCAGTTCGGCCGTCTTGCTTCTTTCAGGCGGAAGAGGAGTCACCGTCAATTGATACAAATCCGCTGTTGGGCTGAATGAGTCGCTCCAACTAAGATAATAGTGGGTTGCATCATTCTGATGCCATGAGAGTCCTGTACGGTAGCTGTTTTCCCCGTAGCTCAGGCTAGGTGAAGTCGCGCTAGAGTAATCGGCGCGCATCTCATCGCGCCGCACACCGAGTAACACCTCCCATTTGGGAATGAATTCGATGCTATCTTGCACATACAATGCATAGTTATCAGCCTTGAATTTAGTTGCTGCACCTGTTACCTGGCTGCTGGTGTAATAAGGATTAGCGGTTGTACCGAGGTTACGCAAGGCTTGGCGATATGAGTCTTCCTTCAAATATTCGATACCGGTCAAAAATTGGTGCTTCATGCCAGCGAGATTAAACTTGGTAATGAAGTCAGACTGTAAGGTCAATGTCTCGTAGTCCATTTTTCGTGTGACATTACCGCCAACGCCAAGAGTATCCGTAGGCAAGAGAGTCGCACTTGGGGTTTTTGCCCAATATGCACGTTCATAATCCGCATGGCGCAATTGGGTACGAATTTGCGTATCGTCATTGAACTTATGCGTGAAAATCGCAGTACTGATGCGGGTATCACTATTATCGAAGTTCTTGTTACCGCCATAGAAAGTGCTATCGTTGATGGTGCCACCAGCCACGGCTCGATTAATAGGGCGACCATTCACGAAATTGATCCCATAATCAGGCACATCGCGCGTCTGTGTATATACATGGTTCAAGAACAACTCATTATCAGTACCAATCCCGGCACCAAAGCTTACTGCAATACCTTCACGATCTAATGAAGGTCTATCCCCATTTGCAGGATTTTTGCGGTACGTCTCTTCGTAGCGATCCATGACATTTACACGAATCGCCGCTGTCTCGGTCAACTGCTTGTTGAAGTCGCCAGTGAACTGACGGTAATCGTAAGTCCCCAGACTTCCTGTAATACGGTTTTCATCCTCAAGCTTGGCCATTTTGGTGACTTGGTTGATCACGCCACCCGCCTGGCCACGACCAAACAGCATCGCTGCGGACCCACGCAATACATCCACTTGCTCAAGATTGAATGTTTCACGATTGTATTGTGCAGTATCGCGGATTCCATCAAGGTAAATATCCCCGAAAGTATAAAAACCACGCAACATCATGTTATCACCAGCTCTACCACCTTCCGCAGCATTGAAAGTCAAGCCAGAAACGTTGCGTAACGCCTCACGGAGAGAACCAACCTGTTGCTCATCCATCAACTTGCGAGTTACGGAAGTTACCGCCTGCGGTACATCCTGAGGATCCTGCAGCATCTTGCCCACGCGAGTCTTGGTTGCCTGATAGCCATCTTTTTCTTTCTTATCGGCGGTATCACTCACCTTAACGACAGGCAACTCTTGTGCGGTTTCGCTGGCTGCTGTCTGTGCAGCAGCGGTTGTCTCGGCAGCAAACGCAGGTGTTGCCATCAGCAAGGAAGCCATCATGGCGCCCACTGGGAAAACCCGGGAAGCGGAACAAATAGATATTGAAGTCTTTCCAGCATTCGGAGTCAGGCTGGAAAGGATTGACCCTTTTGATAGAACCATAGCGTATTCCTTTTAAAAGTTATTGATGTTTGATTGAAAGTGGCTGGCTTTAAGCATGGCTATTGGCTTGCGATTATGTTAATGATAACGATTACCATTCGTTAAATAAAGTAAAGAGTTGGGACTTGTTGCAGAAACACAACACAAAACATGTCTAATCCGTGAAGCCCGTCACATATCAAAACAACAGCTTGCGATGTCTCCGTGGCCTAAAAGCCACATAACAGCTGTCCTTTTCTGTCCTACAAGGACATAGGATAGAAGCCGATAGCCACTACACTGGCTTATGCTTATGATGACTGGCACCAACACTTACAAAAAAGGGGAAATAAATTGAGCAGCATCATCGGAATTCTGATTTTGATCGCCGACATTTTTGCCATTATCAAAATTGCGCAAAGTTCAGCGGATACTGTCGCCAAGCTGTTGTGGATACTGGGTGTGCTGGTATTCCCGGTCTTGGGTCTGATTGTCTGGTATCTGGCCGGGCCAGGCGGCAAAAAGGTGTAAGCGGATTTGCATGCATAAAAAAGCCGGGGAAAATTTCCCGGCTTTTTTATGCTCATCGTTGTTTATATGGCATATCGCAGTGAGACAACCCCTACTTCAAGGATATCGGCGAAGGTGATCGCCATCCAGGCGACGGTCATGGTGACGGCGGCCCCCACCTTGGCGACCTTGGGCTTGATATCAAAAGCGACACAAATACGCTCTTCATTAGAACTGAACGGGATGGTGCGATGAAAGAGTGACGAAGGGAACAGCACAATATCGCCCACTTGCGGCGCGATCACCTTCACCGGGAAATCATCATGCTGGCGTGGGTATTCGTCCCCATCCGTACTGAACTCAATACTGCCATCATGCTCGCCCTGTTTTTCCTTAGGGATTGCCAGGTAAACACAGCCGCTGAGCCAGCCGATCTCGTGGATATGCGAGGTGAGATGTCCGCCTTTTTGCATTTTCACGTACCAGGAACTGGTGAACTCGATGTCATCCGGGAAGCCTTCAATCAATTCGCAATCCTGTCCGGCATAGCGCTCACGGAATGCCTGTACTTGCTGTTTGATCAGCTGCGCCAGGGTTTTAAAAGAAGCTTCGGAGCGTTTGAACAGATTGCCCGCCGACTGTATGCCATGATGTAGCCGGCCCTGCTTGCGCTCGGCAATTTCGGTGAGGGTAATATCTTTCAGCAGCGCATTCAGCAAACTGCTGTCCTGCTCGGCCAGAGGAGCGATGCGGCTATGGAAGACATACTCCATGGGCTGCGGGCAAAAGCGATAGGGATCTGGCACGCCAAAGTTGGTCGCGTAATGCGTAGACAAGGTCGCCAGGAAAGGCGAGGCATGGGTATCGCCCATGACCTGGGGCAAGCGCGCCTTGAATGCATCAAACTGCTCGGATTTATAAAGGCAGTACAGGATGCGCTCTTGCCAATCGCCCAACTGCGAGCGCTCAAAATAAGGTATTGCCTGGGCATATTCACGCGCAAGATATAAAAACTCGGCCAGATTGTAGTTGGCGGCAGCATGCGCTGCATCCAGACTCAAGGCATGCTGATAGGCTTTGACTGCCTCATCCATATTGCCCTGATCGCGCAGTGCCTCACCCAGGTTGTTCCAGGCATCAACATAATCAGGCTGCATGCGCAGCGCCGAGCGGTATGCCGTTACGGCATCTTCCAACTGACCGTGATCGCGCAATGCGGTGGCGAGATTAAAGTAACCACGCGGATCTGCATGGATCTCAAGTGCCTTGCGGTAACTGGCAATGGCATCTTCCATCTTGCCCTGCTTCTGCAACACCGTACCCAGATTGCCATGTGCTTCATAAAACGTGGGCTGCATGGCCGCCGCTTTGCGATAACTGGGGATGGCTTCTTCATAACGCCCCAGGGTTTGCAAGGCAAAGCCCAGGTTGAAATAAGCAACTGCAAGATCAGGTTTCAGGGAGATGGCTTTGCGATAGGAAGCAATGGCCTCGTCCATGCGGCCCAAATGCCCCAGCACCACGCCAAGGTTGAAATGTATTTCAGCGATTTTGGGTTCAAGCGCAATCGCACTTCGATAACTGGCTGCTGCATCGGCGTATTTTTGCTGCGACTCCAAGGCGATGCCGAGCACATTGTGCAGCATCAGCGTCTGTGGATATTGACGCAACATGGATCTCGCCGTCGCCTCCGCCTGCGGCATATGCCCCGCATTTAAAAGCCCGATTAACGCTTGCATCTCACTCTGGCCAGGCTGTCTCGCCTGTTGAAATCCGGTTTTCATCTCTACATTCCCTTGTACTTGCCACGCCAGGCACTGGGTAAACCGTCCAAAGATTAGCGCAATGCCGTCGTTTAGTCTAGACAGTATAGTCTAGTCGTTATAACCGGGTTAATGCTAAGACAAATCGCTTATGAAGAAGGTCGGAAGAAATGAATTTTCAGGGATAAAACAAGGTTGGCGAAATCACGAGAATCAGCGCCACATGACGTTACTTTTATTTTGCTGGGCGGATTCAAATAGCGCAATCAATGGCAGTGCTCGATTCTTGAGACTAACACCCGCGCCCTCACCACCGTCATCTCCATCGTCCGCACCTGCGATCACTTCGGTATCGCCTTCGGTTGCCTGTTTCAATCGTTGCAGGGCTGCAGGCACGTCTTCAGCCAATATTGCCCCGGGCACCGTACCACTGTGCCCGATCAAACTCAGAAGCTGATGGGCAACCTCGTTGAACATGCTGATATCACTATAACGATCTGTCGAAAAAGTTATCATCCGTCTTTACCTTTTATCTTGTTTTTGTTGATGCACCGCTTGGGCTAATGCGCCCTGCGGTTGGAATGCATGGTTATTGCCTGCTCACGTGAATCCTTGTCTTAGAGGGCGACAGAAGTTGCCGTAACGCGTCGGCGGGGCTTGCCTGTGGTGACGACTTGCGGCCGTGTGTTCAGTACCAGTTCGCCCGCCACGCTGACTTCCACAGCCACCTTGGAAGCCACAGCACGTGAACTCCACTGCCCCAGCACTTCCATTACGTAGGCGCAAGGCATCGCATCGAGATCAATCAATATGCATTTTTGTTTTGCTGCCGCCTCTGGATAAATCCTTAGCAGGCGTGGATCGGTAGCCAAGCGCAGGTAGTGTGCCATCTTTTTTTGCACGGCAAACGCATCCAGTTCATCAAGACGTCTTTTTTCGTAAATACCCAAGCGAAATACATTTTCGCAGCTCATTACAAAATCAATGACATCCTCGCGTGCAACCCCGGACTTTGACATGCTAACCCCTAGTAGATATGGATAAAGTAGATGTGGATAAATCAGCCGCCCCATGGCGCGAACCATGCGCGGGACTGGTTGCATAGATTATTGCTTATGCATCGTGGCACGCATGATCGGTCAAGCCCTGATTTTGATGTCAGAAAGCACTGACAGAAGCCCGTCGCGTCAATAATTCCTACATGGAATTAAGCCATTAGCGGATGCTGACGCCAGGAGCCATACCTTACCTTGAAGGTGCACCAAGCAATAACTACAAACTACCAAGGAGATCATCATGAAACTTATTGTCAGCATGCTATGCAGTGTAATGCTGCTTGTAAGCAGCACCATTTCGTTCGCAGAATCTACACAAGGCAACTCCACTACGACGACACCACCAGAGCAAATGGAAAAGTCCCACAATACAGACCATAACGCCAAGCAGCCCTCTCAAGATGGCACATCTACCGGCAGTGGCAATGATATTCAAAAGCTGAAAAAGAAATCCGAAACAGAAAGCAAAGCCAACAAGTCGCGCGATATGCAGAAAGAAAACAGTGGCAGCAGCTATTGATCGCTGCGAGTTACTGTGAGATGTGATGCGTAATTAATAAATCGCGTAAATAAAAAAGGCTCCACATGGGAGCCTTTTTTATGTGTACTTACTGCCAGATTACGCTTGCTTGTTAGCCTTGCGACGAGCACTGAAGCCAACAGCTGCAATGCCTGCCATCATCATGGCGTAGGTAGAAGGCTCTGGTACGGCCGAGATGCAGTGCAGAACGTAGTCAGACTGGTTGTTGCATTTGCCGCTACCACACAGACCTGCTACGGCGGTGAACGAAAGCGCACTTACTTGCTTGTTGCCGAATGGATTGGCAATCGCCCACAGCGCAGCACCCTTATCCGTTGCTGGGCTCAAGTTCGTGACTGAACCTGGGCCAGTCCAGTCAGCCGTTTTGATGCCAACAGCCGTCAAGAAGTAATCTTGTTTGGTGCCATCCAGGAAAGTCGCGGTGATCTTGGCCTTTTCATTGACATCACCATACTCAGGACCATCAAACAGCAAGCCCAGCGTGATATTCGTAATGATGATGTTCTTGGTGAATGAAACATCAATGCGTTCACCAATGTCGATTTCACCTGAGGTCTTGCCGGAGATACCTACACCGGTGTAACCCGCCTGGGTTTTCTTCTCGAACTTGCCACCAACAGCAGTGAACGTGGCATCGGTATCAGGAATGAAGTTTTTGAAAGTTTGCGTGCTTTTGCCATCCTTGAAATCCGAACCAAAAATGCTGTTATCAGGATCACATACCGCGCAACCATCGTGTGAAGTACTGTACTTGCCATCACGCTCGTTCTTGTCACCCTTGCCAGAGTTGTTAGCAGATGCATTCAGGCTGAATACAGCCAGCGCCACCATCAAGCCGATTTTGAATTTATTCATGATTTTCGTTCCCCGTTGTTGTTGAATGATTGTTGGAAGCCATTCTAGGGAACGAGCGATAGGGCGACCATTGTACCGTGGTACACCTGTACTTCAGTACAATACGGCCGCGTCAGCCTGACTCGTCGATACGCTCGCAAGCGAGGTATACTTTACTGTGCATTCTCCAGTTTCAATAGCCTGTCTTTGACGACCTGGGCAAGGTTGGCTGCAGTGCGTATGGTCGTGTTGCGATCAGTCCAGGAGCTTTCCAGCTGCGAGGATTTGGACATGAGCACTTGATGGGTTTTGATATCCACCAAGAGCAATCTCGGGTACACAAAGAGATAGGTTGGCTTCAAAGCCACACCAATCAGCAGATAATCCGCCCCACTTCCCTCTGCCAGCCTTGCTGCATTCTCGATGTTGTTATAAAGATAGGTAGCAGACTGGCTTGCCATGGCCGCCTTGATCGCCTCATTCGGCGGGACAAGGTCAATATCCTTCTCGGCAAGCTTTTCATGAAACGCTGACGACAGCAGCGCTATGCGCTCCAGCTCTTCCGGGGCATTCGGGATATCCGTCATGTCATTCAGCTGAAAATCCAGCGCCATGACCTTGGGACGAGGCTCTGCCTGGGCGCTGCTAACGGAAAGGCTGAGGCAACAGCACAAGCCGAGGACGGTGAAAAAACGCTTCATGTGGGAATACCTTGAGAGTCACTGCGGTGAAAAAACCAGGAAAGAGGTACTTACTCAGGTAGGACTGCACTAGAGAGTATAGGTTGCGCTAAATCGCCACCAAACTCGCTGAAAGCAATATGGAGCAGGTCAGATCGATGCGAGCTTCAGGCACATGCCCAGCAGGCCAGACGCCAGAATCACCGGGATAACGCCAATCTTGAACCGAAAAATGGCCAGCACCGCAGCCAGCGCTAGCAGCAAGGCAACCCAATCCACCGCGGCATCCAGCCCTTGCGGCCACATGACGTGATACGCAAAAAACACCGCCAGATTGACTATCACGCCGACCACTGCTGCCGTAATCGCAGAGAGTGGCGCAGTAAATTTCAGTTTGCCATGGGTAGTCTCGATAAACGGCCCGCCCAGCAGAATGAATACAAAGCTCGGCAGAAAGGTAAAGAAGGTCACAATGCCCGCCGCCGCAAACGCAGAAGCCACGGTGGCGCCTGCGCCAAACACCTCGTTTACCCATCCCCCCACAAAGCCGACAAAGGTCACTACCATGATGAGCGGCCCCGGCGTTGTCTCGCCTAATGCCAGGCCATCGATCATCTGCGGGGCGGTGAGCCAGTGATAATGCTCCACAGCGCCCTGATACACATATGGCAACACCGCGTAGGCACCTCCAAAGGTCAACAAAGCCGCCTTGGTAAAAAACCAGCCCATCTGCGTATACGCCCCATGCCAGCCATACGCCGCCATCAGGCCGCCCATAGCCACTAGCCAAAGACCCAGGCCAGTCAACGCCACTCGCCATAAGCTGGCCCAGCTAAAGACAGCATGCGCTGGCGCAGGCGTATGGTCATCGATCAATGCAGGCCCCACACTTCCAGCAGCAGGGCCATGGCCCCCACCCACCTTGAAATACAGCGGAAAATATTTACCGCCCAGATAGCCGATCAGGCCAGCGGAAACAATAATCAACGGGAAAGCCAGCTTGAACACAAATATGGCCAGAAACGCCAGCACCGCAATGCTCCACAGCACGCGGTTTTTAAGCGTGCGCAGGCCTATGCGGTAGGCCGCAAACATCACTATCGCCACCACCGCGGGCTTGATTCCATACAACACCCCCGCCACAGCAGGAACAGACCCATAAGCCATGTAGATCCAGGCCAGGCCCGTCAATATGAAAAACGATGGCAGCACAAACAAACCACCGGCGACAATTCCGCCCCAGGTACGATGCATCAACCAGCCGATATAGGTCGCCAGCTGCTGCGCTTCCGGGCCGGGCAACACCATGCAGTAATTCAGGGCATGCAAAAAACGCTGATCAGAAATCCAGCGTTTTTTCTCCACCAGATCGTGATGCATGATAGCAATCTGCCCTGCGGGCCCGCCAAAACTGATAAAGCCCAACTTGAGCCAATACCAGAACGCCTGCGCCAGAGAGACCGGCTGAGGGGCTGGGGTTGTGAGGTATACCGAAGTGGTTTTAGTGCTCATAAGACCTCAAGCCAGAGTCGAACCTGTTTGAATGCAAGCCCACATGCGCGAGCAATTTCGTACCTTGCCAGTGAGAAATCTGGCGGCAAGCATCAATCCACATTCTGCCCAATACGCCAGAGCACACCCGAGGGGTCGGTCAGGCAAAAATCCCGCATCCCCCATGTTTGCGTCTCCAAAGGCCAAATTTTAACCGCATATTTTTTCACGACACCACTATCATCAATATGGCGCCACCACGCCTCCACATCATCCACCAGGATATGCATCATGAAATTTTCAGCAAACCCCTCCGTACAATAATCCTGCAGCAGAAAGCTCACCCCTCCAAAATGAAAATAGGCAACCCCGCCACCTTCTGACGCCATGGTGAAGCCAATATCGGTATAAAACTGCTTGGACAAGGCAAAGTCTTTGGACGGGACGAAGGCTTTGATTTCGGTAATATGTAGGTTGGACATGGTGACGCCTGAATTGCGATAGGGACAAGAATTTGAACAAGAATGAAAAATGCACCTCGCACCTTGCTCTTTTTAGGTACGAGACTGGGATGAAATTATGCGAATTTATCCAGTGAGGCCATCAAGATGGATACCCCCTTTATAAACGATTTTCCACTTGCCACCAACTCTAGCATAGAAGGTTTATGCTTCACACCAGCCAGTGCGAACTCGCATTCGTAGTCCGCCTCATCAGTTTCAGAGACATAGCACGGGAAAACATCGAGATCGCCAGTTTCCGCCTTGGGGGGATTTTCAGCATTCTCTGGATGATTTGATCTTATAAAGTACAACAGGATCACTTTTATACATCTCGGAAAAATAGCAGGCAAAGTCCTCTTTCAAGGAAATGCTTTTAAATACATCCTGATTGATCATCAGGTTTTCAAATCCCATACTAACTAACTTGTCGTGCAAATCACTTGAGCTCAGGTCAACGAAATCTCTATAGCGACCGGGTCCAAAATGATCGCCCCATGTCTGATTCTTCATGTAATAGACGGCATATTCCATACCAAACTGGTATGTATTACCTTTGGCATATTTATTCTGAAACTCAATAGCCTCATAGCCTGGTATTCTTTTATTAAGGAATTTTTCACGCACAGTTTCATTCCAGGTAACCGATTTAAGAGATGAATTTGTAGCAACTAAGCCTACAACCATAAATGCAATAAGTACCGTAGAAGAAATGGCGAGAGATAATTTCCTTACTTTTTCCGTTTCAATATAAACACCGTTATTCATTCTTTTAATTACTTCAACGAGTAAAAATTGGGAAATATAGACAACTGCTACGGCTGAGAAAACTGCCAGTAGCGGATAAAGTGGAAGCAGATATCTTGGGTAATGCGAAATAATCATCCATACTGCAACTGAATATACACAAAAAATAACCAATGATCTGATAAAACGCTCTGAATATACTTTCCCATTCAACAAGCAAAATGGGGCAGCCCACAATAACCAATGAGGCCAACCTTTTACAGTACTAAGCTCAATGAATTGTGATCTGAAATCCTCAGCATTCCAATCATAAAAACCGAATATTTTTCCGCCCATAGGGGAAAATGGATCACCGGTAATCACAAAATTTCTGAAATACCAATAAGCACAAGGAATCAGTAAAAGCAAAGTTAGCTTCAAAAACACTTCAACTTTTACCCTCTTCACTACGAGTAACACAAAGAAAATCGGCAAAAACATGAGTGCCTGGTATTTGGTCCCAGCAGCAAGTCCCATAAAAAAAGCAGCCACATAAAGCAACGCGTTATTTTTTGGATTTTCTGACCAGGAATAAAATGAAATGACAGCGGCAACGATAAATAAAGTAAGCCCCATATCAATATAGGCATTGCCAAAATAGGACCTCGAAATTTGCAACCAAATCAATACCGATAAAACAGCAACAAAAGAATCAAAATAGCGTTTTGCCACTTGGTATATCAGAACGGCGGTTAGCCATCCTGCCAATGCATGCAACAAATGCGGAAAAATATCATCCACCAGGATCATTCCTGCGGCGTAAAGCAACTCATAGTTATATGGAAACCATGGATACCTTATCCATTCATTCACCGTCAACTTACCAGCCATTATCCATTGCTGGGCATGAGGCAAGTGATACATCACTTCATCCCATGCTGAGGGTGAATGCAATGGTTTTAAAAGTGTAGGTAATACACAGAGTACTAATGAAAAAATGTAAATTTTTCTGGATTTTCCAAGAGATTTACATCCCTCAAAAAAGGTCTGTCTTTGATTTTTATCTTGGAAATAAGAGAACAAGATTACCGAGGATATGACGATTCCCACAGCGATGATCATTGCGAGTGCTGTAAAATTCAAAAGTCCAAGAATTGAAATGAGCTGAATCAGGCAGATGACAGCCCCCAATCCAAGCGATATTTGAATGGGATGTCGAATACTCCCCAAGTCTCCAATAGCGGATGATGAGCGTGCCACAAGATGCCCTATGCCCCAAAAAGACATGATGGCCACCATCAAGATAAGATAATGATAAATAAAGAATTTAAACATGGGCCATGTCTTGCTGATTGTTATGGTTGGCAATATTGGGATGCATTGAAAAAGTAATCTCGGTACCAAAAATCAGAATGCCCATCAAGCAAACTCACTTCAGGTCATTTTTATGAAACAGGCCGAGGATATCTGTTTACAAATCAAGCGAGCGTGATATTGGACACATATCAGCAAAGAGGTAGAGAGGTAGAGAGGTAGAGAGGTAGAGAGGTAGAGAGGTAGAGAGGTAGAGAGGTAGAAATCTCATAGCATTGACTGCTGAATTTGATGCAAGCTGGCCTTGAAAAGCAATCCCAGCGCTTACACTTCTTACAGGCCAACCACAGACAAGGCAGGACGCAGGTGTTTGTGGTGCCCTCGACAGGCACCAATCATGGCTTAAAATAACGGGATTCAAGCCATATAGTGTGATTAAAACGGTTTGACCAAATTGCTATACAAAGCCTTGCGGATGGCAAATCAAAAGGTCACGCGTTCAGCAAATCGAATGTTACTCGCATTTATGCGTCTTGCAATATGTATCCCAAGCATGTCTCAGGGCGTCGTACTGGGCTGTTGTTTCTGTGCAGTCGTTGGCAAGTCGAGTAAATACCGGGTCTTGGTCTCCCCTGCCTTGGGTAAATACTTCGGCGGGGATGGAAACGCCGGACACTCCCCCGGCGGGAGCTGAATTGTTGGCTGGCTGCTGCATGCGGTCAGCCAGATAGCGATAAACAACATTGGGATTGTTCGCATAATATTCTTGGGCCCTTTTGAAAGTATCGTTGTAAGCGTTGGCGAGCACGATCCTGCTTTGGGAATCCTCTGCTTTGATGGCCGCTATCTCGCCAGCTCGGTTTTGCCTGGCATTACGAATTTCGGCTTTCACCTCTGCCAGCTCTCGCACTGCCTTATCGCGCTGGTTGGTAATCACTAAAATATAAGTAATTGCCGATGCCACAAAGACGGCCAAAGCGACGGCGCCAGCTATGGCTGTGTACGCTTTTACCTTGTCAGTGAAAAACCCGATAACCCACTTGATCATGCTGCTACCCCCAGCGCCTTCTTGGCGCGTGCGTAATATTTCAGCCTGTCATCGTATCCATTTAGGCCACCATTGATCCGGCGCGTGATCTTTTCAAAGTCACCGGCATCGGCCGGCGCGTTGAGCCCGCGTGACTTCCAGAACCAGCAGGCAGACCGGCATGCATCTTTCGGCTTTTCCAGTAGCTCGGGGTATTTGATCAGGGTCAGCTCGTCACCGTAGAGGGCATTGCTGCATGCCTTGTAATTGGCGCGGCCGGTGATTTGGATCAAGCCCCGGCCCTTAAAGCGTTTCCCGTCTCCTGGCTCGGTGTTGCCAAGGCTAGCGCGCCCCTCGTATGCTTCACCGCTGGCCAGCTCGCGGGTATATCTCAGTTCGCCGGACTCGTGGGCAATCTGGGCAAGGAATGCGGCCTGCTGCAGCGGGGTCTTGATGTCGAATTCCACCATGGCGGAATTGAGGGGCAGGAGGAATTCACTGAGGCGCGTGACGCCTAAGGGCATGATGCTGCGGGCTTGGTCGAAGGTGATCATTAAAATCCCCCAAGTACCGTGGTACGTTTCGCATTTTGGAGTCGCCTATCGAAAAGCAGATACCCCGCAACACCCAGCAGAAATAGGGGGGCGCCCCAATTAAACCCAAACGCAACAGCAAAAGCCCCGGCCGCCAAAAATCCAATGCTTAAGCTAAATGCAAAAAACTTCCAGCGAGCTGGCCAGGTTTCTCTGCGCAAAAATGAAACGATGTGGACAGCCCGGACAAAAATGACGCAAGCTGCTGCAAACAATATGAAGTCAACAGGATTAAGCATTATCGCTACCCCATTTCTTTTTAGCCCATGTGAAGCCGACAGGCCCCAGAATGGGCACGATTACCCCGATGAGTAATGGCAAAATGAAAAATAAATTCTCTTTTGTCAGGAATACAAAGTAATGACTGATTGCATCTGCGGCCGCTGGCGAGCCATACCCAGCGATCAACATAGTCAAGAATATCCCTGCGTATGTTTTTCTCGGCTTGTCAAAAGCATCCTGCCAAGCACATACCGCAAAAGCCCCAATCAGGCCAAGTACAAAGGCTTCTGGAGCTGCTCCCAAAAACTGGCCATGCTGCAATGCAAATGACTGCCCAGCTGCATAAGCTAGACCGCCAGCAATAGCAGCATGTGAAATTGGCTCGGCCATATACTTCCCCTAAATCTCAAGTGGTTGGAGCAAGGCATCTTTGCGCCCAGCATCTAACAGGCCGGCCGCGATCAACGCGTCAATACCAGCCGCCACACGCGGATCTGTAATATCGACATACGAAGCCATGGCCATGCGGTCATACCAGAGCTTTACCGCTGGATTGCTCATCGTCGCGCCGACTACTGCCAGCTGTTCTGCCTCGGTGAAGCGGTCAAGGTATTCCAATGAGGTGAACTTGGTTAGCAGCACCGTCTTAGGAGTTAAGTGACTCGCTATTTCAGCCTCAGTCATGGCGGTAAATTCATCTGTAATCTGATCATCTTGCGAGCCATCATCCTCAAATGCCCATACGCCACCATTCGCTTTTTTGTAATATTTCACGGCGGATTCCTTAACTTAATTCGTGCCAGTAAGTGCCAGTAGCTCCGGCGCCTGTGTTTACTGCTTGGTATGTGCCACCCGGCGGCACAATTGCACAAACTTGCCCCGCGATTACCACACTAGATGACCCAGCAAAGCCAACTTGATGCCCATCCACCAATAACGTGACTTGGCTAGATGCTGCAGGGAAGGTGACGCCGACAGAAACAAACCTAGGTTTGGAACCAGTATTGGTGTATGTAGTATTGAAAAACCGTGATACCCCGGCAAGGTTGCTGCCGTAGGCTTGGCCTATGCCCAAATACTTATCAGCATCCCATGCCGGCGCAACCCCAGCGCCCTGGGCCGTCAGGATTTGGCCTGCAAGTCCAGTCCTATCCAGAATTCCAAGCCCTGATTTAACTTTCTTCTTTTTGTTGCTGTCGCTGGTATCTGAGAAAACAAGAAAGTCAGCCGCTTGATCAAAAGCCACTTCAGGAAAATCGACATTAAGAGCAGCGTTAGCAGCACTGTCCGCCGCGCTCGCCGCCGATGTAGCCGCCGATGATGCGCTATTTGAAGAGTTAACTTCGGAAGTAGCGGCATTTCCCGCCGAGGTTGAGGCGGAGCTAGCACTTGAAGATGCAGATGCTGCAGAGGATGTTGCTGAAGAAGCAGATGCAGCGGCGGAGGCAGCGGACGAAGCAGCTGCCGCAGCATTAGCGGCGCTCGTTCCATCGCCTGAAATGGGCATCCAGAATGATTGGGTGAATACCGTTCCGGAGTTATGAGGCGTGATGCATATCTGAGCAACATTCGAAAACATAACAATGTCTTTGAATGCATAGTTTGTATTGGCAGTCCAATTTCCCCGCGGGTTTGTATTGCCTACAGATAAAATGGCGCGGGTTTGCTCTGATAGGGTATGTGGCTCAACTGAAGCATCCATTAACTTGTTATCGTCGCGCTGGATCTTCTTGAGATTGGAATTTATGGCATTGATGGATGAGCTGATATTGGCAAGCTCATTGTCAACGGCCGGGGTCCGGACGGTAGATCGCCCGGCGGTCTGGTTTGATTCTTCAGTGGCGAATCCTACTGTGGGGGTGTAATTCGGGGCGAATGACATGGGGCGCTCCTGTTAGTTGCCCCAATGCTACTTATCCAGCCTGCACTCCATGCGATTTGACATTCCAATATGCTAAAGTTACGGGATGACGCATATAGACTATGTGGTATATAAATTAATTGGCCTCGTCCTGCTCGTTTTCTTCGTCCATCTTTTCTACGGTCTGATCACAGGGCGGACCATAGAGGAAGACAGGCGAAGAAATTCAAAGCTTAATCACGTGAAACAGCCAGAACGGGAGCTGATCGAGAAGTAGCCTCGCCAAGACCGGCCAGAAGGCTGCGGACGACTTCTGATTGCGCGCTGGGCTTTTGCGCGGCGGCCTGCATGAGATCAGCCGCGGTTTGAGGGTTCAATAGAGATAAAGCAAGTTTCTCTGCCAGCTGGGCATTGGCCTTCTTGTAGCCGACATCCGCCGCCTTAGATACGATATTCCCCACAATACCTGCGGGTGCAAATTTCGTGATACCTGTAGGAATGCCTGCACGCTCAATCATGTTGCTGTATGCCAGATTCTGCACGGTATTGGAGCCAACTCCGCGCCCAGCCGTTTCGGCATAGTCCTTCATCAGCAAGGATTGCTTGAGGTTATCCAGCATTTTCAGCTGCTCTGGTGTAAGCACTTTTTCGAGTGTCGCAGTCGGACGCCCGGTCACTCGCTGGGCAGTCTTATCACTGATGGCAGCGGCTGTTTTTGCAGGAGTCAAATTCCCGCGGAAATCTTTTGATTTGTTCGCTATCTCCGCAATGATATCGGCCTGGTTAAGTGGCGCTGACAGCTCAGCGTACTGCTGATTGGCCTGTAAATATTCAGGCAACTGTTTGCCAAGCTCATCCACAAATGCACCACGGGTACCCTGAACAGCGCGAAGCTCATTACCACCGATACCCGTCATTGGCGATGCATTTGCAATGTCATCAAGCGCCATCTTAAGGTACTGCGCGCCCTGCCCGGTCATATTTTCAAGATCAAAGGTCTGGCCAGCCTCATTGGCCAATTGCTTCGCCCGGGCAATTGCACTTTGCATGGATGGCCGCTGCAATAGCGCGTCAAGTTCTGGAGTTATCGTCACGGGAGATGCCTTGGCCTGCTCGTACAGGCCCTTTGTAGCAGTGTCGCGCGCGGTAATAGCTGCCTGCTTGTCTGGAATCAGACCATCAAGGGCTGCCAATCTGGCATCTTGATTTGCCACCTGGCGCAAAGCCATTTCATTTGTTGCAACGGGATTGTTGGCTACTGCAGAACGCTGCAAGGCAGCAAGGCCTGGATTCTGCGCAACTTCGGCTGCCGTAGGATTTACGCCGGGTATGAGACCGTCTGCCGCCTTCAAATTGCGAATGGCGTCATCAGCGTACCCACCGGTTACGCCGTTAAGGGCGCGCCCCACGATAGCATCTTGGCCACCTTCATAAAAAGGCTCTATCAAGGATTTTGCGGCGGCAGGAATCTTTGAAATAGTGCTACCTGCAACCCCGGCAACTTTAAGCGCAACGGGGAGAACACCGCCAATTACACCGCCTTTTACAGCATCGTCAGGATTAACAGCCCCAGCTGTAGCAGCGCCGTTGATCGTGCCGCCTGCCACGCGAGTGAGGCCGTTTACAATAGCGCTACCGCCCGGGCTGCCGAGCGTCATGCCACCTGACTGTATCGCGGTCCCAAGTTTGGTTAAACCCAAAGCCTTTGTAGCAGCACCCAGGCCGGCGCCGATAGGCATAGTGGCTTCGATGTCCCCAATGAGGCGGCCGGCTTTAAATGAAGTGGTGTCACGATTGGCATTGAGCTCTTTATCAAATTCAGCCTTATTGCCTTTGGCAAAGCTGCCGCCTTCCTTGCCTTGGACGTAATCAATGACACGATTAATAGGGGTCATTAGGTTCTGGCTGATGTTCATCGCCGAATCAAGCTGGCCCTTGTAAAAGTCGGCGGCGCGATCGCCAAATGTTCTGGCCGGAGCTTTCTTGCCGCCATCAATGTGCGTAACACCGCGCGAAAACTCTTTTGAGGCGCGACCTTGTATCTGCTCCGGGGTTATATCATCCGGAACATTGTTGTATTGATGGGTGCTGCCATCGTCAAAGGTAATCGTCACATTGCGCATAGTGGTCTACCAGTTAGAAACAGAGGGTTCTTTTTTACCTGACTCAATCGAAGTCTTTGGCGCATCAAACTCTGAAAAATCCAGCGGTGGCGCATCGTAATTCCGGCGCAGGTTTGCAACCTTTGCTTTGCGAATGCTGATAGCTCGATTGTTGATGTTCTGGATTTCCTGCAGGCGCTTCGCCACTACCTTCGGGTCATTAAGATTGGTCAGCAACTCATTCCAGGCGCGCTGGGCATCGCCATCGGTTTGCACGCCTTTATTCAGAAGCAATGAGGAATTCCGCGCCTTTTCCAAGGTGGCTATAAGTGTCTGGTATCCCTGGCTTGATTCATCGCTGATCCCAAGGGAGTTCTTGGCCCCAGCCCAGAGATTATCCACGGGGCCAAGTTTGATGGTTCCGTCTTGAACCTGCTTTTGCAAGGCCGCCAAATCAGCATTGGTGCCAGAAACAGCCCCGATTGTCTCCAACTCTTCTTGCTGGAGCTTCAGGGCTGGGGTTGGCAGTGGTTTGTTGCTGTAGGTCTTGCCATCCGCCGTCGCGGGAGCCTGGCTTACTGGCTTGTTCCGTTCGTTTGCCGTCTTGGCCGTGACCAGCCCGACATTGGCGTTATTTAAGCCAGCCGCAGAGGTGCGCTGCGCTGCTAATGCCCTCTCGCTGCCAACCTTACTTTGATTGACATCGACTTTGGATCGGCCTATGTCACCAATATTGAACTGGCCGGTGACATTATCACCGACGCCATTTTCCGAGAAGTCATACAGCGGCTTATTGTCCAGCACCATGAATTGGCGCGCCGCGTCCTGCAACTGTTCTGGACTTGCGCCTGAATCGCTCAGCTGCCGAAGCTTCTCAAGCTTCCAAACATCGGCCGCGTTACCTTTAGTTGCCGCATTGCGCACAGCAACATCTGTGGGCGTCTGAGAGCCAGACAGGAAAGCAGCCTTGTCGGCTTCCTGCAGGCCTTTGTAAATCGTCTCTGGATTGCCTTCACCCGCATAAACACCCTGCTTGATGGCGCCATAGGTGCGCCGGAACTTGTTCTCAAGCTCGGGGGAGTAGCCTTGTGGCTTCACGTACTCTGGCGTGCTGCTATTGGATAGGTCACGCAAACCATCTGGCATGAAGTTTGGCTTATCCTGCGAGCCCAGGCCATAATTGCCACCGCTTTTGAAGCCTTGTACCAAGGCGTCTGCTAGCGGTTTATCCACCCCAAGTTGTAATGCCGCAAATTCAGCAGGATCACGCGACAGATCCCGCTGGGCACCTTCTAACTTTGCCCGGCCAAGCTCGTTTTGAGTGCGTAGCAATTCCGCCTGTGCTGCATCACGCTGCCCTTGGCGATAACCGGTTGGATCATAGGCGCCACTAAGTGCGCGACCGAGACTTAAGCCTAATTGAGAGTTAGCGGCCATATCTACTCCTATCGATTCATTGCATAGTTACCAACGCCAGGAGCGGCGCCAGTAAGCAACCCACCGGCCAAGCTACCGGTATTGCGAACACCATTTAACTGGGTGTTGTAATACCCGCGGTTAACCGCTTGCTTTCCGGCTATGCCCGCCAAGTCTGTATTCAGATTACCCATCAATTCCGATTCGCCTTGGTACAGATTGCCGTTGGCATTGGCCCGCCCCATCAGCATGGCGCGCTTCATAATGTCGGCTATTGAGTTTTCGCTTGCCTTTTCACGTGCCGCTGCATAGTCGCTGGACAGATTGCCTTCTGCATACTTCGGAACCTCGGCGCCACCTTCATTGCCGGTAGAATCCTTCAGGCCAGCCAGAAGCTTCTCGGTGTTGGTGTCGGCGGATTGTTCATAGCGATCAGCACGCGCCGTTGGATCATAGGTCTTCGCGGTGAAATCGGTAATCAGGTTTCCTTTTTCCTTGGAAAGTCGCGCATCGGCCTCTGCCGCTTGGTTAACAATCTTTTGCTGACGATCTGCCGCATCATTGGCAGATTCCTGCTGCAGGTAGGTTCCAGCTCCCGCCACCGCCGTTGTAAGTAATGCCGCTTCTGCTCCGGTGCACATATTGCCTCCTAGCTAAATTTGCTTGAGCTACCGTTGTAGCTGCTATTGTTGTTGTAGTAAGGTTTTGCGCTGTAAGCAGTGCTGTAACCCGGCGTTGCCGCACCGCTGTATCCAGCGTTATAAGCTTGCTGCTGCTGGGTAGCGCGAAGAGCATCAAAGAAACCTGCCAGGCTCGCAGTGCTAGCCTCGTCAGCAGCGGCTTTGGCATTATTCGACATGCCTTCATAAGCCTGCTGCGCGGCCTGATCCGCTGTTAAACCGGCTTGAATGGATGTGACAATCTTTTGTCTGGTTCCAGTATCAGCTGACCTGGCATTATTGGCTGCCTGAATGCCAAGGTTATTGGCGCGTAAAACGCCCTGGTTAAATCGATCGGTTACCTCAGCATTCGCATCCACATCGCGACTGCCTCCGGATAGGCCCTGGCGAGCCAACTGGAAATTCAAGTCACGCCCGGTGATATCGCGCTCTTTGTTGAGGTCCACCATGGCGTTATTGGTGAAATCAGTGGCAACCTTACCGTATAGCTTTTCACGTTCGGCTTTTGCTTCGCTATTATCTGAGTCAGCGCCGAATATTTTATTGACCTGGGCAATTGCTGCCGCAATGCGTCTATCTTCAGCGGCTTTTCGTTCGGCCGCGCCGCCGTCGCCACCACCGCCCCCGCCGCCTCCATAAAGGGTGAAGGAACTAACTAGACATGGGATAAATTTATGAAGAGAAAGGAACATGAGCGCGGCTCCATTTTTAATGACTGCAAGATAACAGCAGCACCGCTACTCCATGCGATCAGGTCATCGTCTTGCAGAAAATCTCGCCAACAGGCTTGAAGCCAAGGGCTTGGTAAAGTCTGGTTGCATTGGGATTGCCAGTGCTTATGCCGGGCCGGATTTGAACAGCCCCCATCATCGTGCACCAATCCTCGAAGCGCTTGATCATCTTGACCGCCATGAGCCCATTGCGGTGCTCTGGCTCGATATAGAGGCTGTAATCTATGCCAACCAAGTCATTGCTATACCAAGGGCGATATACATCGCCCAGCATGGCCCCGACAATGGCATCATCCTTTACGGCAACAATGAAGAACCCTGCTGCATGCAGGGTATGGCACATGGCTTCCACCTTCTCATAGGAGTAATCAAGATCCTTGAAGCTTGATTCGGCATGAAGCCTAGCGCCAATCTCGGCCACACGTGGGATATCTGCGATTTCACCGAATCTGATCATGGCTACATGGGCCCGAGCGTGTCGAAATAGTAGGTGAGCTGATGTAGCTCAAAATCTTCATCAGTCGTGTTTGTCAGCACCGGTGCAATATTCGTGGCCAGCAGCTCAACCGGGTACATATAGCTGCTGCGGGTATCGCCTTGAACTGTTACTGGCGGGTCGGTGATCAACGTAGTATTGCGCGGGTCGAATCGATGAGAAATTTGGCATTCTCCAGTAACTACGGCATCCATGCCATGGATATGCTTGAGCATGCCAGGCTCTTGGAAATCCAGATAGGCCAGCTCTATAGATACGGTATATAGCTCACCATCGTCTGTCTTAACGTCACGGTCTACCTTGTAGACATCATCACCGCTGCGGATATACAACTCCGCATTCAGCTCGTCTATATAGTCAAGATCAAAGGGGAACTCATAGACCGACCATGCAGAGACCTTTGATGTACGGCTGAAGGTGTAAACCATGGCCTTGTTGCCTGAATAGAGCCAGAACTGGCCGCCGCCGCGGTAATACTGCGCGCGCGGATTACCCAAGTCGATATATGCAGCCTTCAGAAGCTCGCGATCAATCGGTGATCCGACATCCGCATCGATCAAGTTTGTAGTGACATCCTGCCTGGTAATCGTCCGGACACCCGCAGGGCTGAAGAAAAATACATCACCGGCCATGTTGGCGTGGCTGTATGGATAGACTGAGCCCACATCTACGGCTTGCTCGAAAGCGTTTTTGGCAGGATCTACATCGACTGCCCAGACCTGGGCGGAATCTGGGAAGAAAACAACCAACTTGCTTGTGTAATAACCAAGTGCGGTGGACAGGTTGCTCCCGGCCTGCTGAAGTCCAACGGGAAGAAAGCCAGCATCATTGGCCGTGGTCCAGTCGCGAGGTGCATTTGTCTTGCAATATCTGACCGTGTCGCCATTAACCCCAATGGACCATATCTTAGAGCTGATCTTAATGACTTGCTTGGTGTTTGGGCAGTTTACATCCGCGATGTGAGTTGCCCCGGGAGCTGCGCCATCAAGATAATGATGCCGGATTGATGCGTCCGTGTACTCTACCGAGGCGTACATGAACCCATTGAAAATATCAGCAAAATGTACCTTGCTTAGGTCAAGTGCCGCACTCGTGTTATGCCGCACATTATTTGCCTTGAATAAGGTATTGGCGTGATTTATGGTTGAGGTGCCGCCGTAAAACGTGTGCAGCTTTCCACCGCCGGCAAACAGGCCTGTAGTGCCTGCCTCAAGGGTGGTAACTTTGGTGGTTCCTGGGCGCTTCCGAATGGTTCTGCCCTCGGTGGTATACGCGTTTTTCAGAACACGAAGGCGGTTCGCATCTGAAGTTGATGCGCCCTTTCGTAGGTCAAGGCCGAAATCAAAGCGATCAAACGATATGCGACGAGGCATGCTATACCTGTTGGTCAGCCGTCACGTTGTCGTAAGGACCGTAAACCGGATCTCGCTTGCTCCACAGCGTTTTTCCGCGGTAACGCTGTTTCACTTTTATCAGTAGCGCATCAAGTTGACTGGCGTAGGTCTGGGCATCAGGCTGACGGTAATGCGCCTTGGCATTGGAAAGTGCATGCAGAAAAACAATACCATCGGGCAGGCTTAACCTATCCGTATCGACAACCAGGGGAGCCAATACACGGATGTATTCAAAGCGTAATTGGTAGTCTGCTGAAGGTGGAACCGGCCATAACTCAAGCTGGTCCCGGCGCTCATACTTCATTGGCACGTTACCGGAGGCTATGCCGCGATCCGTTTCATTGATGCCTTCGCGCAACGGTATCCAGCGACCATTCCAGTACACGCTGATACTGATAATCCGATCAACATTGCAGTCAATTGGATAGTCATAGAACTGCTGGTCAGCGCCGGTATTCCGGATTTCCGTTGACTTGAGTTCCAGCCAGTCAACGTGAGGGTAAAGCTGCTCTTGCGCATCCCTGATCATGCTATCAATCAACTGTGAGTTGACGACGCCGGCCTGCCCTGCCATGCCGAAGCCAAGCCGAGTCTGGATATCAGACCGGACAGAACCCAGGGTGCGCTTGAGCGGGAGCGCCATTATTCAGCTGCCTTGGCTTCTTCAATGGCGGTAGTGAGCTTTTCAATACCCCAGTTCTTATTTGCCTTGATACCGAGAGCCAGCGCTTCAGCCAGAAGAGCTTGCTTGTCATCACCGACAACCGGGCCAAAGTCAGCTTCAAACTCTGACAGATTGCGCCAGACACGAGTTGTCGGGTTTGGCTCATCGCCATTGCCGCGATAGTATTCTTGCAGGCGCACATACTCATCTTCGGTATCAAAGGAGCCTTCAGCGATAGGAGGGGCGTCATCAGTCACCTCCACAGCATCCTCGCCCAACTGCATACGCAGCACTTCAACTTCATGGGGGAAGATGGTGACAGGGGTTTTGCTGCCTTCGCCACGCTTTACCAGCGCCACAACATAGGGAAGAGTTACTTTCATTTTGGTTCTCCAGTTACAAAGGGAATAGGGCCGGTTTCCCGGCCCCATTTGTTACGCTAGAGCCAGCACAGCGTTGCTGTTACGCTTGCCGCAACCCAGACCGAACTTGCTGGTCATAGCGAAGTGGTATGTGTACTGGTCGATTGGGCGACCTGGATAACGCATACGCATAAAGTCTTCGCTGTCGCGGTGCAGCTGAATGCCGCCGCTGGTCTCTGCGGACAGGTTCAGCATGTAGCAACGCTTGGCCCATGGAATGGCAGGAGCGGACAAGCCGAAATTTGTGTCAAAGTCGGGCACATAGGTCAGCGGGATGCCATCAAACTTCAAGGTGTCTGTGGCCATGTCGATAGACAGCTTGGAACCGCCGCCATAGGTAACCTGGGTGACGTTAGCAGCGATCACTGCATTGCGCAGGGCGTCATAAAACGCAGAGCCCACGAAAATGTGAGTGAAGCGGCCCTTGCGGCGTTGAATATCACGCTTGGATTGCTCCAGCGCATCGAGCAGCACAGCCAAGCTGGTACCCAAGCCTGTGCGCGCAATGTTCTGCCAGTAGGTGTTGCTTGCAGCGATATTGCCGATAGTGCCGGACGTAGGTGCGGTAGACACAATGGCATCAATGCCAGGTTGCGCATTGGTATATTGGGAGCCATCCAGCCACAACAGGCTGTGCACGTGATCTTTGACGCCTTCTTTCAGCGCTGTGAACTGAGACACGATCATGTTTGTCAGCTGGACAGCTTCGCTTGCCGTGGCAGTGGATTTGCCGATGTCATCATTGACCTTGATGCCGGCGCGCAGCAACTCATCCTCGGACAGCACAAAACCGTCATGGTGATTCATCCAGTCCCACTTGGATAAATCATTCGGATTGCGGCTGTTGTAGGTTACGCGGCCATTGCCAGAATAGAGCTGGCCATTGGCGTCATTGGATTTGAAGATGTTGATGGTGAAGCCATCAATACCGCCAACGATGTCTTTGGCCTTTGGCGTCAGGGCATCCAGCAAAGGACGCTCAACGTTCATCTGATCAACGGGGGTGTTCTTTTGGTAAGCGGTAATCGCCACCTTGCCGATACGGGCAATTTCGGTTGCATTTAAAGCCATGGTTACTCTCCTAAACTATGAAATAGGTTCACTTCATGGTTGGGCGAGACCAGAACAGCCCTGCGTGGTGACGAATCCACTTACAGTCCTTACTCGGCAAGGCCGAGGTCTTGCAGCACAGCTTCTGCAGGTGTGGCCGCAGATGCCGGGCGCGACGCGCCAAAACCATTGCCACGCAAAGGCTGTGCTTGTGATCGCTGAGAGCTTCGCTGTGCAGTAAGCGACTTCTTCAGCGACTTGTATTGAATTTCAAGGATTCCGGGCCATTGCGAAGGCGGGAACCGCTTGCCGATTTCTTCCAGGTCCTGTTTCAGGTAAGGAAGGATTGCCGGAAAATCAGGATCTGTTGATTGCCAGCTCTTTTGCAGTGCCTCGACATCAGAAACGGCCTTATCAATCACTTGCGTCTGCTGCTCTTGCAGCTGCCGCTGCTCGTTCATTCCTGCACTTTGGCGCTGAGCCCTTTCTTGCAGAGAGCGAGCACGAGCCACTTCCAGCGCAGTTGGCTCATCCAACTCAAGATTTTCAACCCGCTGAGCAATATCAGGGTACTGGTCCAGGATTGATGCGCTGATCTGAATGCGTCGCCCATGTGCGGCTTCAAATTGTCGAATCTGGTCGGCAATAATGGCTTGGAATTTATCCGCATCCCCAGTCGCCAACACTTGGCGATATTCGGAGAAATTCACCAGGTCATTTGCGGCGTTTTCGTCGCTGAAACCAAGTTGCCGGAGATGGTCAAAGCTTTCCTTGAACTGCATCACACTGGCTTCAAGCTTATCGGCGCGTTCCTTTTCTGTTTTGTAGCCCTCGGTCACCTTCCGGAAACGCTCATTGGTGTTCGGGTTACGGGACATCAATGGCTTCAGGTCATCATCCGTGATGGCCTTGTCATCAACGGGCTTTTGTTCAGCAGCTTCATCTGCTGGCTTTTGTTCCTCGGCATTACCTGCGCCAGCCTCTACATCGGCAGCAGAATCATCGCCAAGGCCAAGCTCAGTCAATACCGCTTCAGAAGGGTCTTCTACAGGTTCATCGGCAGCAGAATCATCAGCCGATGTGGCATCGGCTTCGCCATCAACAGCCATAAGGGAGAAATACGCGGCCAATCGAAACAGCCATTTGAGGGAAAACAACATAGGTCGGCACCTTTATCTACACGTTTGTGCCGCATTGTGAATCTCTCAAAATCAATCCATGCGATTTCTGAATATGCTTAACAGGCATAAAAAAGACGGCCAAGGCCGTCTTGAGGTTTAGTCGATAACTACCACTGGAGTGGGTGGGTCATCGACTTCGGGAATTGTCTGCGCTGGAACACTTACCATCATCTGAGCAAGATCGCGCAGGCTTTGGGCCATGCTGGATATTTCGCTGATTGCTTGGGCCTGCCCTTGCAAAAGCATTGATAGGCCGTCATTTGCCATCTGCTGCTGTTCGGCACCGGTCACGGCTTGATGCTCTTTCAGGGTTTGCTCACGCTCCTTGATATCCACTTCGCGGCTTTTCAGTTCATAGCCTTGCTTCAAGGTGCTGTTTTCCTGCTGGAGCTGAGATACCTGCTGCGACATACCCTGAATCTGCTGTTTCATGGCATTAATGTTCTGCATGACTTCAGGCGGCAATTCCTCCTGGGCGCCCTCTTGCTCACCATCCTCGCTCTCTGGCTTTTCAGGCAGCCCAAGCAATTGGCGGGCATCAAGGCGTTCATCGAACCGGCGCAACGTTTCGTCCAGCAGGTTGATAATGGTTTCAGCTGTCTTGTTGTCGCCATTCTGTTTTGCGGCGGTAATCTGCTCGATAGCTTTTTGCAGGAGCGGGAGAAGTTGCAGCCATTGATCACGCTCGCGCATCTTGTTTGGTTTGGCGGTTGAACCGGCGCGGATACCAACCTCCACCAGGCGGAACATCTGTTCCTGTGAAAGCTGGGGCCATACTGCCTTTTCACCGTAGCGGCGGGCAATCTCTTCTTGGCTCACATTCTGCAATAACAAATGTGCGGCATACTCGGCCATGTCGGAAAGCCAGTCTTCAAGCACATCCAGATATTCACCTTGCCGCGATGACATGCCAGCACTCTGGATTTCAGCTTCTGTGGCAGTCTTCGCTACACGTACGGCGCCGCTTGCTGCATCCTGAGAGTTAGATACCTTCTCAATGTCATAGAGAATGTCTGAAGTCTCATACATCTGTGCGTTGTATGGAATTTCGGGGAGGCTGGCCAGCTGGTCTGCCAATGGTCGCGTCGGGTCCGCTGAAACACCTATCACATCATCCTTGATGTTGCGGCCATTGATCGCGGATATTTCACTATCGGTGATATCAGACGCCTTATTGATAATGCGAATGGGGATATTCTTTTTGCGATGCTCCGAAGCGTTTGTTCTGCGCGTGTTGTACTCGTCCTGCAGCTCAATAAGCTGCTCCACCATGGATTTAGGATCACGAATACCATCTACGCGGCGGAATTGGAGCGGGAAGAAGGAATACCACTGCGAACCGAATTTCTCGGGCTGCTGTGGATCTCGTGCGAAGACCGGCACGCCATCACATAGCGTGTACATGGTCATGTCATCCTTTGACCATACCTCCCATACATAGACGAGCTTGTCATCCTCATCCACGTTGGTTTCTGCGGTCTCTTCATCCTCAGTGTCACTGATGTACTTCTTAGAACCGCTTGGCGGAGCCTTGCCAAACATGGCTTTGAATTTCCCGACCGTCATGCGCACTCTTTGCGCTATGGCGCCTGCCTGGCGGTATTCATCAATGTCCCGAATGGAATCGTCCATAATAACGATGTCTTCAACAGGGATGATGTCGATAGCAAGATATTCTGACTCAACAACCTCAAGTTGCTTTTGCAGAGCCTGCATCTGCTGGCCAAGCTCAAATTTCTTCGCCTCGTGATCAGCGCAATCACCGCCCTGCTCTGAGGTTTCCTTGATGAGCAGCTCAATACGCATCAGATTGTCCTGGGCATCATTTAGCTGGTTCTTTATAACGGGATCTGTTCTGGTCTCACGGTGCCAGATAACCTTTGCCCAAGCTCGCAAGGCAGTAAGCGCGCCACGGACGGCTGTTTTGCCGCGAATCTTGAGCTTTGTCTCTTTGACAAAGTAATCATTCAAGGCCTGCTCTAGCGTTTCAGCAAACGGCTTGGCGAGCGGATATTCTGCGGTATTGATGCGCTGATTGAGCGTTACGGCTATTTCTGGCGCCTTGGCATAGATGCTCGGCTGGACGGTTTCAAGTGCCGAACCGATGAGATTGACCCGGACAAGGCCTTTATCATCATCGCCTTCGGGATCGCCGTTAGCATACTCGCGAGCCTTCTTCCAGCTGTCGCGCCGGGCTTTCATGCCCTTTTCGTATGCCTTTACACGCTTGTGTAAGCGTTTGGCAGCGGCGTTTTGTTCCTCGCCGCCACCATCCTTTTCTTCGTCGATAATTTCCAGCGACATGGTTAGTCGATATCAGACAGAAGAGTAGCTTGGATATTGCCGCTGGTATATGCGGTGACATTGAAGCGGATGAATTGCGCCAGCGTCACTTGCTGAATGTTGAGGCCGGGGCCGGTAACAGCAGCAGCGCCTGGAGCTGTGCCCCATGTGGAACCATCTTGGGATGTTTGCAGGATGGCAGAGCCAACGAATGCACCGCCCGGCGATCCAATAATGGCCGCAACGGTCATACCCGGCAAAAAGCCAGCCTCAGTGGTTGAAATTGTGGCGCCAGCAGCGAGCGCTGCCAGAATTGCGGATTGCTTGATTTTCATGGGATTCTCCTAGCTTGGAATTGACTGTTAACAGCAGTCCACACTCTAACTACGCCAGTTTTAATCCATGCGATTTAGAGGGAGGTCGAATACCAGCCCCGAAGGGCTGGCGATCTACCCGGCCCCTCCTCAAGGGCCTAGCAGCAAGTTATTCAGGCTTGCCACCTTTTCGGGCCTAGCTTACCGAAGGCCAGGCACCTGCCGTTGCGGGCGGGTTCTTCTAGTACTTAAGTACAATTGCAATAAATTTCCCGTCTTGCCATACTTCACTAAACGGCAACAAAGCCGTAATAACTATATGAGTCAGGAAACGGGGAATTACCATGTCAAACACACTGCTGTGGCTGTGTCTTATCGTTATTGTTGCGGGCCTTATCATCTTTGGTCTTGTTTCAAAAACGGCCAAAGAACCTATCGAAGATCACTACAAAATCTGGTAACTAAGTCAGCTTGTACAGTTCAGGATTGCCGATATCAATTATTGATGCGCCGGTAGACGCGGCCACTTTAATGGCAACGAAAAACTCAAGCGACGTAATATCCACATCCAGCAACCTTGGCGGAGTTAAGCGCTTGCCTGATCCTGATTTTTGCGGGTAGGTAATAGTTGGCTCTTCTGTCGTATTTGGCTCGAACATCCCATACATCTGAGCAGTTCCATTAATTCTGTTCGTTGCGGCCAAGCGATTAAGACCGGAGTTTCCAGATACTTGGAACTCAAACCCTGATTGAATAATGTCACCCTTTGCGACGAGCGCTGCCAGGCCTGTAGTGTTGGTGGTCTTGAGATAGATCACACTTGCGCTTGCGCCTGCATTAGTAATAGCCAGTCGGATCATATTAGGGGCAAGTGGCGTTACAGTAACTGCTGCATTTCCTGATGCAACTTGAACATTCCAACCTGCAGGAATATTGCCTGGATTAGTGATTGTTCCAGACCCTGGGGTATTAGTGCCGCCCGTAGTTCCCCAAACATCCTGTACTAAATTAGCGCCCTTTGTTTTGTACCTTGTGAGGTTAACTTTTTTAGCAATGTTGTTGAACATTGCATAGCCAGATACCTGCGCACCAGACGATGTGAAATGAATACCGTCATCAGAGCGCAGCAGATTGGGAAGAGCATCCAAAGCTGCGGATGATGGGTCAACCATTGCACTGTATGTGTCATTCCATATCACATTGCTGTACTTCTTGCACATTGACTGCAGGCCAGCATTGATAAGTGGGATAAGGTAAGCGCGGACCTTTGCTCCCGTTGAACCAGATTGGTAAATTGGATTGATAGAGCAAATGACAATAATTTTCTTGGAGGCAAGTCCAAGGATTATTTGCTCCATCACTGAGATGATCGTTTGCACCGCATCATTATTTGAAAGGGTGGAATTTAGGTTATTAATCCCCCCTCTCACTATCGCGCACTCATTTGTATCCGCCGCGGCCAACGGAACCTGGACAGCCAGGATTTCTTCCAGGGTACGCCCGCCAATGGCGTAACAGTTAACAATGTCAAACCCGGTCAGGCCATATGCCATCGCCAAGTCGTTATACCAGGCAATTTCAGAGTTTGAGTATGTGCCAGATGACAAGACGCCACCAGATTGCGGCAACCCATAAGCAATTAGCGAGTCTCCTAAAGCCGATGTTGAGGATTTTGCTGCAATTAGCGACGACCCTCCGGTAAGCGGAGGGATGGGGTCGGCTATATTGGTAAGAATTGCCGCGCCTTCTGAAATCAACTGATTTGCATTGACATCAGAAAGAGCATTCCCCATCCAGTCCGTATATAGGCCACGTGGGATAAGCAGCGAGTTAACTTTCAGCACATGGATATTCATATGGGCGCTCCGAAGGGTGATTTTCGGTCACACTCTATCGGCGGAGCTTCCATTCCATGCGATTTGAGATCAGGAGCGGTATCGGCTGCGCTGCTTGGTCTCTTTTGAAGCGGCATACACCCATGCCACGGTGCCAACTTCCACTTTTTTTCGCTTGCTCTCGGTATCTTTGATGTAAGGCCTTGCCATACAGCCATAGCGGAGCGCGTCTGGGCCGTGATCCTCTAAATCGCTGTCAACATCTTCTGCATCGTGCTCATCATGCTGCAGGGCTGGCAGCGTTCGTATAAGGTGGACGCAGGTCTCGAAAATGAACAGCATCGGGTTTCCGTCATCATCACCGTCGAGGCGGATTCTTACCTGCTCCCAGCCTGGCTTGCGTTTGTTATCGCCTGGGCGCCATTGCACTTTTTCTTTACGCATTGTCTCGGCAATGCTGATGCCGCCGTTCTCGCTGAAGATGGCAGGATCAGCGACACCCCAGCCACCCTGTGCTGTCGTTTCTTTACGGTCTTTGCGGTAAATCTCTTTCGCCACCTTGTCGGCGGTCATTTTCAAACCAACGTTCGGCTCACCTTCTTTCATGCCATAGTACTCACGATAGACAATCAGCGCTCCACGCGGGAAGGCTGGCAGCGTGCCATCAGAAACGGCTATCCAATAGCACGCAAAAGGCTTTGCAGAGCCCCAGTCGAATGAGCGGTATTTCGTCCAGTGCGAAGGAATAGCCATGGGCTTTATAACGTGGCGCTCTCGCTTGAATTCAGTAAAGAATGCCCCAGCCACAATATCCCAATCCCCCTCAAGCATCGCTCGAACCATCGCTTCGCTACCCAATCCAGCCAACTTGTCGGCATAATCTTCTTCCATGCTAGGGTTATCCTGAAGCTTGGCTGGAATGTACTGGCGAAGCATGCCGCCTTCTGTATTTGGCATGCGGCGGATCGTGAGTGGCGTCACATTATCGATAAATGCCATTTTCACCCAATGATGACCTATACCGCCTGGGTTGGCACCAGCCATCACCATGGGCAATCGCGCCCTATGTTCTTCGGGTATCAAGTCTTGAAGCGCGCCAAGGCGGCAGCGGCCGCGAAGGAATCGGTAAATGGTATCCGTGAAATGGGTTAGCTCATCTATCAATAGGACGTGAATTTCAGCCCCCTGATATTTGAGCCGGTCTTTTTCGTGCTGGCAATGGCACAGGTGAATCTTGGAGCCATTCCAGAAGATGATCTGGTTATCCGAGAGATTCAGCTTCACCCACTTGGAAACAATCATGTCGGCCAGCAGCGCAGGAAAGCTGGAAGGGCCCTCCATATGGTTTTTCCACAAGTCCTGATAGGTGCGGCGGAATAGGTAAATCTGGATGCCTGGCACCAGCATTGCCCAAGCAATGGCCAGCACGCGCATCAGATGACTGTTATGCGTTGGCACCATGCCACGCCCAGCCAGAAAAAGATGGGAGGGCGAATCCACCTGAATACAGCGAACTGGCACGCTTTCGATTGCCTCTACCGACTTAACCATGCGCCATCGCTGCGTGCCGCGCTCTTGAGTAACCAATCTTTCCGCTTTGCGTCGCAGATGGAATACCTGCTTTGTCGTGGTGAATTTGACTCGATACTTTGGGCCGCAATCTTTGCCATTCAGACGCGCAACTCCCGTTCTGATCGTGGACTTAATGCCCAGAGAAGCTAGCAGCTCATGTACCGACTCAATAAGGGCACGATCACAGTTATCAAACTCACAGGCTCCGCGCAGGTTGCAGGTGCCGTCTGTGTCCATCAGGCCTCTAAGCAACTCCATACGTTGGTGCTCAGAAGCTCGCAAATACACGGATGGAATTTCTTTGCTCTGGATAATACCTAGCGCGCGAAGCTTACCCTGCAGGCCTAGAATGCCATACGCGTACTTGTTCGCTGGGCGCTTTCTCACTTCATAGCCTCTTGCAGATATTTCATCAACTATCTGAGCATCGGCTGTCGCAATCGCACCCTGCCCCCTTGTGCCGTCGCCCAGCCAAACACCAAGAACATACGGATCAATAGGGAGAGAAATTTCATCCAGCGCGAGCCCTGGGCACACAACTATAGAATGATTCGTCCTTTTCCCAACCATCAATGACGCCGCCATTTGCTGGGTTGTAACTATTGAACCTGTTGGAGGGGGCAAATACTCAAACTCTCTACAGGCGTTCAGCTCTGCCATGTCATTTCGCTTGCCAGTGCCGCGCTTTGCCCTTGACTGCCTGCGAGCCTCTCTAAATGACTCAGTGCGCCTAGATAGCGCAGTACGCTCTGCATTACTGAATGTCAGCCACTGATGGCTAGCATCAGCAATGATCTGCTCTCCGTCGCAGAAGGTGACCTGGTAACATGGCCGCCCGCTCATTATTTCAGTGGCAGCAACAACAGTGCATGGCTTTCCGCTTTCATCAAAAACGGCATCGCCTACTTGAATGGCGCCCATCGTCGTCCAGCCTGAAGGTGTTGGAATAGGCGTGTCAATTGCAAGCGCCTTTCCACCCCCCGCCGCCCCGCCATATAGGATTTCAGTTGCCTCGCTGTGAAATGCCAGCGATTGTTTCTCGTGCAGCTCCAGATCCATTAACGCTTTCCGGTGGTGACGATATTGATTTGCGGGATAAGGTCTTTGCCGTCCTTGCCGGTGAGCTCCTGCTTTTCAGTCCACATGGCCAAGTGCTTTCCAAGTAGCTCAAAGCCTCGTAGTACATTTTTAGCATCGAATGTGAATGCAGGAGCAATCTCTCCAGTTGGGGTTTCGACAAGCACCCGCTCTCCAGAGCGATCAAAGACTGCTTCAGCTTGCCGACAACGCTCTATTGTTTCCACAATGCCTTTGATGACGTAATCCTGAGTAATCTCAGTCCGCTTTTCACGGTCTTTCATAAGTTCATCGACTTTACTTCTAACGCTAACATTGGCTAACAATCTGGCACCCTGCTCATTCGCCGTCTTCTCGCTATACCCAGCCCTGATAGCAGCCTGTGTTGCATTCAGATCGATGAGGTACTCCTGGACAAACATTGCTTGCTTTGGTGTGAGTTTTTTCTCGGCCATTCGCTTAAATCTCCTGTGACGATGTATCAACCGGCACCGTCATGCCGAACACCTTGGTGTATTGGATGGATTTGAAGACGTGTACGGGGTTATGCCCATCAATACGAACCCTGTTCATTTTTACCGTGCCCTGCTCGGCCATGCGCTGAAGTATCTTTAAAGCTGTCTTGGCCGGGATGCCTGCGCGGGTTGCAATCGCTGCGACTGGCTGCCATGTGGAAAGCAGCTGGTCTATCACGATCTGTTCATCTACCTTTTTAGCCTCGGCCATATTTCATCCCCTTTATTCACACGCCTAAACGGCCCTTACCTGTTTGATTGACATACTCCCGGATCAAATACCAATGCACGCTGCTTTCGGGCCGAATTAAGTATCTTGCCGCCCGCGCTAATAGATTTTCTCGCCGGTAAAGCATGTGGTTTCTTTTCCTGGCTTGCTTCTGGTTTCTGTTCATCATTTGTTCCTTGGTGGATGAGCTCAAATCTCACGTACCTCGCGCCCCATCAACTTCATGAGCTTGCGCTTGATGATGTAATCTTTGGTCTTCACCCCTTTGGTGTCCTCAATAACCTGCTGGCCATTCTCGGTGTAGACGAAATCGGCGATGTACTTGACGGCGAGCTCCTTGCGCATGCCGCCCTTTTGCGGCGGTACCAGCTCAAAGGCAACCTGAAGCTGCAAGTCTTTGATCAGGCCCGCACGCTCCAGTAACTTCAGTTCACCGTAGCGTTTCGCCTCTTTCTTGCTGTCGAACTTGATCCCATCAATCTCGACGCGGATGTTGTTGTATTTGAATCGGGCGCTCACCATTCCACCTTTGCTGGCTCTTCGGCCTGATGCTCAGCAACATGGATGACTTCGCCAGTCAGGTGGTGCTTAACGACTGCCCGTTTTTTATTCACCGAGTCTCCGTAGATGTTTGCCCAATAAACAGCCGCGTAACGGTGCATAGGCAAGTGAGGCTCTTTAACGACGCCATCAACTTCAATAACCCAAACCTTGTTGCTGCTCATGCCACCACCTTTTCTGATTGGTACCCAACCTCATCCAGCCAGCCGTTTTTCTCATACAGCGCGAAAGTCCGTGCCCGGCCCTCATCAAACAGGCGCACGGCCTCGGCGCGTGGCAGGACCATGCCAGCCTGGCCGTCATAGACCATGTGGCAGTGGTGACAGCTGGCCACGTGCTGATCATCAGCGGCCTTGATCCCCTTCCCTTTGCCGTGCGCGCCCTGGTTGCTATGGGCTGGCTCACAGCCGTCAACGGCATAGCCGGTGCAATCAGGCAGGCGGAACTGGCACTCGTTGATGCGGTGGGCGAGGTTCAGGAGCTTGCGATTGCGGAGAATCATGCTGCAGCCTCCAGTTCCATCAATTCCGATACGGCCTGAATCCGGCTACCAATCCAGTGCATGCAGGGTACGGCCATGGAGTTGCCCAAGGCTTTGTAGCGCGGGCCGTCAGCTGCTGGTTTGTTCCTAAATGGGATAAGGGTGTAATCGTCTTGGAAGCCCTGCAGGCGTTCGCACTCGCGAGGGGTGAGGCGGCGGACTTGCATGGCCGACATAACTGCGTGCTTGTCGCCCTTTGTCAGGGTAAACATAGGATCATTTGCACCGCCAATGCCCATGCCATGACCTTTTCCTGACTGGTTGCCGCTTCCGTCCGTGCCTGCATGACGTGTGGCCATGTCATTAATTGGGAGGACTGTGACAAGGCCATGCTCATCTTTGTAGCCGCTATGTGCATCACCATTGCTGGTCTTATTTGGAGCGACTTGCGCAATATATGGTGCTTCATGGTTGCAGTTCAGCGTCGGCGCCATGTCATCACCGATTTCGGCACCGGCCTGACCGGTTGCAACGCATAGAGTTGCAATCATGTGACCGCAAGCAGCATCTTGCGCGCCTGCGCTTCTTCCTGTTCTTGCTCCGATAGTTCCTGCGACAAAATGGCCTGCCGCTGCTCCCTCAGGTCTTCCTCCAGCGCCACCGCTGAAAGCGCCCGCTGTAATTGCTCCGGCAACGTCTTGCCCCGCTTGTCGGCTCGGCGCAGGATGCCCCTGCAGGCTGTGGCGCTCAAAAAGTACCGCTGCGGCAGGTCTCCAGTCTCCAAGATATCCGACAACGAACACACGGCGGCGGCGCTGGGCCACTCCGAAGTATTGAGCGTCAAGAACTCGGTAGGCGAACCCATACCCGAGTTCGCCCAGCATCCCGAGGAAGGTGCCAAAATCCCGTCCTTTGTTGCTGGACAAGACGCCGGGGACGTTCTCCCAAACCAGCCAGGCGGGCCCAAGTCTGCGAGCAAGCGCACCGAACTCAAGCATGAGGTTGCCACGCGGGTCATCCAGTCCAGCTCTGAGTCCCGCGACTGAGAAGGATTGGCATGGGGTTCCTCCGACGAGAAGATCGATAGCTGCATATTGGCCTTTCTGGATAGTTGTAAAATCCCCGTGCAATGGCACGTCCGGATAGTGGTGCGCCAGCACGGCGCGGGGGAAAGCCTCAATCTCTGAGAAAAATGCAGGCTTCCAGCCGAGACCGTGCCAGGCAGCTGTGGCCGCCTCAATTCCTGAACAAACGGATCCGTAGATCATGCTGCTGCCCTCTGCTTGTTCTGATCCTGATAAAAAGCCTTTGCCTCAGCGGCGCATACCGCCAGCAGCTCAGTTGGCTGCCTGATCCAAAATTCACGGTTGTAGACGACCATCTGGCGGAGCTTGTCCAGCTCTTCGGCGGAAACGCCCCACTTGCCGGTGCGCTCCCAGCGCTTCTGAATGCTCACAATGGCGGGCTTGAATTCCTTCTCAGCATGGAGAAGTGCATAGCGGCGCTCATCGCTGGATTGCCCGGCGATCAGTAGCAGGTTGAGCATGTCCTGCAAGGCCATGAAATCATCGTCGGTTGGCGTGCCATGGGCGAAGACATTCACATGGCGCCACTCACGCGATTCAAGTTTGGTTTCCTCTATGCCGCGCATGACCAGAATGGGAGCCTTGGGCTTGAGGCCGTAATTGACGTTGCGCTTTTTGCCGCGTTTTTTCATAGCAGTGACTCCTGCTTAAACTCGTCGCGCTCTACCTGATCGTAAGCATCGCCAAACATGGATACTTGCGCCGTCTGCTTGCGTATGCGATTGCATGCAGCTTGGTAGTAGTCAGGATCAAGCTCGCAGCCTACAAACTCATAGCCCATGTAATGCGCGGCAATCGCGCTTGAACCGCTACCAAGGTGAGTGTCTAGGATTCGCTGGCCCGGCTTCGCATAGTTGGTCAGCAGCCATTCATAGAGCTTTACTGGCTTTTGGGTTGGGTGAATACGTTCAGCATCTGCATTTTGTGGACGTTGATAATATGTTTTCGCCGATGCCTCAAATGATGTCCAAGCAAATTCACAACTTGCAAAGCTAACGCTTTCTGGTTGCTGTTTATCCCAAATCAAAAAACATCTCGTTGGTGGAAGGTCGAAATAATTTCCACCCCAAATAATTTGTTGCAATGAAATCCTCTTTAACTCATTGAAATATTCAATCGATGGCAAATATGAATCCCAATCCTTCCCCTTCCCGCCATAATGTCCAAGGCGTCCACTACTGTTAATATCTATCCCATAAGGCGGATCAACAATCGCCAGATCAAACGCCTTGTCAGGTAGCGTAGCCATGTACTCCATGCAATCGCCTAGGTACAAAGTAGACTTTCCTATTTGCGTGCTTTCCATCATTCCCCAAACTCCTGCAGAATCGAATCCATCATTTCGGCCCGGCCCTGCTCGTTCAGGTGTGGCCATAGGTATTTCATTGCATGCTCGCCGCGAAGGAAGGCCATAGCGCTTTCATGAAACTCACGCATTGCGCCCTCTTCCAGCTCTGAGTAGCTGATTGACTTCGGCACGGGGATAACGCCACCTTTGGCGCCGGCCATCCAGGTAACGAACCCGCTGCCGATTTTCAGCCAGTCGCGGAACATCTCGAATTGCTCAATTCGCTGCTGCCCGTCGAATACGGCCTGCTCGATTGCCATGTGGCGGCGATGAAACTTCCCACTGCGCGCTTTATGGGTAGTGATGGTCGCCATTTCGCCTGGCTCCATGGCTAAAAACCCGTTCCAAAAGCGGCGCCACCTTTTTTTCCCCAGCTCGCCTACGCCGTCGATGATCCCGAAAATCACAGCGCGCACGGCCTCAGCCTGCTCCGGGGTGATCTTCTGGCCTGGCTTACGGAATAATTGGATTTCAGGCATCAGATTGAATCTCCGCAATAAGCTGATCCATGGCAGGCTTTCCGTGCTGGGTGCGATAGACCTGCAACCACCGGCGCTTGTACCAGTCCGGGAGCATGCGCAACCAGCGCACCAAGCACGCCCGGCAGTTCATGTTGAAGGTGTATTTCTTTTGGCAGCATGGGCATGGCACTCACACACCCACCTTGGCGCGGACATCTGCCAGCTTCGAGCGTGCGGCCTGTTTCTGCTCATCGGTGAGATCAGCCTTGCCGCTCAACATCTTCATGGACGGCAGGGCATTCACGATGGCGCCGGCAATGGGTGGTGGTAACAATGCGGCTGCATGGCTGGGACTGATACGTCCACGTGCCACGGCATCATCAAGCGCCTGCTTGCGGCCTTCTGGTTCGTGGCCTAGGCTGGGGAACCATTGCGGAGCAATTCCCTTCAGTTTGTTCTGGCTAACAATACGGTTGTAGGCGTCCTTGAATGCCATGCGCGCGGCGATCATGTCACCCTCTTCAATCAGCGGATGTGCAATTCCCATGGCGTCGGCAATCTCAGAATTAAGCACTGCGCTGGCATTTTCGTCATGGGGGTACATTGCCCATGCCTCGTCAGCACCTGGACGGCCATCGGGACTCAGATTGTCAATTTCCCGCTGGATGCCGGCCTGGTTAAATCTTGGCTGATTCAGACGGACGTTTCGCAATGCGTTCTCCATCAGGCCAATGTCGTATTGCTGAAAGTCCTTGGCCATGTATGCCAGCGCCACGCCAGACAGCTCGTACCCCATGAGCTCGGCAGTGGCAGCCAGCATCTGAACCAGCTTCGTTTGGTTTTCGTTCATGCTGCCTCTCCAAGAATTTTCATTGCATCGCCAACGGCATTTGCATTGCTTTGGGATTTGTCTAGCTGACGCGCTTTGGTCTGCGTGATGGGGTTGCCTGTAGCCCACTCCATGCGAAGCTTTTCGGCGTCTGAAAGTAGGCAATCCACAACATGAGCCCGGCTGACGTAGTAGCTGTTGTTGTTGGTCAGGAAGAAGGCGGCAACATGCGGGGCCTCTTCAAACCCAAGGCGCTGCACGAATTGCTTGATCACGGAATTGACCTTGGCATTTCGGACTGCCTCTGTACCGTAGCGCTTGAAGTAGGCGGCCTGGTATGCAGCCCAAGTTTGTTTGCAGGCAGCTTGCAATTCCGTTTCCGACTTTTGAGGTGCCGCTGCCGATTTTTCGGCGGCGGGAACCACTGCTCCTGTTCTTGTTCCTGCTCCTGCTAAATGCTCCTGTTCTTGTTCTTGCTCCTGTTCTTGGCTTACAAGGGCCTTGGAAGGGGCTTCAACATCGCGGCATTCAGACATGAGAAATTTGGATTGGTATTTCTCGAAGAAAGGCTTCAAATAAGGGCTTTCAGGCTGTGCGTTGTATTCGTTCTGCACCCCCTTAACCCTCAAATCCTTCTCGGTTAACTGCTCACCTATCTGGTAGGTAGCCATTTCATGCACCCAGACCACCTCAGAAGCATCATCGTAGGAGCAAAATCCAGCTTCAATGGCACCTTGAAGGCCCTTGGAAGCCCCTTCTATGGATAGTCCGCATTCATGGGCAATATAGATTTTTGGCAGGTAGTACATCCCCAGCATGTTCGCGTGCGTGCAGGTCATGAGATAAAGGGCCACCAGTTGGCACTCGACCCCTTTGCTGCGCAGCTTTTTACCTGTGGCGCCAATCCAGAACTGAGGGCTGACTTTTGAATAATCGCGCATGGCTATACGTTCACCGACAGCGTAGAAATACCGGAATAAAGGCGTAACTCTTTGCGCGCCAAAGGGCGTGATTCGAGACGTGCTGGGCGGTCTTTGATGCGGTAGATACCATCCACGCCATAGCGGGAATCATCAGGCACAGTTTCATCAACAGAGGGGGCGTATTTAAGCCCATGAACAGCTGCAATGAAGGTGTTGTAGCCATTGCGCTCAACGGTCACCAGTCCGGCGCGTTTAAGCGCGTGTACGTGGCCTCTCATGCCCTCGATATTGATGTGCATGCATTCGGCTGGATATGCGGCGACAAGTTGACGGTGCAGGCTGATATAGCCGTTTACCGTGGTTTGGAGAACATCCAGAATGCAGACGCGGAGCTTGTGCGTGTCCAGGCGTTCGTTCTTGATCATGATCACATTACTCATCGGCGCGCCCTTCCGTATCCATGTGGGCTTCATCTGATAAACCGTCAGCAACCATTTGAGATGTCCATGCGCAGTACCAGAGAAGAAGCGCTATTGCCGCAGCGAACAGAAATAATCCAAGAAGCAAATATGTCATGCTGCCCTCCTTGCTTTTCTGAGCAATAGCTCTTGTTCAAGCTCATAAATTTCTCTGTCTTCGTCATCGACAAAAACAAACCTTCCACCAACCCGCATGCACATGTACTGAAGCAAGTAGACGGACCCGGATTCCTCCATAACCTTGATCAATTCATCAATACCCAAAGCCGCCCGGCCGTTCTGTGCCCGGCTCAATACTTCACGAGCCTTGCCGATTTTTTCGGCAAGCGTGTCTTGTGTGTAGTTGGAATGAAGGCATGTCTTCGTGAGTGCCATAGGACCCGACTTGCATTGCTTGACCAGTAAATCAGGCGCCATTTCAAGCTTTGGAGCCTGCGCTACCAGTACGGGAAACATCTGTTTTGTAGGGTTCATGTGCGTCTCGGTGACAGTTGGTGACAGTTGAAATTAGGTTAAAAAAATACAGGTGCGGTACCTTGCACCTGTCGGTTAAGCGGCCTTGCGGTCTTGAGGGTTGTTGATGAGCTTGAGTATCGGCTTGATAGGTTTACCAAGTCGAACAGCAGCACCAACGACATGATCGGTCTGTTGCTGGGTCAGCTCTTCTGGCCATTGACTGATCCGTGACCGGTGGTAACCGAGACCACGTGCTAACTCAGCCCTTGTCCCGAAAAGCTCAACTGCTTGTTTCTTTAACATAGGATGAATCCGTTTAAATAACTAAACCAATTTTAGTCCTCTAAACTAATAGAAGTCAAGCATACAAAACAATTTTATGATTAACATGCTAAACATGAATAATTTGCAGAGTAGAATCGAATTTGCCGTGGTTGAGTGGCAGAAGAAAAACGGTCGCCCCTTTAAGAGGACGTACCTTTTCGATTACATTGGCGCGCACAAGCTTTCAAATGTGTCGATGCCAAGCCGCGCCACCGTGTCGCTATGGTTCAATGGCCCAACAAAAGAAATAAGCGCAGACCTTAATGGATTAGTTGCTGATTTCTTTGGGGTTGATCCTGAGTGGTTGCGCACTGGAAGGCCTGGCGCTATAAATGACAACGCCCACGAAGGGCCAACACTAGAAAAATTTAGGGTAGCTCCAGTAGTAGGGCAAGCCCAGCTTGGGGATGAGGGGTATTTTGTGGAGCTTGAATATGCGGTTGGATTTGGGGATGGCTTTATTGAGTGGCCAACCAAAGACCCAAATGCCTATGCGGTAAGATGCGTCGGCGACAGTATGAAGCCGCGCATACGCCATGGTGAATTTGTTGTGGTGGAACCAGGCCACCAACCCACGCCTGGCGATGATGTACTAGTTAAATGTCTGGAAGGTCGCGTTATGGTGAAAGAGCTGCTATTTATTCGCGATGGACAGGTCCATCTGGGATCGGTCAATGAGTCGCACCCCAAAATCACCATAGACCAGTCGCAAATTGATGTGATGCACTATGTCGCAGGGATTGCCCGCAGTCCAATGTTTAAACGATTGATCCAGGAGTAACAGCCATGGTAAGAATCTTTTTGCTAATCGCCCTTCTCACCGGCTGCGCCTCTGCCGACTTAAATAAAGTGCCAGAAGGCATGCGAGTCAAAGACGAGAAATCAGTATCTGCCTGCGAGTTCAAGGGTGAGGTTAATGGAATATCTTCCCTTTACGGCTTATTTGCCGAGGTTGCTTTGTCGAACGCAAGAAAACAAGCTTTTGCTCAAGCTGCAGAGCTCGGCGCCAATACGATTGTCTGGAAACCTCAGGTTGCTCAGTATGGGTCAACCTCGGCCAATGGCAACGCCTACCGCTGCCCTTAACCTTGACTGGGTATAACTATGGCTCTTATTAAGTGCAAAGAATGCAAAAGCCAAATTAGCAGTAAAGCCAAGGTATGTCCGAACTGTGGCGCTCCAGTAAAAAAAGAAGCCACTTTATTAGGGTGCCTTACGGTATTTCTTTTGGTTGGATTTGTTATTTTCCTATTTAGTGACGGTGACAAAGAGACAGCTACAAGCACTTCGGAAGCCAAGCAAGAATGCGCGAGTGACGATCTGAGTTGCCTCGGGAATAAAGGGATATTAAGCGCTAGTGTTTATTGCCAAGATCCAGTAGAGCGCTTGGCGAAGTACAGCATGAAGTGGACAGATGGGATTTTGGAGCCAAAATTCAGTAGATTCATGTGGAAAGACAAGAATAAAGGCGAGATCACCTATATAGGTGATAAGGCTCAGTTTCAGAATGGCTTTGGTGCGTTCATGACGGTCATTTATGAATGTGATATGGCGAATGACAATAAGACAGTCATTGGCGCCAGGGTTACCGAAGGTCGGCTTCCGTAAAGCCTTTTACTATCCACCAGCGGTATCTAAGCGATCTATATTGGATTAAGTTAAGACTGAGAGGAATGCTCGTAGTTGTAGTGTTTACGCTAATATTAATTTGCTAACTACTATGTTTCGTAAGTATTTTCCTCGTGCTGTTGTTTTTAATTGTTTACTTAAGTAAACTTCTTGCTGACGGTGTCGTCAATATAAAGCCGAATCATTTCATGCAAGGCTTTTAGGAGGTTTTATGGAACATATGAGAAAGATTGCTACAAAAGTGCTTGATTTTACTGCACGTACATCGAAAACCCTTTCGCCGGCTGAGTACATAACATTCAGCGCTAATAGCCGCAATCAGATTAAACGCGTTAAATTCGTTGCTCCCAAACTTGGCTCTGAAGGCTTCGGCAAGTTTGAAGTTGAGCTGTCTTCTCCTGTATACGAGATGGAAGCGTGACCGATAATCAAGATCAGCCATTGGCTCAAAACAACCAGCTTGATACGATTGCATCATCTCTTTCTGTAATAATTGAGCAGCAGCAGCAGGAAGTTGGCATAAAGAACCGGGAACTTGACGTAAGAGAGCATGAAATATCGTCAAATGAGAGGATAGCTTTAGCAAGCATACAGGCCCAGTCTCAATACCGAGCTGACAATGCCGGGAAGTACAATGCCCATCTTATTCATCGCTACTGGTTTATTGGAACAGTAACCTTCATGGTATTAGCATTTGCGGCTTTTGCCATCACTCACGAATCCAAAGACATTATTATTGACTCAATTAAGATGATACTTGGTTTTTCGGCTGGGGCCTTTGGTGGATACCATTGGGGGAAATCAAAATCTGGGAAAGATGACCAGTAAATAATTATTTAATGCACAACCGCCTCCGGGCGGTTTTTTATTGCCACGTCCCGCACTCGCGGGATTTTTTTCGCCTTTCTAAACCACGTCTGTTAAATGCACAATCCATTTTGTTTAGTTAACTAAAAATAAATGTTGACTTGATTAAACTTTATTGTTTATCATGCTTAACATATTAAGTCGACACTAAACAAGTGGAGGTTGCATGAGATTCAACACAGAAATCGGCGGGTTTGAAATCCACTCGATGCCCAGCAATACGCAGGTGGCGATTTGCACGAGCTTTTACGTTCGTGAGGAATTGCGCGGCCAGGGTAACGCTTACATCCTGCACAACAAGCAGTTGGAGCGCCTGATTGATCTTGGCTATGACTTCGCCTATTGCACGGTGACTGGCGACAACCCTGCACAGTCCCGCGCTATTGCAAAAGCTGGCTGGATGTTGGATCACACGTTCTACAACTCCCGTCTCGGCGTCACCACTCAATGTTGGTCAATCAACGTCCATGAGACGCGCAATAAAGAGCTGGCCGACATCATGGCCCGCGAACTGGTGGAGACATAACCATGGGCAGCCAATTCCCTCGCATTGCGAATATCAACGAGCGCGCCAGCGATCTCCTGCAGGAGGCTATCAACAAGCATGCCGTATTGCAGCGCAAGCCCGGCCATAACCAGCTGGTCATTCACGATCACTTGATTAAAGGCTATCGCCAAGTATGCGTGCCTGTTCATCCAACTGGAGGTGCAGCAGCATGAGCACTCAACTTTTCCGCGTTTGGTGCAAGTTCGAGCCAGATCACGTAAACCCGCTGACGGGTAGGCGCGGGCAGTGGCGGGTAACGCGTACAGCCCCATTTTCTCCTAATCGTGCCAGATTATTTTATACATCAGTACGCTTTGAAGGAGAGCTGGCGGTGCTGACTACCAAAGTTTACCGTCGCGGCAGCATCATCCGCCCTCACAAAGAACTCAACCGCGTGCTGGCATTGCGAGGTTCAGCATGAGCGCCACTACCGTCCGCCCCGGTCTGCGCACGCAGGTGCGCCAGATACTTGAGCGCATTGGCGATAACGCCGCCGCTTATGGCATCACCGCTGACGAGCTCGCATTTCTCAACAGCATGCGCATGCGGAATATCGCATTCGGCACCCAGCGCCAGGCTGAAACCGGCCAGCGCATCTATGACAAGGTTTTCAGTAAGCAGGAGGCCGCATGAGGGGTGACATCAAAAATGCTGTTATCACGAGCGCCACATTATCTACCAGTGATCGCGGAGTTCTTGACTGCTGGGTGACATTAGACCTTGGTGGAGCAAGCCAAGGATTCGGCGGCTACGCTCTTTACCTGCCAGCTTCATTTAAGAATTTTCAACTTTTGAGTACTGCTGGTCATTTCATTTACCGTTGCATGGAGGTTGCTGGCGTTGAAGAGTTTTCAAAATTGCCAGGCAAAGCAATCCGTATTGATGCTGATTCTGGCTGCATTTATGGAATAGGTCACATTGTTAAAGACGACTGGTTTTATCCAGAAGACGATTTTAATCCGCCAGTGGATGCTGAGTTTGATCAGGATGAAAAATCATGAAGCCCACCGACTCAACCTTGCGCAAGTGGTACGAGTGCTTGCTGATCATCATTGGCTTCTCTGGACTTCTTACCGTGCTCTCATTGGTGGACCTGAATGACCGCCGCTGGGAAAACCCAACCCCGGAAATCAAGGTGAGCAAAGACACAGAGACCACAGAGGCTACCGAATTAACCAACGAGCAGATGGTGTTCCTTGCCGGTCTGCATAACCCACTATCTCAGGAGAAATAACATGGCAGCAACAAATGTGGCTGTGATGCCCACAAAAAACACTACCTTGCTGAAGAAGTTTGCTGACCGCTTTTCGGTAGACCAGGCCGAGGTGATGAACATTCTGAAGGCTACGGCCTTTAAACAGCGCGACGGGCAGCCGCCAGCCTCTGATGAGCAGCTTTTTGCCCTGATGATCGTTGCTGACCAGTACGGCCTCAACCCATTCACCAAGGAAATCTACGCTTACCCAGACAAAAGCAACGGCATTGTGCCTGTTGTCGGGGTGGATGGCTGGTCACGAATTGTCAATGAGCATCCCATGATGGATGGCATTGAGTTCCGCTACTCAGATGAAACGGTCCAGCACAAAGGCAAAACCTGCCACGTATGGATTGAGGCCGTGATTACCCGCAAGGATCGTAATAAGCCAATCGTGGTGCGCGAATACTTTGACGAGGTAGTGCGCAGCGTCAACTTCACGACCCCATGGGATACCCACCCAAAGCGTATGCATCGCCATAAAACTTTCATCCAAGGCGGCCGCGTCGCCTTCGGTTTCGGCGGTATTTATGACGAAGACGAAGCCCAGCGAATCATGGAAAAAGACATCACTGCAGATGTCGTCAATGAAACGCACGCCAGCAAGCCAGAGGTTCCGGTACTGGATGAACAGACATTCAAGAGCATTGCTGACAAGTACCGCCAGAGCGTTACAAGCGGCAAGAAGTCTGTCGCAGACTTTATTTCATGGGTGGAAAACAAAGGCGCATTGCTGACTGATGCGCAAAAAGCCGAGGTCCAGTCATGGGCCCCTAAAACCACCACCGTCGAAGGCGAAGCCACCGAAGTTGATGATGACTTTGTGACCGAAATGAACCAAGAAGAAGGGAAGCAATAATGAAACGCACCGTATTGAACGTACAGCAAGGCACTCCAGAATGGCTGGCAGCGCGCGCCGCCAGTGACGGCACGGCATCAGAAGCCGCGACCGCTGCAGGCAAGGGCAAGTACCAGAAGCGCAACGACCTGCTGGCCCAGCGCAAGACGGGCATCACGCCAGATGTCAGCGCCAGCACCCAAGCTTTGTTTGACCGTGGCCATGCCACCGAGGCCGCCGCGCGCCCCATGGCCGAATCCATCATTGAGGATGAACTGTCACCAACCACGATCACACTTGAAGTCGAAGGCCTGACGCTGCTCGCCAGCCTGGATGGCATCACATTCGATGATGAAACCATTTTCGAGCACAAGCTGTGGTCTGAAAAGCTGGCCGCCCAGGTTCGCGCCGGCGAGCTGGAAGAGCACTACACCATCCAGATGGATCAGGAACTGCTGGTATCCGGCGCCAAGCGCTGCCTGTTCATGTGCTCCGATGGCACAGAAGCCAACTGCGTATGGATGTGGTACGAGTCCAGCGAAGAAAAGGCCCGCAAGGTAATTGATACCTGGCACCAGTTCAAGAAAGACCTAGCCGAGTTCGTGCCAACCGCGGCGCCAGAGCAAGTAAAGGCCGAGGTTGTCATTGAGTTGCCAGCCCTCTTCGTGCAGGCCAAGGGTGAAATCACGACCAGCAACATGAAGGAGTTTGGCCTGGCGCTGGCCGACCGTCTTAAAACGGTGCGCGCTATCGAGCTGGTTACGGATCAAGACTTCGCGAATGCCAAACAGTATGCCGCGATGTTCCGCGATCAGATCAAGAAGCTTGAGGCCGCCCAGGAATCCATGCTGTCCCAGACCGCCAGCATCGGTGAAGCAAAACGCCTGATGGATGCATGGGCCGAGGATCTGCGTGTAACCGCGCTCAAGTTGGAAAAGGATGTGAAGCGCGAGGACAAGGCCAAGAAGGAAGCCATGATCCTGAAGGCTCGCCAAGCGTTTATTGATTACGTCGCCACCCTTGAGAAAGAAACGGATGGCATTCGGGTATCTCAGCAGTTACCTGACTTCGCTGGCTTCATCAAGGGCAAGCGGAACTATGCAAGCATGCAGGACGCCATTGATACAGCACTGGCGAACGGCAAGGCCTCTGCTGACGCTGCCGCACGCGACATCCGCACCAAGCTGGCCTGGTACCGTGGTGCCGCTGCCGGGCATGAAATCATCTTCGCTGATCTGTCCACGATCATTACCAAGCCCGAGGACGATTTTAAGCTGGTCGTGAAAACCCGTCTTGACCAGCACAAGCAGGACGAAGAAAAGCGCCTGGAAGATATCCGCCAGCAAGAGGCCGCCAAGCTTGCTGCTGAGGCAATGAAGCCGGCCGAGCAAGAAACCAGTGTTGAGGTCAATGCCAAGATTGAGCCCGAGCCAGTGGCCCAGGTCTCCCCTAAAACTGTCAGCGTAAACCCTCAATATTTTTCCGGTGCACGCCCAACAAAAGCAGAGCTAGTTGCTGTGGTTGCCAAGGCATATTCAGCAAATCAGGATCTGGCAGAGGTATGGCTCAATGCTGCATTCGGACCCATGGCCAAGGCTGCATAGCCATGAGCGAAAGTGGAATTGAAGATTACGAGCAATACAAAAACTAGCACTCTCTCATCCCGCCAGTCTTACCCCCTTTGGTTGGCGGGTCTTTTTCAAGCCTTGTGACAGATGGCTTGGAAAAGATACTCAGGAGAATAGCCATGGCAAAACGACATAGAAGCAAGGGCTCAGATCGCCGCCAGCGCAAGTTCGTGCGGGCGCGGAAAGGACACCTGGTTTAACCGCCACCCTCCCTTAACCCCTGCCGATGCCTTCGGGCCATATAACTTGAATATGGGGAATCGGACTTACTTGAGGATACTTAAATGAGCCTGGATGTGACATTAACAGCAGTTAGAGAAACAAGTGTATACAGCAGAAACATAACGCACAACCTAACAAAGATGGCTTCTGAGGCTGGTATATACAAGCATTTGTGGAGACCTGAGGAAATTGGAATCACTAAAGCAAGTGAGCTAATAAAGCCATTGGAAGATGCTCTTGATTTACTAAAAAGTGATCCTGATGGGTTTGAGCAATTTAATGCCTCCAATGGTTGGGGAACATATGCTGGATTTGTAGATTTTGTGAAAGATTATTTAGAGGCATGCAAAAGCAATCCGGATGCAACCATTAGCGTCGACAGGTAGCACGACTGGCTCACGTACGAGCCACCACAGGAGCCAGCCCTTTGCCTGACTAGCAACATTGGAGAAGTAGTCAGCTTCAATGGAAGGGTTGGTTCCTGTGGTGAAGCGGAATGGTGATCCGCGTCAAGTCGCAGATGAGGCTTAGATAAACAGTTCGCGGCACAGAGGTGCCTCAAGCCGGAGATTCACCACCGGCCACCACTTTAACTGAGAGGAATGATGATGGCATTAGATTACAAGCAAGCAAAAGAAAACCTTACAGCGCATGTTGCCAAGATCACTGAGCAGCGCGATGAATTGCTGGAAGCGCTGAAAGCCATGCTGACACATATGGGCATGGACGAAGACGAATGGAATAAGCCTACGTTTGATCAGGCCCGTGCCGCCATCGCCAAAGCCGAGCAAGAGAACTAATCAATGAAGCGCAAAGGTCGGCATCATTGTTATGTACACATTCTCGAACATCGCGACTACAAGCCTGGAGATTTACCACCGGAAGGCTATCTTGAATGGCATGCATGGGCAGATGTGCAACGTAAGGCGGGAATAAAACAAACGCAATGTGGGAAGTGCGGTCTTTGGCGGACTCCGCAGGAGCTTAGCGGCGAAACGATGAAATGGACTTCGCAAAGCCGTAAGGGGCCAATAGAACAGACTGCGCCAATATGCCACAAGTGTGCAGCCATCGCCAAAGCCGAGCAATAACCTAGCAGTAGTCCATGAGAAAAGGATATAGGAAATGAGTGAGATTAATACAGGCGGACCAGCGTTTCCAGTCATTGCAGAAAATGGGATGGGGCATGTTTCCAGCGGCGTTACGGTTCGCGATTACTTCGCCGCAAAGGCTTTGCAGGGATTACTGCCCGCCGGAGATCCTCGTGGACGGAGTGCTTATACAGAAATGTCCTCTGACGAACTTGCCAAGTCAGCATACCAAATTGCCGATGCAATGATACGCGAGCGGGAGCAGCAACCATGACCACCAAGGACAAGGATATGAGTGAACAAAGCATTGAGCAGGAGCTGTTTGAAGCGTGGTACGGGGCGCCAAGGAAACTAGAGCGCTCAGAATCAGGCTACAAGTTTATGGCGGCGCATACCGACTGGACAACATGGAAAGCCGCCCGCGCTCCCCTGCTAGCCCGCATTGCCGAGCTGGAGGCGAAGTTAGACGTTGACTATATAGCGCAAGTAATTCGCATGGTAGACGGCAATCACTCCATGGGTGCTGGCGCTTTGGCTGAGGCGATTGTCGACGCAATACGGGGGAATGAGTGTTGAGATGGGTAGAAAAAGGTGGGTTTAGGCGGGAAGTTTATGTAAATGAACAAGGGAAAATACTAGGGCGTATTGAGTACTTTGCCGCGATGGATTACGTCGCAGCGTTCATATACGGTGTTGGGGATATTGGCACCTATATAGACATGCCAAGCGCTAAAAAAGCCGTCGAGGATTACGTGAGGAACAACAAATGATCACTGAACAACGCCTTAGATTTGAGGCAAAGCATAAGGTGCCGGATGGGGTCGTATGGAGCGAAAAACTCAACTGTTACACAAAGACTTTCCCGTCATCTAGAAATGATTCATGGGTAGCGATCCAAAATGCCCTCTGGCAAGGCTATCAGTCGGCACTGGAAGACAGGCAGGGGGAGGCTGTGGTGTGGCCCAATGGTTGCGATGAAACGGTTCCACAAGCCCTCCGCTATTTAGCAGAGCATGAAAGGCCCGCAGGCGGCAACGACAGTTTCAATAGCGAGCATCTGCATCAACTGGCCGATGAGATTGAAGAAATGGCAGGCAAGCCGCTATTCACATCGCCCCAGCCCGCACAGCCAGACCAATGGAACGCGGCGATAGAGGCGGCGGCAGATACTGCGCATGATGCGATTCATGAAGCAATCTACAAGATAGATGATTGTGTGCCTGTTAAAGCGGCTGTAGTAGCCGCCATTCTCGCGCTGCGCAAGGGGGCATGATGAGCCAAGACGTTGAGTGCCCATATTGCTCCGAGTGGAATGAAATAAATCACGATGATGGCCGAGGCTATGCAGAGGGAGAGATGCACCAACAAGAATGCTGGCAATGTGCCAAAACATTCACTTTTAACACGCAGATACATTTTAGCTATGAAGCTTTTAAAGCAGATTGCTTGAATGATGGGCCTCATCAATATGAAAAGACGCACACGATCCCCAAAGAGTACGCCCGCCTACGGTGCAAGTGCTGCGGTGACGAGAAACCGCTAGATTACAAGGAGCCTACCCCATGACCAACGACATTATAGAGATAGCCAAGTCGGCAGGCAGCGCGAACTATACGTATACCAATGGGACGACTGGCGGCCCAGCGGAAATTACGCTGATTATTTTCAACAATGAACAGCTCACCAAATTCGCCGAGCTGATACAGGCTAGGGCTGTGCCGGATGGGTATGTGGTGGTGCCAGTGGAGCCGACTGAGGTCAATTACCGGCTTATGTTTACAGAAGCTATGCATGCGCTGGCAGAGGTTGATAGATTGCTCGGCTTACCTAGTGATGGGTGCAATGATCCACAAATTACAGTGAGCGCTCTTAAAGATTATATGGCTGGAATGACTGATGTAATCCATTCCAGAAATTCCTTGATAGACGCTAACTACCAACTTGCTGCTGAAGTGGAAGCAGCCGCACAGAAAGGGAGCGTATAGCCATGGATCAATTGTTAGCATTTTTATTAGGCGTTGTGATTGGACTATTCATAATCGCCTTAATAGTAAAGATTACAGGTGAATAGCATGGATGACAGGGAAATGCTGGAGTGGGCGGCAAAGGCTGCTGGGCTGCCTGTTGTGTTTGACGGACACCTGCCAAAACTGAAAGTAGGCGGTGGCAAGATTGGCGCGTGGCGCAACTGGAACCCGCTTGAGGACGATGGTGACGCGCTGCGACTGGCTGTGAAGTTGAATATTCCAGTCAGCCCGGAACCGGCTAACGGGTCAACATGGGTATGCAAAGGTGAATTACAGGTCTTTGAAATGCACGGCGATGACCCATCCGCCGCCACCCGCCGCGCAATTGTCCGTGCTGCCGCCGCTATCGGCAAGGAGGGGAAGTGATGGAAACCATGAGCTGCCGCGAAGTGGCCGCCTATCTTGGCTACAGCTACTTCTATTTCATGCGCGAGATTAAAACGGACGAGTCATTTCCAAAACCGATTCGCCGAAAGACTCTGCACGGGCTTGGACACGCAAAATACGAGAAGGCCGACATCGAGCGCTACAAGCAAGGACTCAAGGCAGCGGCTTAATCTAGCTTGTCGGCTAGGTTTTCCGCTGTCTCATTGTAGTAAATCATAAGCATCTTTAAATCCTTGTGCCCCACTATTCTTGCCAGCTCCAGCACATTAAACACCTTCGCCAGTCGCGTGATAGCCAAGTGCCTGGTATCGTGAAACACAATATTGTCTATTCCGGCCAGCGCTTTGATCTTTCTAAAGTGACTGACTATCTGCGACTCTTTCAGATTAAAGATTGATTCGCCCTCAATATCTACTCGCTTCACGTTCTCAATGATCTGCAAGGCCCGTGTCGATAAAGGCACGTCGCGCACGCCTGCCCTGGTCTTTGATGCCTTTACCTTTGCCACACGGCCAGATACATCGGAAAGCCGCAAGCCGCATATTTCCTTTTCCCGCATGGCTGTCTCTATCGCAAACAGAAAAGCCGCTCCAGTGCGCGCAATGACGGTATTAGGCACCTCATCATCAGCATAGCCGGACGCATGCACGACGGCATCAATCTGATTCTGCGTTATTAGGGTATCTCTCGGCGGGGCATGCTGGGGGCGCTTAATGCTGCTCATGGGGTTGACCTTGATCCATCCCCATTCATTGATCGCTACGGTGAATACATTGGAGAGCATATTCATTTCGCGGATGATCGTGGACCCCGAGACTACTTTCATGCGCTTGTCCCGAAACTTGGTAAATTGCATCTTTGTCAGCGCTTCAAGCTTGGTTTTGCATATCTCCGGCTCATCACGAATAAAAGCGTTGATCCTGATGCGTTCCTTGCGTTCACCTGACTTACGCACGCTGACCTCATCCCGGTATTTTTCCAGCAGGCTGCCAAAGGTGATATTTTTTACCCCAGCTTCGCTCTTTTCCAGCTCCAGCTCTGTCATATTGGCCCATGACTGCGCCTCACCCTTGGTGCGGAACGTCTTCACCTTGCGCTGATATTTTACCGAGACTTCGGCGCGCCATTTTCCTGATGCGGTTGGTTTGATGGATGCCATGCGATTAGTGGAAATGGATAGTGGAAACTAGTGGAAACGTTTCGCAATATATCACAAAGAACCGCAAAGAATCGCAAAGCTTTAAATTGCCTGAAACGGCATGATAAAAGGCTGAAAGCCCTACTGGCGCGGGCTTTAGAGAGGTGATGCAGAAAATAAAATGGTGCCCTCGACAGGAGTTGAACCTGTGACCCTTCGCTTAGGAGGCGAATGCTCTATCCACTGAGCTACGAGGGCAAGGCCGTTATTTTCGCATAAAAAACGTTGCAGTAAATTTGCAAATACAAAATCGCGGTCAGGCTTGTTATGATGAATATCTTTGTTCTGCGGGCTTTACCAATGAAAATCCTTCTTGCGTCTGCTTTTGTGTTTCTCGGCTTTCTGCTTTACCGCTCATTTGCCATGGCGAGCCCTTTGCCGCAGGTGGGGCAGGCGGCACCGCATTTTTCGCTCACTGGCATCAAGGGTGACGTGCATGGCTTGAATGATTACCAAGGAAGCTGGCTGGTGCTGTACTTCTACCCCAAGGACGATACGCCGGGCTGCACCAAGGAGGCTTGCAGCTTCCGCGATGACATGGTGCAGCTGGAAAAACTGGGCGCGAAGATTGTAGGCATTAGCGTGGATGACACCGAGTCGCACGCTAAATTTGCCAAAAAGTACAATCTGCCGTTTCCATTGCTGTCAGATACCAATGGCAAAGTGGCTGCCAGTTATGGCGCCTTAACCAATCTTGGCATCATCAAAATCGCCAAGCGCTATACCTTCCTGATCAATCCTCAGGGCCAGATTGCCAAGGTCTACCAAAGCGTGGATACTTCGCGCCACTCGCAGGAAATTATCGATGATTTGCGCCAGCTCAGCGCGCGGTAACAGATTTGCCCACATCAGCTAAAGGAACCACCCCTCATGAAAAAACTGCTATTGATCGCCATCCTGGCATCGCTCTCGGCATGTACCACACCCAATTCCAAGCCTAACCGCGAATGGATCAGCGTGAACTGTAACGGCTTTGCCTCCTGGGACAAATGCAATGAAAAAGCCAAGGCCTATTGCCCGAATGGTTTTGAAATTGGCAGCAAAGAAGAAAGCCTGATCGAGCAGAAACGCATCATGGAGTTTTCCTGCAAGCCTTAACTGGCAGGCTTGAAATGCAAAAGAGCCATCGATGATGGCTCTTTTTTTATGCCTTGCGCTGCCGTTTTATTTTTTGACCGGCGCAGGGACGCTGCAGCCACTGTAGGTATTTTCCGGTGTAACCACCAAGGTAGCCTCTTGCCCCAGGATCGTCAGCGTCGATACCCCGTTGCTGAAAGAAGTGCCGGATTTAGCCAGGGCGAACTCGCGCTCAGGCAGGATCACCCAGGCAGTGGCGCCGTTATCCAGCATGCGTACATAGAACTTCCTGTTTTTTTCGCAGACATAGGCGGTTGAGTTAGCCGGTGCCCCTGGCACAGACGCGACCTCATCCCCGCCAAACGGCCAGACTTTCACGCTGCTGCAGGCGCTCAGCATCATGACCACAGAACCAGCTGCCAACCATCGGTAATTCAGATTATTCATAACCCCACCACTACCTTAAAACCAAAGTGTGCCATATTGCCAGTTGCACTCCGGGCTTACAAGCCGGGCACACGAAACGGGAAGATTTGGGGGAGCAAACGAGATTGCGGCCAGCAACAAACAGTCTGCCGGCCGCCGCTTTTGTGAGAAAGCTGATTCATCATAGGGGCCAAGCGCCAGCTCAACAATGAGCGGTGACAAGAATGGTCCAGTGGCGGGCAGCCATATTCATTGTAATCCCTCGCTGTGCTGTCATGCCCTGTTCATATCCGTTGGATATGCTTGCGCCATGCGGCATTCACTCACCCTCCTCTTTTTGCTTTTGCTGATGGCGCCATGGCGGGCTGATGCCGATATCTACATGCTGAAAAATGACGCCGACGAGATCGTGCTCAGCAATTTACAGCCACCCGAAAACGCGACCGGTTATAAAGTGCTGGTCAGCGAAGATGCATCGCAGCATCCAGCATCGCATGCCAGCCGCCCTTCCCCGCTTTCAAAGACCAGCTTGCCCTATGCCGCCAGCGTGCAGCAGGCGGCCAGACTCACCGCGATCGAGCCCGCCTTATTGCACGCCATCATGCATGTGGAATCCGGGGGCAATCGGCAGGCGCTGTCGCCCCGTGGCGCCGCCGGCTTGATGCAGTTGATGCCCGCCACCGCCAGACGCTATGGTGTGCGGGATCCACTGGATGCCAGGCAGAATCTGCTGGCCGCTGCCCAATATCTGCAGTCGCTCAAACAACAGTTTCATGGCGATATGTCGCTTATGCTCGCCGCCTACAATGCCGGGCCGCAGGCCGTAATACGGCATGGCTACCAGGTGCCACCCTATGCGGAAACCCAGCGCTACGTGCCCCACGTGCTGCAGCATTATCGCCAGTTGCAGCAGCGCATTTCCGGCATGCCCTAGCTTTAGGGTTGCGTGGCGCCCGCACCTGGCGTGGCGGCCTCCTCCGGCTCCAGCAGTTGCTGCCCGAATACCCACTGGCTATAGCGGCTCGCGCCTTTAAACCCGCGGTCATCCGAGGCAAAGCCCGCCTGTTTGATGGGCTTTTCCGTCGAAAGACTGTAAATGCCGATTATGCGTCCGCGCTGCCTGATCAGGCCCCACTCGGCGCTGCCGGTGATCGGGTCATCGTATCGTTTGCGAAGGTGCCGCTTGATGTTGGGGTAGCGTTTATCCAGCAACAGGTCATCCAGGCTGGCCGGATACATATTGACACCCGAGGGATTCGCCGCCTGATAACTGGCAATCGCCGCCCGGTACTGATGCCCCACAAACAAGAGCTGCTTTTCCTTTTCGGCACGCAGCTGGTGATGCCAGCGCATGCCCACCGCAGCAAGTCCAACACCGGCAATGGCGATCATCAGCAACAGCCCGATATAGCTGAATCCGCGCTGTTCGCCGCGGCGATATTCGCTGGCCGTAGCTGCCCTACCATTCGGCATAGGCCGTTCCATCGCGTCCATTGCCCGGCGCCCCGCTACGGATGTCATACACCGCCCCCGCACTGCCCGCCTCCACACCATTCACATTCACTTCCGGCGCGATCAGCACCCAGGTCTCGCGTGAACCGGTGATGGGGTCTGGTGGCACGGCGCGCAGATAATGCAGACTCACCAGTTCCTCCAGCGATGCCGGATAGCGCTCATGGTCCCCGTAAAACTTGTCGATGGCTTCGCGCATCACATTGAGATCATGCCTTAGTGTGGATTCACGGGCCTTGTCCACACTATGAAAATAGCGTGGTACCGCCACCGCAATCAGCAAGGCGACGATGGTCATTACGACCATGAGTTCGATCAGGGTAAAGCCCTTCAAGCGCTTGCGGCTAGGGCCGTTGCTACCAGTCACGGTACCAGCTCCCATTAATCGCCTGCTCCGGGCTTTTGGAATACACATCGTAAACATCCACACCTTCGCTGGGCGCATCGGCCTCGCTCTGGTAGCTACGCTGGCCCCAGGTATCAGCCGGGGCCAGCGTCAGATCATGATTGAGAGGATCGCGTGGAATCTTGCGGATGAAGCGGATGATTTTCCTGTCTGGCCGCGTCTGGTCCTGCACGCCGCGCTCCAGCACATCCAGACTGGGCGGATAGCCGGACTGGTCCAGCCCGCGCTTGATCTTGCCTTCGTCATAGGCCAGTTTGTAGGCATCCAGCGCCTCGCGAATCTGGCGCAAGCAGGTGCGCAACTCGGCCTCCTTGTTGCGCTTGAGTGTGAGCTGCAGCACCGGCATCGCCGCCGCAGCGAGGATAGACACGATCACCACCGTGACCACCATCTCGATCAGCGTGAATCCGGCGCGGGACTTCATCGCGACAGGTCCACACCTTCCACTGCCGGTTGTGCTGCAGGCGCTGGGACAGCGTTGACGGGCGCCGTGGGCGCCGTCTGGCTGGCATTGGCTGCTGCAGGAGCAGGCTGGGCAATGGCAGCATCTTCAGAAGAGACACCAGTGGTATCTGCTGCCACGGCTTCAGAAGTAGACTCCTCCGCCGGTCCACTGGCAGCCGGGCTGCCACCGCCAGCGGGCGCTGCCAGCTGCGGCTTGTCCGAAATGCCATTCTCGGTACCTGACCAGTATTCGGAAATTTCCGCGTCAGGCCGCCGGATATTGCCCAGAATGCGTGGCGTAATCGCCAGCACGATTTCGGTCTTGTTCTTGCGGTCTTCCTGATTGGAAAACAGCCGCCCGAGGATGGGAATATCGCCCAGCGCAGGCAGCTTGCTGGCGTTTTTGCGCTCTTCATCCTGTATCAGCCCGGCCAGTATCTGCATCTCGCCATCCTTCAGCCGCAACAGCGTGCTGGCATTGCGCGTGCCTATGGTATACACCGTGGCGCCATTGCGCGTGGTGGTGCGGTCGCCCAGCGAGCTCACCTCCAGGCCGATCTTGATATTGACGAAATCATCCAGCGTGATGCGCGGCTCCACATCCAGCTTGAGGCCGACATCGATATAGGTCACGTTTTCTGAAATGCCGACATTGGCGGTGGAGGTGGTGGTGATAATCGGCACCTTGTCGCCCACCAGTATCTTGGCCTTCTCGTTATTGCGCACGCGTATGCGCGGGTTGGAAATAAGATTGACGTCACCTGTGGTTTTGCGGAAATTGACCGCCGGGTTGGGCGAGACATCAAAGCGGCTGGAATTAAGATTGAGCAAGCCTTCCAGCGTCAGTGGCGAATCCGTTGCCACGGTAGACGTGACCGCAATACCCGACCCCGCCGTGGAGGTGGTCACGGGGATGCGGCTATTCACCGAAATCTGGTTGGGGTAGGCAATGCCCAGCTCCTGCAGGCGGCTGCGGCTGATTTCCAGCACCTCGATTTCCAGCATGACTTCAGGATCAGCCAGGTCATTCGCCGCCACCAGTTTTTCGGCGATATGAATCACCTCCGGCGTATCGCGCATGACGATCATATTAAGCCGCTCGTCCACCACCACATCCTTGGTCTTGAGCACGGTTTTCAGGGTGGAGGCCACCTGTTTTGCCGAGGCATTGGTCAGGTAAAAGCTGCGTATCATCAGCTCCTTGTAGTCTTTTACCTTCTGCGGCGTATTGGGGAAAATAAGCGCGCTGGTTTCGGTGAGAGCTTTCTTCTGCAGGCCATTGGTCGCCAGCACCATCTCAATGGCATCTTCAATCGAGGCCTTGCGGATATACACCGTGGCCTTGGCATCGGCGCGAATATCCTTGTCCAGAATGAAGTTGATGCCAGTGGCGCGCGACAGCGCCTCGAATACCATCTTGATATTGGCATCGCGAAACTCCAGGCTCACCGGTTTCTGGAATGGCGGCTTGAGGCGTGGCGGCTCCGTCTGCGCCACATCGCGGCTAGCGCGTATGCTGGCCTGCAACTGCTGCGCTTCCTTGTTATCCGGGTTTTCCATCAGGATATTGCGCAATATCGACCAGGCGCCCTCGCTATTCTGGTTGTCCAGCATGGCGCGTGCCTGATCCAGCCGTTTGCTGTGGGCATATTCGCGGGTGATGCTGGCCTTGCCGGCAATCGCCCGCACATTGTTGGGGGCAAGCGCAATCACGCGGTCATACAGGGCGTTGGCTTCAACAAAATGGCCGGCGTTGCGCTGCTTTTCCGCCTCGGTCAGCAATTCCTGCACCGCCTGCTCCTGCGTAATCAATATATCTTTGCGTGGCACGGCGGCCTCGGGCTTGGCCTGCAGGTTTTCCTCTGCGCTGTGTACCCGCGTTTCGGGGGTATCGCCCTTGACCTCGGACTTGGGCCAAGGCGCAAAGGCGCAGGCATTGAGCATGGTCAGCATTAACAGGCTACAGAGTGTTGAAAGGCGAACAGGTTTCATCGTGGGTTTCATAGATGGGATCGCGTGGCTAGCGGTCAGTCGGTTGATCGTCAGGCGATGGAGCAAGTGCCACCACCGGATTGGCTGTCTTGCTAAGCACCACGGTGCTGTTCAGGGGCAGATAGGTCAGGTACAAGGAGCGCTGGTCCACACTATCCAGCCGCCACACTTGCTCTATGGTCTGACCGGGGCTGACGCTGAGTACGCGGTTACCGGCGGTCAGAAACACCAGATTGCCGCCGGGCGCATCGTCCATCTGCCCCATGTACTGATAGGGCAAGGCAGGCGCCACGGGCTTCACGACCTCGGCCAGCGTGGCTGTGTTCTCATGGCTCGCCGCTGGTGCGATATGCCAGGCATGCGCCTGCCATAAATCCTGGCCCGCCTGCTGCATGGCGTGTGCCTGACGGGCTCGGCTGAGCGCCAGGTCGGGCAGGCCCGAGGTCTGGCTTTCGATGAGATTTGACGCCAGTCGCGATGGCGGGGCTGGCGTTAGCCGGGGTCGGGATGCCGCGGTGTGCTGCACCGTCATCTCTTCTTCCTCGTCTTCCGCATCCACCAGATAGATGGCGAGCAGGGTCAAGGCGAGAGCGCCAGCCAGGGCCCATTGTCTCGGTTGCAGCCGCTTCATGTGCCCTCGCCTCGCAACAGCCACACATAGCTCAGTTTCACCTCGGCTTCGTCGTCCTGAATGCCATCGCGCTTGATGCTGATGTCGCTGAGCCCCAGCGTGGGAAAGCGCAGCGCCGCCTGGGCAATGAAGGCGCGCAGCGCCCCATAGCGCGCCTTGACCGGCAGAGTGATCTCGTAGCGCTGCAAGGCCGTGTTATCGCGCTGATGCGATAACTTGTAATCGCCCATCACCAGGTTCATGCCACTTTCCTGCGCGAGCTTATGCAGCGCACGCAGCAGTTCAGACAGGCTGTCCTGCGGTGGGAACTGCGCATAGAACTGTTGCAGTTGCTGGCTTTCGGCCAATACGGGCGCTGGCCTGGCCTGGGCTTTGGGTTGCGCCTGCATCCACTCCAGCTGCTCGCGCAGGGTTTGCAGCTTTTGCTGTGCGGGCAGCATTACCAACAGGCCAAACAGCATGAGTAATATCATCAGCAGCAGCCCCACCTGCCCGGCTGTTCCCAGCCAGAACCGCAAGGTGTCTATCGTGCGCAGCAACTGCGTCATGGCGCCACCTGCAAGGTTTCAAGCGGTATTGAAACGGGCATGTCATGCCAGGTCGCGATCAGCACCACGCGCCAGGGCTGCTCGGCCTGCTCCTGCTGCTTTTCATGCTTGAGCAGAATGACATGGCTGAATTGCGGCGTGGCTTCCAGGCGCTGCATGTAATCGAACACCGCATCGCGACTGTCCGCTTCGGCGGAGAGCTTGAGTTGGCGTTTGCGCGCATCCGGCTCTATGCCCAGTAGCGCAAAGTCCGGGCTGCTGGCTGCCTCGAGCCCGGCAAACAGGTCGCCCCATGGAATCTGCAGAAAATCCGCCAGGCTGCGTGCCTGCTGTATGGCGTGCTGGGTGGCAGGCGAAGATGCCTGGCGCGGCTGACGTGACGGCGCCAGCCCAGCCTGTTTGCTGGCCTCTGCCAGCGCCGACTGCACGGCTTCTGTCTGATGCTGAATCGCCGCATACCCCTGCCAGCCAATCAGCGCCAGTAGTATGCCCGCCGCGGCCAGCAGGCGTCCCCAGCCCTTTGGCTGGTTATCGGCAATGAAATCCACCCGCAATGCACGCATGCTAGCCACCTACCCATGCCGCAGCAGGCGATGCCAGCTTGCTCATAGACCGCTCATGGCTGAACACCGGCACAGCCTGCCAGCCCATCTCGGCCAGGCTAGCTTGCAAGGCTGGCCAGGCAGCGGAATGGGCTGCCGCCAACGCGACATTTACATAGAGCTTGCCTGGCACCAGGGGCGCATCGCCCAGCAACACCATCTCGCGCTGAAGCAACGCTAGCAGCTGCTGCTGTGGCCAATCCTGCGCATGGCTGGCACATGCACTGAACGCCAGCCAGCCACCATCCCGCATCAGCGCCAGATGGATACGGCCCGCCTCTACCTGCACCAGCCCGCACAGGTCGCGGCTCAGATGGCGGCAGAGCCGGTTGTAGAGGTGCATCATGGCTGGCTGCACCGACACCAGCCGACAGCCAGCTTGCGCTGCCATGGCGGTGATCGCCTCCAGCAGCGATCGATCCAGAGCGCAGGCAAACTGGTACCCGCCCTGCGGCAGCGGCTCCAGCGCAATATGCCAAGTGGCTGCGGCTTCGCCATAGGTGTCCATGAACAAGGCCCGGGCCACCGCCAGACTGGCAGCCTGCGACTGCATGGGCGGCATGGCGGGGAGCAGCTTGTAGCGCAGCCATTGATTGCTGACCACCACCGTGAGCTGGCTGCCGGCAGCCAGCTCCGCCAGCAGCGGTGAACATGCCTGCAGCGCGCGCTGCCAGGGCTGATGCGTCGAATGCTGAGCCGAATGCGGCCCTGGCTCATCTGCCATTGCCATCTCTTGCACAGCATGAGTGCCAACAAGCACGTCAGAGTCAGTGAGTGGCGTCGCCGCATCCGTCCATTTGCGTTTCCAGCTGGCAAAGCGCCAGGCGCGCTGCGGTTGCGACAGCGTTACCCTGTCTGGCAACAGCCTGAGACAGTAACTAGGCCGTGATGAAGGTAACACGATTGATTTCTTCCAATGTGGTTTTGCCCTCGGCCACGGCTTCAACGGCGGCCTGGCGCAATAGGCGCAGGCCCTTGCGGCGCGCGGTGTCCTTGAGCTGGCGTATGGGCTGGCGCGAGACGATCATCTCGCGGATTTCATCATCCAGAATCAACAGCTCCGCCACCGCCATGCGGCCCTTGTAGCCGCTACCACGACAATGGCCGCAGCCCTGACCCTTGCGAAACTGCATGCTGGCGGCCTCGGTCTCGCTGATCATGGAGGCCTGCAGCAGCTCGGCATCCGGCTGGTCATCCACCAGGCAATGCGTGCAATTGAGGCGCACCAGCCGTTGCGCCAGAATGCCATTGAGCGCGGAGACAAAACTGTAGGTATCAACGTCCATATTGATAAAGCGGCCGATGACATCAAACACGTTGTTGGCGTGCACGGTGGTAAACACCAGATGGCCAGTCAAGGCGGATTGCACGGCAATCTGCGCTGTTTCCGAATCGCGGATTTCGCCGACCATGATCTTGTCCGGGTCGTGCCGCAGTATGGAGCGCAGGCCACGGGCAAAGGTCAGGCCTTTTTTTTCATTGACTGGAATCTGCAGCACACCGGGCAGGTTGTACTCCACCGGGTCTTCGATGGTGATGATCTTGTCGCGGCCGGTATTCACTTCGGAGATGGCCGCATACAGCGTGGTGGTCTTGCCGCTGCCAGTGGGGCCGGTGACCAGCACCATGCCGTAGGGCTCGCGGGCCAGGGCGCGAAACTGCTGGCGCGTCAGGGCATCAAGGCCGACATTTTCCAGCGTGAGTCCGCGCGACTGTTCGGTGAGCGACTTGCGATCCAATATCCGCAACACCGCATCTTCGCCATACACGCTGGGCATGATGGATACGCGCAAGTCCACCTCGCGCTGCTGGATATGCACCTTGAAACGGCCATCCTGCGGGATGCGGCGCTCGGCAATATCGAGCTCGGCCATGACCTTGATGCGCGAGACGATCTGCTCGGCCATGTCCACGCCCTGTATCTGGCCCACGGCATCCAGCACACCATCAATGCGGTATTTGAGGGCAAGGCCAGTCAGCGTGGTTTCCAGGTGTATATCGCTGGCACCTATCTTCATGGCGTCATACAACGTGGAATTCACCAGGCGGATCACCGGGCTGCTGTCTTCGGAAATGCGGCTTAAGGAAAGATGCTCTACTCCTTCTGCATGCACAGAATGGGCATCGGGCGCCATGTCGCCGGCCAGCACCCGGTCCATGGCGTTAAGGGTTTCTTCATGGCGCGAGAGAAAGGCGCTGATATCGGCATAATGCGCGAGATAGAGCGTGAATGGCTCATGCACGGTGTCGAGCAGCCAGGCCTGAATATCGCTGGCAAACGGGTCGGCAATTACTATCAGCAGCTGACCATCTTCGCCCCGCAGGGGAATGCATTCGCGGCGATAAGCCTCGGCAAACGGCATGACCTCAAAATCGGTGCTGAGCGCGTGCATGGTGCGGTTATCCAGCACCGGGTAATGCAATGCGTGTGACAGCTCGGCGACAAATGCCTCTGGTGCCATGGCGCTCTGGTCTTGCAGCACTTCCATCAGGCGACGGCTCGACTGTGCCGCCAACTGCCGGGCTGTTCCCAGGGTTTGTGCGCTGATCAGGCTCATTGGATGCTGCCTGCCAGATCAAAAATCGGCATATACAACATCAGCACCACAAAGCCGATGACAAAGCCGATGACCAGCATGAGCAAAGGCTCAAACAGCTTGGTGAACCAGTCGACCCAGCGTGCGGTTTCTTCATCGTAGAAAGCGGCAATGCGGCCCATCATTTCGCCCATCATGCCGCTGCGCTCGCCCACGCGCAGCATGCGCAAAGCCACCGGCGTCGACAGTCCGTTTGCTTCCATGGCGGTCGAGATCGCCTGCCCCTGGCGTATCTGCTCGCTGGCCAGCAGCATGCGCTCGCGCAAGGCCGGGGCCAGCAAGCCCGATACCATGCCCAGCGCACTCAGGATGGGAATACCGGCAATCAGCAACATGCCTAGCGAGCGATAAAAGCGCGATAACTGGTAAATACGCATGCGTTCGCCTATGGTCGGCAGGCGCCACAGCCATTGCATCATCGCTGCCCTTACACTGCGCAGACTCAGCAAATAGCCGCCTGCCACTACCAGCCCCACCCCTGCCAGCAAAAGCTGCATGCCATGCGTCTCGATAAAGCCGCCCAGCGCCAGCAAAAGTTGCGACATGAAGGGCATGTCGCCATTCATGTCTTCATAGATATGCGCAAACCGGGGCACCACAAAGCCCATCAAAAACATCACCACCAGGCCGCCGACAACGATCAGCATGACCGGGTAAATCGACGCCGAAATCACTTTCTTTTTGACTTCTTCCACCTGCGATTGATAGGCGATATAGCGCTGCAAGGCTTCCGGCATGCCGCCGGTTTTTTCGCTGGCACGCAGGGCCGCCACATACAAGGGGGGAAATGCCTCCGGGCTTGCCTCCATGGCTTGCGACAAGGGCTGGCCTTCATTCAACAGACGCAGCGTCGCCCGCAGCGTATCGCGCACCTGCGGGCGCTGCTCTTTCTCGGAGAGCGCTTCCATGGCTTCCATCAGGTTAAGCCCGGCTTCAAGCAGGGCCAGCAACTCCTGACTGAACAACATTAGGGGGAAACGCTCGCCGCGCAGCCAGGACAGTGTGGTGTTGCGCTCGGCGGTCGCCACAGAAAAAACCGTATAGCCCTGGGCCTTGGCGGCCAGTGCTGCCGCCTTTTCATTGGCCGCCTCCAGACGCAATGAGCGGTATTGTTTGTCGCGCAGTACGCTGAGTTTGTAAAGCATGTCTACCAGCTGACGATGTCAGCCATCTCGTTGGTACCGCCTGGCTGGCCGTCCTTGCCCAGCGAGTAGAGGTCATACTCGCCGTGCTCACCGGGCGATTTGTATTGATAAGCATGGCCCCAGGGATCATCAGGCACAGTTTTTTTAAGATAAGGGCCATCCCAGCGCGCGTCGTTGTCCGGCTTGGCAGTCAGTGCCGCCAGCCCTTGTTCAGTGGAAGGGTAATGTCCGGTATCCAGCCGGTATTGATCCAGCGCTTTTTCCAGGGAATCGAGCTGGGCACGGGTGGCCTTGATTTCAGATTTACCGATCTGTGCAAAATACTTGGGGCCAACATAGCCCGCGAGCAGACCGATGATGACCATGACAACCAGCAGCTCCAGCAAGGTAAAGCCGGAATGACGGGCGCGCTGCCTGCCAGAATTCTGAATGGGGGCCGCACGCGGGAGATAAGGAGCAAGAGAGGATGTATTCACAGGCCAGATCATAGGCGCTGTTTTTTACAGTAATGTTGCATTTTCAAGACACGGCATACTTTTGTGACAACGGCACTTGCATGTCTGGCGCGGGTTTCATCATTTCGCCGCATTAACATCTTTTAACGTTCATCAATCTGAAATTTTTGCTGCCTATAGTGCACGCACTTGCTGATAGCTCACGCACTTGCTGCAGTCCCGACAAAGAGGAAGATAACAATGCACTACTCCCGCGCCATCATCACCAGTCTTTTATTTGCTCAACTGGCCCTCCCGCAACTGATACAGCCAGCCTTTGCCCACGAAGCCGGACACGAGCACGCCCAACCGCCCATGAGTTCTGCCCTGCAGGTCAATGGGCCACTGCCCGCCCTGCCCGCAGGCGTTACCGAGCTCAAGTTCAGCGAAATCTACAAGCTGCCGGTGGGCCCGCGCGGTCTGGAGCCATCGGCCAAACTGTTAAGCCTGAATGGCAAACAGGTGCGCCTGCTGGGCTATATGGCCAAGCAGGACGAGGCCACGCCTGGTGTTTTCATTCTCTCGCCATTGCCAGTGCTGATGGGCCATGAGGATGAAAGCTTTGCCGACGACATGCCCGCCACCTCGGTGTTTGTGCATTTGCATGATGCCCGTCAGATCAATGGTTACGTGCCCGGACTCATCAACCTCAGCGGCGTGCTGAGCGTGGGGGAATGGCACGAGGCCAATGGCCGCATTTCCTATGTGCGCCTGCAACTGGATGCCGTGCAAAGCGCCCATCTGCTGCGACCCGATACCACGGCGGCCCTGCAGTCGCCTTCCGATTTCAAGTAGCACCTGTTTTTGCGTCACCTGTAATCGCTGTACCTGTCATTTTCTGTTTTTGATGATAGCCAACCCTTTGTATTGATTAATTAGGAGCTTTTTCAAATGAAGTCACCTCGTTTTGCACTTAACTGTGTACGCGCTGTTGTGGCAGCGACGCTGGGCGTTGCTGCCAGCGTCAGTGTTGCCGCCCCTACCGTTACACGCCTGACACCACCGAGCGAACGTTTCGCCACCGGCGTGAATGACCCAAGCGCCCCCATGATTGCCCGCTTCCTGCCAGGTCAGCGTTTTGACTTGCAAGCGACCATCCGTCCAGATGCTGGCGCCACCATCACCGGCTTCCAGTTTGCCGTGGATGGCGTGACTGTGCCTGTGACTGCCAGCACCTCTGGCATCGTTACCACTGGCCTGAATGCTGGCCTGCCTGCGAATACCGCCGTAGTTTCCAAGCGCGCTTACTCAAACACGGTTCCCGGCGTCCACACCCTGACAGTGAAAGCCACGCAAAGCGATGGCCAGACCGTCACCGCCACTGGCAGCTTTGAAGTGGTTGGCATTACCAACCAGGGCCGTCCAGCCAAGAACATCATCATCCTGCTGGGTGATGGCATGGGTGCCGCGCACCGCACTGCCGCCCGCATCATGGCCAAGGGTTATGCCCAGGGCAAGGCCAAGGGCCATCTCGCCATGGATACCTTCCCCTACACCGGTATGGTGATGACATCCTCACTGGATACCATCGTCACTGATTCCGCACCTGGCATGGCCAACTATGTGAACGGCAACAAGCAGGCCTCCGGTCAGGAAGGCGTATGGCCAGATGACACTGCCGATGCTTTCGACAACCCACGCATGGAATACCTGTCGGAATACCTGCACCGCACGCAGGGCAAATCGCTGGGTATCGTCACCACTGCCGATGTATTTGATGCCACACCTGCCGCTAACGCCGTGCACACCTCCAACCGCGGCAACGGCACCGGCATTGCCGACCAATACCTGGATGACCGCAAGCTGACCGGCCTGACCGTGCTGATGGGTGGCGGCCGCAAGTGGTTCCTGCCTAATGCATCCAACAGCGTTAGCCCGCAACCAGCCAATGGTTCGCAACGCCGTGCTGCCAATGATTACGTGCTGACTAGCGACATCGTCAGCGGCTGGGGCGCTGCCGTCGGTGCCAAGGATCCGGAACGTGATCTGATCAGCGACTTCAGCGCTGCCGGTTACACCTATGTTTCTGACAAATCTGCCCTGCAAAGCGCAGGCGTGCCAGACAAGCTGCTGGGCCTGTTTGCCTACTCCAACATGAACGTGGCGTTTGACAAGATCAATGGCCGTCGTGGTGTTTCCAGTGTGGTGAATGACTACGGCTTCCCTGACCAGCCCATGCTGGAAGAGATGACCGACAAGGCGATCAAGGTACTTGCCAAGAATCCCAAGGGTTTCGTATTGACAGTGGAAGGCGCTTCCATCGACAAGCAGGCCCACTTGATGGATAGCGATCGCTGGATTGAAGAAGTCATCGAGTTTGACCGTGCTGTGCAAGTTGCCAAGAATTTCGCCACGGCCAACCCGGACACGCTGGTGATTGTGACGGCCGACCACGAAACCGGTGGTGCTTCCATCCTGGGTGCTTCCAAGGTGACCAATGCCGAACTGCAAGGCAAGGCCAACACTGTGGCCAGCATGCGTAACGAAGTGGTGGGTACTTATCAGGATGCGAAATTCCCCAAGTACACCATCGCGGCTGATGGCTACCCTGCCACCACCGACATCGACAACAAGATGCTGATCGGTTACGGCGCCAATGCTGACCGTTACGAAGCCTGGATTGCCAATGCGCAACCTACGCAGGATAGCCAGCAGCCATTCGTTGGCACGGCTCCGCTGAACACCTACCCAGCCAACCCAAGCGTGCGTAATGCCAGCACCGGTTACCTCGTGACTGGTCAGGTATCCGGCGACCAGGCCGTGCACACCGCGACTGACATTCCATTGTCCGCCTTCGGTCGTGGCGCTGCCCTGTTCACTGGCGTGATGGATAACACCGATGTGTTCTTCAAGTTTGGTCAGGCTGCCATCGGCGGCGTGAAGTAAAGAAAGCCCACAACACCGGCGCTGCGGCTCATGCCGTGGCGCCCGGTTTGATGACGAAAGCGAGATACCATGAATTCCGTAAAACTGATAATGAACGCCGCCGTGCTGGGTTTGGCTAGCTTTGCCGCCAACGCCTACGCCGGTTACAACTTCAATTTTGACAACGCTGCCAGCGGCACCTCGGCCAACAATGCTGCGGTAAATCCGTACAGCAATGTGCAATTCCTGAGCGGCTTTGTCACCGCCGATCTGGATGCCGATGGCTTTGAAATTCTGGACCCTAACGGCCAGAACATCCCTGGCTATACGCACTGGGAAGCCTATTCGGATAGCGATATCCGCGTACGCAACCCGGAGGAATACGGCCACGGTGCAGCTCCATCGGTCTCCAATGCGCTGGACGCCATGTTTGACCAGGTGCTGATCAGCTTCAGCAGCGCACAGAACCTGTCATCGTTCTCGGTGCAACTGGATAACAGCAACTTTGGTGGCTTCAATTCCTCCATCCTGTTCCTGGATGCGGCTGGCAAAACCATCTCCACCCTGTCTTTCGACCAGTTTGCCAACCCCGGTGCCATTATTACGGGCGGCGCTGTCTCGGGTGTTTACGGCATCGTGCTGGGTGCAGGCAAGCTGTATGACAACCTCACCATCACCACCGTCAGCGCCGTTCCTGAAGCCGAAACCTATGCCATGATGCTGGCAGGTCTGGGCATGATGGGCTTTGTTGCCTCGCGTCGCCGTCGTTAGTCCCTCCTCGCTTCCTACTTGCGGGCACACCACCCGCAAGTGTCACCCACAAAAAAAGCACATCTTCATGTGCTTTTTTTGCGTCTTCAACAAAGCCATCGAAACAGCTTGCCAAAATCCAGGCAAAACCCACAGGGCTATCGCCTTATGGGGCCTGGGTTTCAGGCATTAGCTCTTCTTGTGGCTCTGGCTGCCCGCTTTCACATGCTGCTCATGCGAGCCGCCGCGGGTGCTGCCTTGCTGGCTCTTGTCAGGGCTGCCAGACTGCTCCTGTTGCTTGTTGGCGCCGCTTTGCGCCCCGCCCTGCTGCTGATTCTTGTGACTTTGCGAACCAGCCTGAGCGTGTTGCTGAGAGGTACCACCACGAGTGCTTCCTTGTTGTGTAGCCATCATAATCTCCTTATTTGGGATGAATGTTAGCGTTACGTAAGGTAACGACTTCATTGTGCAAGCGGTGGGCACGTCTAGCGAGCCAGCGGGTTCTGAAAAGCATGTAGGAGATTGTGTTAGGTGCCAGGCTGGCGATGGCTGATAAAGCGCACTTCTAATCGGCAAAGAAAGCCAGCTTGTCTGCCTTTGCCAGCTTTTTGAGCCTGGCCTCGGCGATGGAGGCCGCTGACCGGTCGGCGTACGGCTTGCTGGCCAGTATTCTCAGAGGCGGGTTTGCCCGGGTATAGCGCGCGCCCTTGCCTTCGACATGCGCTTTGTAGCGTGCTTCAAGATTGTTGGTGATGCCGGCGTAATAGCTGCCGCCTTTGCACTCCAGCAAATAGAGATGCCAATGCGATGTCGGGTTTTCTTCGTTCACTGATGATCCTTACGCCTTTGCGTTGCCCATGATGGTCGTCATTTGAGTATGTGGGCAAGCCGTGAATTCAAGCCCGCATGGTATAGGAAACAGGCAGCGAATGCTTTACAGGGACTCGATTTGTGCAAGCGTTTGTTCCGCCTGCTGGCGCAAGGCCTGCTGGGCCTCGGCGGACATCTTGTCCCAATTGCGATACACCATGCTCAGGCGATGGTTGCCGCGCAAACGGAGCTCGTGCCTGGCAAAAAAATCCCAGTAAAGCGCATTGAATGGGCAGGCACGCTCGCCTGTTTTGGTCGACTTGCTGTAGTGGCACCCTTTGCAATGGTCGCCCATGCGATCAATGTAGGCGGCACTGGAGACATAGGGCTTGGTGGCGAGCAGGCCGCCATCGGCAAACTGGCTCATGCCCAGGGTGTTGGGTGCTTCCACCCATTCAAATGCATCGATATAGATGCCCAGGTACCAGCGATGCAGAGCTTGCGGATCAAGCCCTGCCAGCAAGGCAAAGTTGCCGATGACCATGAGCCGCTGGATATGGTGGGCGTAGGCATGCTGCAATGATTGCGTTATGGCGCTTGCCACACATGCCATGCGGGTCTTTCCGGTCCAGAACCATTCTGGCAGCTGCCTGCTATGCCCAAGGGCGTTGGCCTCGGTGTACCCGGGCATTTGCGCCCAATACACGCCCCGCACATATTCCCGCCAGCCAAGTATCTGCCGGATAAAGCCTTCGGCAGCGGGAAGCGGCACCTTGCCCTGGCGCCAGGCGACTTCTGCGGCGGCCACCACTTCACGCGGGTTGAGCATTTTCACATTGAGCGCGAACGACAGCAGGGAGTGAAACAGGCGCCAGCCGCGTGTGGATAAGGCATCCTGATAATCCCCAAACAAAGGCAAACCCTGGTTGATAAACACTTCGAGCTGCGCCAGGGCCTCCTCGCGGGAGAGCGGCCAGCGCAAAGCCTCGGCCTGTGGATCGCCAAAATGCGCCGCGCCACTGGCGACGATGGTTTGCCACAGGACCTGATGATCATGTTGCGGACGCATATCGGCCGGCAATGGCTGGCTGGCAGGCAGTGACTTGCGATTGTCGTGATCAAAATTCCACTGGCCGCCCTCGGGCTGATCGTCTGCTGTCATCAACACCCCATGCTGGCGGCGCTGACTGCGGTAAAAATGCTCCATCAGCCATTGCTTGCGGCCTTTGAATTGCGCGGCGACGCTTTGGCGTGTGGTGTAGAAATGCTCGCTATCCACCATGGTCACGGGCACCGGGCAGGACGCGCCCCACACCGCGAGCAAGTGGTCCAGCCGCCATTCATCCGGCGCCTGATACTGCACCGTACTTGCCTGGTAATGGGCGATCAGCGCCTCCAGATTGGCCGTGAGCTGTTGGCGGTTGGAAGCGTCATCAATGGCGATATAGCGCACGCGATGCCCAGCGCGTTTGAGTTGCTGGGAAAAATGGCGCATGGCGGCGAATATCGCCAGCATCTTTTGCGCATGGTGCAGCACATAGTCCGTCTCCTGGCGAATCTCCATCATGACGTACACGACATCGGGGCTGACATGGGCAAACCAGGAATGCTGGGGATTGAGCTGGTCGCCCAGAATCAGGCGCAAGGTCACCTTTGAATTGGCCTGCCCCGGCAAGGTAGATGCAACAGAGCTCATGTTGCCCTCGCCCATAAGGCGCGGTAGCTGCCATCCGCATCGTAATCCTGCGCCTGCTTGTCCGGGTTGAATCGCCGCCCCTGCCGCGGATCCGTACCGCGTCCACTCAGGTAAAGCCAGTTGCCCTGATTGCTGTAGACATCGTAATCCAGCAGCTGCGATTCAAACCAGGCCGCGCCGGCACGCCAATCGCAACCCAGGTCATGTATCAGATAACTCGCGACATTCTGCCGCATGCGATTGGAAAGATACCCGGTCGCCGCCAGCTCGCGCATGCCGGCATCAATAAACGGCTGCCCGGTTTCGCCACGGCACCAGCGGGCAAAATGGTCTGGATCATGCGATGGCACATGCGCTTCGCCCAGGCCACGGGCGCGATAGAGCTGTTTGCCGTGTTTGAAATGCAGCCAGCGGAAATGATCGCGCCACAGCAATTCAAACCACAGCCAATAGCTGCTCTCGTTGGCACCATGCTCCGCTTCAAATGCCTGAATCGCCGCCCAGGCCTGCCGTGCCGACAAGGCACCTGTCGCCAGCCACGGCGACCATTTGCTGGAATAATCGACCCCGATGAGCCCATTGCGGGTGGACTTGTAGCTATGCGGCAACCGCCGTTGGCAATACTGCTGCAGATGTTGCAGGGCCGCCTGCTCACCGCCATCGAATCCCGAAGAACCTGGCGGGAACGCAGACCGGGCGTCATGCGGCCATGGCTCGCTTGCCATCGCATGATCAGCGCCGTCGCTCGCGACTTCACTCGGTATCGCATTCAGCAAGGCATGCGATGGCAACGGCGGCAACTGCTTGATGGACGGCAACGGGCGCGCCGCCTGAACATGCGCGCGCTCCAGCGCATGGCGAAATGTCGTAAAAGTATCCGTCACCGCCTGAGGATCAAACGGCAGATCCTCCACCGTCACCAGACTGGATTGCCAGATGGTCTGCACCTTCACCCCCGCCGCCAATAAGGCAGCCACCACCGCCTGCTCCTCGGGCGCCGCAATCTCCTCGCACACCAGCAACGGGTTGCCGAGTGCGCGAACCAACCGCACCAGTGTATCCACGCTATCCCCGTGTAATGGCACCAGATCACTGCCAAGCGCGCGCAATTGCCCGGCCAGCGCATCCACCGCACTCGTCAGCCAGGCTCGCCGGTGCGGCGCCATCCTGGCGAAGCCCCAGCGTGTCAGGCCACTTTCGGCAGGATCATGCACGAACACTGGCAGCAGCCAGCCGCCAATATCAGCCGCCTGACGCGCGGCCCAGGTCAGCGCAACCTGATCATGCAGACGCAGATCACGTCTAAACCAGAAAATAAGGCCGCGTGGTGGAGTCATCTGTATCGACATACCATCTTCATATTGGATAGACGTCTGGATCTATAAGAACAACCATCACTGCTGGCATAACAGCCACAAGGGGGAAAGACCAAGCAATAGGGGTAAGTGTTGGGTAAGTTCATGTGCAGGCCTTGTTCAAGCCAGTATCTTAAAAAAATGCCAGAATTTACTCCACGACAAGGTGCCATCTCGCAACGTGCATCGCTAATGCGTGGATATCGTACACACCATTGATACATACCATTGACCAAGGATTATGAATGACCAGTCAGTGCAATTTATCCCGCTTAGGGCATTTATTGCGCGTATACCCCATGGGTGATTTTTGCAAGATATACCCCACAGGGAATATATTTACATTACACCCTTAAGGGTATACATTATCCTTATCTTGTTGGAGAACATCATGGCACGTCATCCGGTTCGTACACCACAACAGCTTGCGCTCGTACTTCAGGGATATAGAAGGCAAGCCGGACTAACCCAGAAAGAGGCTGCTACCAAGGTTGGCATGCTGCCAAAAACCATTTCTTTAATCGAAAACGACGCCGACTCCAGTAGCATAGCCAGCCTATTCAAGCTACTGTCAGCGCTTGACCTTGAGATTGTGCTGCAAGCCAAAGGATCTTCAACGGCTACTCCGGATGGAGATGAATGGTAATGGGCAAACGCTCCAGAACCCAGACACTACAGGTATTGATGAATGGCCTGAGGGTTGGACGGTGGACATCCACATCGACCCATGCATATGAGTTCGCCTACGACCCATCATGGCTGGAAATGCGCGAATCCCGGCCTGTTTCATTGTCGATGCCATTGCGAGCAGCACCTTACAAGGACGAATATGTACGTCCATTCTTTGACAATCTGCTACCCGATAGCGAACAGATTCGCTTGAGAATTCAAACCCGATACGGAACAAAGTCGGCCTCACCATTTGATTTGCTGGAAGAAATTGGGAGAGACTGCGTGGGGGCGATTCAGCTTCTGCCCGACGACACGGACCCAGAAGATGTGAAGTTGATAAGCGGTGTGCCTCTCAATGAGGAGGCGATCGAACGGCTGCTAAGCAATGCCATTTCTATCGGCAAACAAGGCCGTGATGAGGATGACTTTAGAATCTCCATCGCTGGAGCACAGGAAAAAACCGCCCTGCTCTGGCATAACGGCGAGTGGCTAAAGCCACAAGGTGCCACGCCAACCACGCATATTTTCAAATTGCCGATCGGTGTGCCCGGACAACCAGGTTTGGACATGAGCACGTCTGTCGAAAACGAGTGGCTATGCGAGCAGATTCTGAAGGCGTATGGCATACAGACCTCCAACAGCGAAATCATGCAATTCGGCGCCAGAAAAGTTCTTGTTGTTGAACGCTTCGACAGGCGAAAGTCAACGGACGGCAGTTGGATCATGCGTCTGCCGCAGGAGGATTTTTGTCAGGCCACAGCTACGCCACCGGGCAAAAAGTATGAGAGCGATGGCGGCCCTGGAATAGAGAAGATCATGAGCATACTGCTCGGGTCGCGACTGGCAGATCAGGACAGGCGGGATTTCTACAAGTCGCAAATGCTGTTTTGGATGCTTTGTGCCATTGACGGTCATGCCAAGAATTTCAGTCTGTTTATTGAATCAGGGGGAAGCTACAGACTGACGCCGAGATACGATGTTCTATCTGCCTACCCTGTGCTGGGAAACGGAGCGGGCAAACTGTCGCCCAATAAGGTGAAAATGGCCATGGCATTTTCCGGGAGCAATCGTCATTACCGATGGGTAGAAATACTGCCCAGACACATGATGGAGACAGCAAGACGCTGTGGCTTGAACGACGATTGCGCGGCCATCATCGACACTCTTATTGCATCGACACCAGCAGTAATCAAAAAGGTTGAGGCACTATTACCCGCCGATTTTCCTGAGAGTGTATCGATCCCGATACTGGCTGGCCTGCGGGATGCATCTCACAAGCTGGAGGGATACAAAATTCCATGAATATTTCTGGGGAACCAGGGCTGAATTAAGTGCCGAAGAAGCCAAACCAGCCTAATGAAAACTAAACTATTGATTTTTATGGTGCCCGGAGCCGGGGTCGAACCGGCACACCATTACTGGCGAGAGATTTTAAGTCTCTTGTGTCTACCAATTTCACCATCCGGGCAGAAGCGAGACGCTAGGGATGCGGACCAGGGGTCCGACGGCGAAGGGCGCTATTCTACCATTCATGCTTGCAGAATTGCCACTCAATATAGCCCGCTTTGAGGGTGCGGCAAGTCCGTTGTTGCCAGGCTTCACGCGCATGTAAAGCAAAAAATGGGGTGAAAGTGAGCCGCCAGATGCTGAAAACCCGACAATGTTGTCGGGTTTTCATGGGTTTGCTTCTGGATTACTTGCTGGTTTCTTTGGTAATCAACCAACGGTTATTGGTTTTTTCCAGTGTCAGATACTTCATCGTATCGTCACTGTATTTGCCAGAGGCATAGTGTTGCATGAAGGAAACCGAGGCTTGGGCCTGGGTACCATCCATGCTGACCTTGAGGTCTTTCAGTTCCACCACAATCGCCCCAGGCGCGGCAAAGCGTTGCTTGCGTTGTTGTAACCAGGCGGCACGGTTGCCTTTTTCTGGAACAAAGCTGTCGGCGTAGAAGCTGATGTAGCGGTTGTAATCCTTGGCTTGCCAGGCAGATGCCCAGTCATTCACCGTGGACTTCACCAGATCCGCTTCGCCGAATTTAACTTCGGCTGGCTTCAGGGGTTCAGTGTTAAGCGGACGGGCTTTGGCAAGCAGGGCTACCTTGTCGATCTTCACCACTTCTGGCGCCACAGCCTGACAGGTGGCATAAGTGTTGTAATCGGTAGGGGTCAGCTCAGGCACATCGGCACGGGTCACGTTCAGCTTTTTCAGCAGCTCGCCCTGGCTGGCATAAGTGCGGGCGTAGGCGTTATACAGATCGCGCTCGGTGTTGGTGTAGGTGCGGCGTGCCTGGAAGTATTCGTTTTCCGTATCCAGCAAGTCGAGCAGTGTGCGTTGACCGATATCGAACTGGCGACGATAAGCTTCGCGGGCTTTTTCAATCGAGAGTTGATGCTGGTCGCGGAAATCGAGTTGGCCTTTGAGCTGGCTGATATCGTTGTAGGCGATCACCAGTTGCTGACGGGTATCCACACAGGCCTTGTCGCGCAGGTCTTGCGAAGTGTTCAGCTTTTCAACGGATTGGCTGATCAGCGACTTGTCGATCAGGCCGTTGAACAGGTTGAATGTCAGCGTCAATTCCAGATAGTCGGCAGCGGCGGTGCTGTTGCGGCCGTCGGAGCTGACATCCAGGCTCTTTTTGCCTTGCAGGTCCAGCCGTGGGCTGTAGCGCGCCTTCTTGGTTTTGACTTCGTCTTCGGTGGCGATGATGTTTTCAATCGAAGCCAGCAAATCCGGGTTCTGGTTATACGCCAGTTTCAATGCATCGGAGGGGCTTTGCTCCACCCCAGCCTTGAAGTAATCCACATCGGACAGGGTATCCGCAGGCAAATCGCCTACCAGACGCTGGAAGCGGGCTGTCACATCATGCAGGTTGGTGGTTTCGGTCAGCAGATTGGCTTCTGCCAGTGCCAGACGGCCGTTGGCTTGTTCCAGATCCACGCGGCGACCCACACCGGCGCCAACACGCTCTTCAATCTTGTCGAACAACTGTTTGTGCACGATGTAGTTATCTTCGGCATACGACACGAGCTGGCGATAGCGCAATACGTCGTTATAGGCCTTGACGGTCTCGAGCGCGGTGTTCTGCATGGCGCTCAGAAGCTCGTAGTAGCGCACGCGGGCAGCATGGCCTAGGCGGCTCACTTCATTGCTGGTGGCAAAACCATCAAACAACATCTGCTTCAGTACCAGTTGGGTCTGACGGTCAGGAATGTTGGTGTTGTTGGTGTTGGAAAAGACTTTTTCCTGGGTGCGGATACTGCTGATCAAATCTACCTTGGGAAGAAACCCACCGCGCGCAGCGTTTTGCTCTTGCTCAGCGGCCTTGTAGTTGTGGTATCGGCTCTGCACTTCCGGATTGTTCGTCACGGCGCTTTCGACGATTTCCTGCAGAGTAGATGCTGGTGCTGCCATCCCTGGAGTTGCTGCGGCAATAGCAGCCGCAACAATCATACTTTTATAGATTGCTTTCATTCACTTCACCCCGGCTTGTTATTTAGTTATATTTTATGACCTCAATAATACCTTATCTTTCATCGATAAGTTATTATAGATATGAGGTTTTTCCGGGTGCATGAATTTAAAATTTAAATCACGCACCGAATTTACAATAAAGAAGCGTACGCAATTGTCGTGCCAAACCTTGTAGGTTAGAGTCATCATCGCTCATTCGCTAACATCTCGCGCAAGTCGTCAATGCCTGTGGGTGCTCTGCACGATCATGTGCTTGTTGCTGGGGGTATGGATTCCAGGCATACAGGCCGCTACGGATTTCAGCAAACTGCGCACACTGGCCGAGCAGCGTTATGGCGACCGGGCCAAAAACACCATCATTGAGCTGGAGGCCCTGCTCAATACCCTGCGAGACGCCCCGGATCAGGAAAAGCTGGAGAAGATCAATCTCTTCGTCAATGACAAAATCCGTCGCTTTGATGATGACATCAATATCTGGGGGCAATCCGATTACTGGGCCACGCCATTGGAGTCCCTGGGCCGCGAGGCTGGCGACTGTGAGGATTACAGCATTGCCAAATACGTGTTTTTGCGCGAGCTGGGCATTCCCAATGAAAAGCTGCGCTTGACCTATGTCCGGGCCAAGATAGGTGGCCCCAACAGCCGCATTTCACAAGCGCACATGATTTTGAGCTACTACCCCACGCCGAATGCAGAGCCGCTGATTCTGGACAACCTCATCATTTCCATCCGCCCGGCCTCGCGTCGGCCGGATCTGGTACCGATTTTCAGTTTTAACAGCGAAGGGTTGTGGACGGGCACATCGACCACACCAAGTAGCGATTCGTTGAGCCACTTGTCACGCTGGCGCAACGTTCTCGCAAGAATGCAAGCCGATGGTATTGAATAAAAGATCAGGTTAAGGGGGTAACAATTATGTCGTTGATTAAACAGTTATGGATCGCCATCAGTCTGCTGATGCTGCTGGTATTTGCGGCCTGCGTCATTGCAAGCATCGAGTCCAGCAAGCACACGCTGGAACAGCAGTTGCAGATGAAGAACATCGACAATGCCACATCGCTCGCACTCTCGCTGTCGCAGATCGACAAGGAGGACCCGGTGAATGTGGCCCTGCTGTTATCCGCCCAGTTTGATAACGGGCATTACCAGCGCATCCGGCTGGTCGACCCTGAAGGCAAGCTGATCTCCGAACACTACAATGCCGACATACAACCCAATACCCCCAGCTGGTTTAATCGCGCATTCAGCATTGAGGTGCATCCCGGCGTGGCCCAGGTGCAAAATGGCTGGTCGCAATACGGCACCCTGTCGCTGGAAAGCGATGCCACCTTTGCTTACCAGGCACTGTGGAATGGCGCCAAGAAAATGCTGCTGTGGAGCGTGGCCATTGCCCTGCTGGCGGGCGTGCTGGGCTCCTGGCTGCTGCGCATCATTACCCGTCCATTAAGTGAAATGGCCAATATGGCAGAGGCGATTGGCGATCAGCGTTTCATCACCATGACCGAGCCCCGGGTGACCGAATTCAAATCGCTGGCGCAAGCCATGAACCGCTTGTCCAACCGCATCCGCAAAATGCTCAACGAGCAATCGCAGCTGCTGGAACAACTGCGCTTTGAAGCCAACTACGAGCCCATCTCCGGGCTGATGAACCGCAAGTATTTCACCAGCCGCGTATCAGCCTATCTGGACAATGAAGACAACTTTGAAGAAGGCGTACTGGTGGTTTCGCATATCGCCGAGCTAGCCGAGATCAATGCCAAGTATGGTGGCACCGGCACCGACCAGATACTCAAGCGCATCGGCCATGCCCTGACCGAGCTGTGCAAACCCGAAAATGGCCTGTTTGCCGGTCGGCTGAGCGGAGCGGATTTTGCCGTGTTCAGCAGCAGTCCGGATAACCGCGAGCTGCTGTGCCAGCAGGTGAAGGACACCATCATCTCGGCTGCCGCCATTGCCGATAGCTTCCCCGATTTCAGCCCGCGCACCATCGCCAGCCATATTGGCCGATCAGACCAGCTGGATAGCCTGAAAGACCTGCTTGCCGTGATACGCCAGCGCAATGACCTGACGCAATTGCAGCTGGAGATTGATGATCAGGCGCAGCAGTCCAGCTCACCGCTGAACACCACCCGCACCGAGAGTGAATGGCGTGCCCGCCTGGATAACGCCATCATGTCCAAGCGCCTGCGCCTGGCCAGCTTCCCGGTCATCAGCCCGACCAATACCCTGATCCACAATGAAGGTCCGATGCGGCTGCAACTGGAGCCCAACGGCCCCTGGCTGCCTGCTGCGGAATTCATCGGCTGGGCGATCAAGCTCGACCTGATTACCGAAATGGATGATCTGCTGGTGCAGATTGCCATTGAGGACCTCAAGAATGGCAAGCCAGCCATTGGCCTGAATATCTCCTCACGCGCCGTGAGCAATCCCACCTATCTGGAGCATCTGCATGCCTTGCTACAGGCCAACCCGGAAGTGGCTGACAGGCTGTGGCTGGAAGTGCCGGAAGACGGTGTCTTCCGGCACATGGAAGCCTTCCGCAACTTCTGTCTCACGCTCAAGCCGCTGGGCTGCCATATCGGCGTCGAGCACGTGGGTGCGCAAGTGGCACGCCTGGGTGAGCTGCACGACCTTGGCCTCAGCTACATCAAGATTGATGCATCGGTTATCCGCCACATCGACAGCAACACTGGCAATCAGGCCTTCCTGAAAGGCCTGTGCCTGATCGTGCATTCACTGGGCATGATGGCGATTGCCGAGGGCGTGCAAACCAATGAGGAAATCGCCGCCCTGCCCGCGCTGGGCATCGACGGCATGACCGGCCCCGCTATCCAGGCGCCCGCCGTGTAAGCATTACCGGGCGACGAGCAGGCTTGTGCTCAGTCGCCATATGCTCAAGGCCCGCTCACTGGCATCTGCACAATAAAAAACCCCATCCGTACTGGATGGGGTTTGTTTTTTTCTACTTACCTGGCGGCAAGAGAGCCGTGCATGGGCATCAGATAACCGGCTTCTCGTCATCCACCAGCAAGTCCAGCCCTTTGCCCTGGGTGCGCCAGGATTGACGCTGTATAAGCCGTTTCTGTGCCGCATCCGGAAAGTCAGTGAAGTGAATCACGTCACGCTCGATCAGCAGCAGGATCAGGTCTTCCAGCACGCGCGCGAGCTGAATATCACTCTCGCGAAATGCATTCTGATCCTTGAGCGCGTCTTCCAGATACTGCTGATACTCTGGCGACTTGCCATCCACAGACTCCCAGCCTGGGGAGTCCATAGCCTCGCGACTTACCGCTTTGATATTGCCAGCCTGATCGCGTAACACGTATGGCATAACGCCCTTTCGGATAAGTTTAGTCGGTAACCAGCTTGTTGTTGGTCACCAGGTTGTTGATGATCGCAGCATCGGTATGGCCTGCCGTGGTCAAGTCCACACCGGCCAGCACGATACGCTGGTTCTCGGCGCCGCTGTTGAAGGCCGCACCCACGGTATGGCTGTCACCGGAGAAACCACCAGTGGAGCTGATGTGGATGATGGTATCCGAACCGGATTTTTCAAAATGCAGGTAATTTTGCAGATTACCTGAATTTTCCCCGGTCAACAGATCGCGCAGATCCAGCTTGTCACCACCGGATGCCACCGATGCCTTGTTGAAGTCGGTGATGGTATCCACGGCAGGCGTACCAGGTGTGCCCGCATCGGCCAGATTCCACTTGAAGGTATCCACGCCAGCGCCACCGCTCAGGATATCGTTGCCAGCGCCACCAATCAGCGTGTCATTGCCATTGTCGCCATACAGACGATCATGACCGCCGCCGCCAATCAGGATATCGTTGCCGTCACGTCCCATGATGAGGTCAGGATGATCAGAACCGGTGATGGTCTCGCTGGCAGTGGTACCAACCTGCACATTGGTCTTGTCGACATTGATAGTGACCGTCGAATTTGCCGTATCGCCATCCTTGTCCTGCAGCACATAGTCCATTTTTTCGGTAATGGCGGAAGACAAACCATCCGGTGCCTTGTACGAATAAGTACCGCTGTCCATATCCACCACAAACTGGCCGCCATGCAGCGTGGTCACGGTGATTTCATGCGTGGTGCTGTTGTAGGTGCTATGGTTGGTGCCTACCACTTCGATGAGGCCAGTGGCCGCATTGAAGCGGTACTCGGTACCTTCCACCACAATACTGCCGACAAAACCGCCGTCGCCGCCTACACCGTTGCCTGTCATGGTGCCGGTGATCAGTTCACCAGCAGCCTGATTCTGGATGGTGCCTGCCAGCACGGCATCGAGCTGAGTGAAACTGGTCACCAGAATGCCATTCATATTGGTGTTGGTCTGCCCATCGTACGCTACCGGATTCAGGGCATTTACGCTATTGATGTCGCTGCCGACGCCAATCGCATAAGACTTGATCTGGTTGGCTTCCAGGAAGGTTTTCCATGCCAGTTCTTCCTGGGTTTGAATACCAGCATCCGAGCTATTGGTATTGGTGCCGCCCGTCAGGCTGGTGTTGCTGCCACTACCAGTATTGGGTTCACCGTCGGAGATGAAATAAGCCACATTCTGTGCATTGGTCAGCTTGCCTGCATCATCAAATGCATCCATGGCATTGGCCAGAGCGCTGTCGTAATTGGTATTGCCTTTCGGACCATTCACCAGAATCTGATCCAGCTGCGCCTTGGCTTGATCAATCGTCATCCAGTCAGTACCGACCTGGGCTGCCGTGGTGGAGAATACGACCAGGCTGATGCGCGTATCGCCCAGCGCATCGTACTTGTCGAGCAAGGTCTTGATCGACTGAATCGCACTTGCCAGACGCGTAGTGCCGCCCACGCCATCCTGTGTACGCATACTGCCAGAGATATCCAGCGTAATCAGCAGATTGGTGTCGGTGGTCGACAGATTAGCCGAAATCGGGTTGGCAACTGGCGAATCATCTTCCACGTTCACGGTCAGGTTGCCCACCGAAGTCACGCCATTCGCAGTGGCGCTGACACCGACATTCAGGGTCAGCACATCTTCCGTCTTGGTATCGGGATGATCGAGCGGACGCAACAGGTTCACGTCGTACTCACCGCCGTTGTTGATGGTAATGGTCAGCACAGGCTGGCCACCGGCAGAGCCGGTCAGGGTGCCAGTACCACTGCCAGACCAGGTGATCAGCTGGCCACCGGAGTAATAATCGCCAGTAGGTGCCGTCAGCACGACCGAGGTAATGGCATTGCCATCCGGATCGCTAATGGAAAGCGTGCCATGTGCGCTCGCGCTATTGGTTACATCTACCGTGCCGCTGCTATCTGGCAAGCCACCAGGCAAGCCCTCTTCCGATACGTTGGCAGTTGCCGTGCCAACGACGGGTGGACGGTCATCTGTCGTTCCATTGATGGTAATCGTGAGGTTGGCCGTGGCTGGCGTACCGTCACCATCGTTGATGGTATAGCTGAACACGTCCTTCAAGGACTGGTTGTCATTCAGCGCATTCACCGCCGGATTGGCGTTGTTCAGCGTATAGGTATAGCTGCCATTGGCATTGAGTATCAGTGTGCCGTACTGACCAACAAACGTACCTGTGGTCGTCACTGGATTGGGGTTCACATCCGGGCCAACAGTGTCGTTGTTCAGCACATTGCCTGTGACCTGATTTGGCGATGCATCTTCCTTGATGCTATTGGTGTCATCCACGGCAACCGGAGCACTGTCGGTGATCACGATGTTCAGTGGCGAACTGGTCGATACGTTATTGGCATCGGTCAGCGTCACACCGATGCTGTCGGTCACGCTGGAGTTGCTGCTCTGGATATTTGGATCATAGGTGTAGCTCACCACACCTGTGCTGGCATCGTAGCCGGTCAGCACCAGTGTGCCTCGTGGCGTGGTGATGGTGATCGGGTCTGTTGCCAGATTGTTCAGCTGTTGCAGGGTGACCACGTGATCCGTAGTGCCGCTGATGGTAATGCTGCTGATGCCAGCTTCGGCTTCCACCAGGAAGCTGCCTGGGGTAGCGTCAGCGGTTTCCGGCAAGGTAGTACCTTCCACGATCAGCCCAGGTGCGCCGTCAGTATGACCATTGATGGTGATAGTCAGGTTGGCAGTCGCTTCGGTACCGTCACCATCCTTGATGGTGTAGCTGAACACATCCTGCAGGGACTGGTTTTCGTTCAGGGCATTCACGGCCGGGTTGCTATTGTTCAGCGTGTAGGTGTAAGTGCCATTGGCATTGAGTATCAGGGTGCCGTATTGGCCGACAAAGGTACCTGTCGTGGTCACCGGGTTGGGGTTCACATCCGGGCCAACAGTGTCGTTATCCAGCACATTGCCTGTGACCTGATTCGGCGATGCATCTTCCGTGATGCTGTTGGTATCAGCCACGGCAACTGGAGCGCTGTCGGTGATCACGATGTTCAGTGGCGAACTGGTCGATACGCCATTGGCATCGGTCAGCGTCACACCGATGCTGTCGGTCACGCTGGAGTTGCTGCTCTGGATATTTGGATCGTAGGTGTAGCTGACCACACCTGTAGTAGCGTCATAGCCGGTCAGCACCAGTGTGCCTCGTGGCGTGGTGATGGTGATCGGGTCCGTTGCCAGATTGTTCAACTGTTGCAGAGTCACTACATGATCGGTAGTGCCGCTGATGGTAATGCTGCTGATGCCAGCCTCGGCTTCCACCAGGAAGCTGCCTGGAGTCGCGTCAGCGGTTTCCGGCAAGGTAGTACCTTCCACGATCAGCCCAGGTGGGCTGTCGGTATGACCATTGATGGTGATGGTCAGATTGGCGGTGGCTTCAGTCCCATCTGCATCCTTGATGGTGTAGCTGAACACATCCTGCAAGCTCTGGTTTTCGTTCAGCGCATTCACGGCAGGGTTGGCATTGTTCAGCGTGTACGTATAGGTACCATTGGCATTCAATACCAGAGTGCCGTACTGGCCGACAAAAGTACCCGTCGTCGTAACAGGGTCCACTTTCACATCGGCACCGATGTTGTCGTTGTTCAATACATTGCCCGTCACCTGATTCGGCGTCGCGTCTTCGGTAATGCTGTTGGTGTCATTCACCGCGGTTGGGCCGGTGTCGGTGATGTTCACATCCAGCGTATCACTGGCGGTCTGACCATTGGCATCAGTCACAGTAATCGGCAGGCTGTCGGTGACCGTCGTGGCGCTGGTCTGCACGTTAGGATCATAGGTATAGCTCACCACGCCGGTGGTAGCGTTGTAACCCACCACAGTCAGCGTGCCCTTGTCTGTGGTAATCACAATCGGGGTGGTACCGGCGTTGGTCAGTTGTGTGAGGGTAACAACGGTAGTGCCGATGGTGATGCTGGCAATACCGGCAGGCGCGGTCACGGTGAAGTCACCAGGCGTAGCGCCATCGGTTTCTGGCAGGGTCATTTCGCCAGCTTCAACACCGTTGTAATCGGTCAGCACAATCGAAGGTGGGCCTGCAGGTGTGGCAGCTGCGCCTTCAGGATCAGAGTAAATGAAGGCTTCGCGCACAAAGTCGATTACAGGAGGCGTACCGACGGGATATTCATAGCTAAGGGGGGTCACGCCTTCGACGATGCGCAGCAGGTTAACGAAGGTAGAGCCGTGCTCGTTGCCGGCAGCGCCGATCAGACCAGCCGCCGTTTCTTCCAGCACTTCGTTAATGTCGCGGCCTTGTTCGATGGCCTGGATAACGGCCTGTACAGTGGCTTCGCTGACGGCACTTTCTGTGCCTTCAGGAGCGATGAATTCAGCCAGCTCAGGGGTGAATTTCACCGTCTGGTCAGCTGAAATCTCGATTTTCTGGCCTGTGGTCAGGAGGATATCAACGACAACACCTTGCGCAGTCGTGACGACTTCACCTGGCTGTATGCTGTCGCCCACCTTGAGCATGCGGCGTTCGCCACGTTCATTCACAGCAAATGCATTGCTGCCGCCATTGATTGCTACTACGGTACCGATCGCTGCCATGGTGTACCTGACCTTTCTACAAAATTGCTGATGGAGCGATTAAACCCCATCCCAACATCAAAAAATATTGTACCAAGGTACTAGACCCCGAAATTTCATCAGCCCTGTCGATCATTCAGCATCAGGGCAAGCTGCAAACGGTCTCGTATCGCCAGCCGCTCAAAGATGGCAGTGAGGTGGGCCTTGACCGTGCGCTCGGTAATATCCAGCTCGCGCGCAATGAGTTTGTTGCTGAGGCCTTCTGCTGCCTTGAGTGCTACCTCGCGCTCGCGCGGTGTAAGTTGATCCAGCGTGGCATTGATCTTGGTCTGACTGGAGCCCACCATGGTGCGGCCAACCGTAATCAGGCGCTGCAGGACCTCTGGCCCCAGCCATACGCCGCCCAGTTGCACCACGCGGCGCACCTCGCGCAGCACGTCGGCCGAGCTGTAGGCATGGCAATAGCCTGCGGCGCCCTGCTGAAAAGCCGCCACCGCTTCATTGGTGTCCGGCGCATTCGCCAGCACCAGCAAGCGCGCCTGAGTGAAGCGGCCTAGCAGGCCTGTTACATCCGTCAGCATGCTGGCGGTGCTGTCCGCATTCACATGCAGCCAGATCAGGGCCTGGCCCACATCGGCATTCAATGCGGCACTTTCCCTGAATACCGCCCCTTCGGGACAAACCTGCTGCCAGTCGGCCAGCAAGCGCCCCCCTGCAGAAATGAAGATATCGCGCATGGTGTTGTTATCGTTCCGTGAAGGCGTATGAGCGGGCCTTGAGCACCGGCTTCAAGAGGTAAGAAAGCACGGTTTTGCGGCCGGTCATGATATCCACCTGCGCCACCATGCCAGGAATGATAGGCAGGCCCTTGCCCAGGTTGGAGCGTATGGTTTTGACGCGGACGATGTAAAACGCATTGCCTTTGTCGTCCACTACCGAGTCGGCGGAAATGCTCTCCACCTTGGCATCCAAGGTGCCATAAATGGTGTAGTCATAAGCCGTCAGTTTCACCGTGGCGGGCTGCCCGAAACTGATGAAGGCAATGTCACGCGGCTGAATCTTGGTTTCCAGGATCAGGGCGTCGTCGGTCGGCACGATCTCCATGACCTCTTTGCCGGGCTGGATAACGCCACCCACGGTATTGATAAAGAGCCGGCTCACGGTGCCTTTGACCGGTGACTTCAGCGTGGACTGCACGACCTTGTCATTCAGTGCAACGCTGGTTTCCACCAGGCTGTTGAGCTTGGCGGTGGTATCCGACAGCTCGGTGCGCACCTTGCTGCGGAACGATTGCTGCGCCTCGCTCACCTTGCGTGAGGCTTCGGAAATCGCCGCCTGTACGCGGCCGATCTGCGCACGGGCCTGATCGCGATCGCCACGCAAGCGGGCGGTATCCCGCTCCAGACGCAACAGATCGACTTCAGAAACCGCACCGGTGCCGAGCAAAGGCTTGGTCACCGCCAGCTCACGGCTACTCAGTTCAAGACCGCGCTCAGCCTGCTCCAGCTTGGCTTGTATTTCCATCAACTCGCGCTGACGCTGGGTCAGCTGCTCGCGCGCAATGGCCACTTGCGAGGCTACTTCGTCCTTGCTGGCAAAATACAGCGCCTGCTCCTGCGAATACACCGATGGATTTTCCTTCATCACTTCTGGTGGCGGCTGGAAGGCGGTATCGTCCGCCAACGCACGCAAGCGTGCCTGCTTGGCCACCAGCGAAAGATATTGCGAGCGGTTTTCACGCAGGGAGGAAATGGCGCGCGTTTCATCGATACGCACCAGCGGTGTCCCGACATTGACCGACTGCCCTTCATGCACCAGCAGCGAAGTCACAATGCCGCCGTCCAATGACTGAATCACCTGCACCTGCTTGGAAGGGATCACCCGGCCTTCTCCGCGTGTCACTTCATCCACCTTGGTCAGCGCCGCCCAGATCAGTAGCAGCACAATTACGCCGGCCACCCAGTACAGCACTTTTTTGGCACGCAGGGTTTGCTGTTCCAGCATGGCGAGCTCGGCTTCTTCCTGCCATGACGCATCTTCTTCGGCCTTGGCGGGTGTCCATTTGTCCAGCATCCAGCGCACGGGCTTGCTCAGCAGGCCAATGCGATTGAAAACCCCATGAATGGCACCCAGTGCCTTGAATAAAAGCTGGCTCATGCGGCTTTCCCCACTTTACCGGTACGCAAGGCATCAATGACGAGGTCTTTCTGACCATCCGCCATGATCTTGCCGCCATCTATCACAATAATTCTATCCACCATGTCGAACAGCGATGAGCGATGGGTAATCACCAGCAATGTCCTGCCGCTGGAAGCTTCCGACAGGCGTTTCTTCACCGCCTCTTCACCGGAGTGGTCCATGGCGCTGGTCGGTTCATCCAGCAGGTAGATCACCGGGTTATTGATCACCGCACGGGCAATGCCCACGCCCTGGCGCTGCCCGCCAGACAGCGTATCGCCGCGCTCGCCCACGGGCATGTCAAAGCCTTGCGGATGCGTATTGATGAACTCATCAATGCCACCCACATGCGCGGCATGCAGTACCTGCTCACCGGTGGCATGCGGGGCGGCAATCGCGATGTTGTCACGCATGGATCCGTAAAACAGATGGGTATCCTGTTGCACATAACCAATCGCCCGCCGCAACTCGGCGGGGTCTATCTGGCGTGAATCAATGCCGTCGATCAGGATCGCGCCTGCCGTGGGCTGATAAAGCCCGAGGATCAGTTTCTGGATGGTGGTCTTGCCGGAACCCATGCGGCCAAGGATCGCCACATGCTCCCCCGCCTTGATCTTGAACGAGACGTTGCGCAACGCGTTGGCATCGGAGCCTGGATAATTGAAGCTGACATCGCGAAACTCGATATCGCCCGTAAAGCTGGGGCGGGATAGAAAGCGGAAATCCACCGGGCGCTCCACCGGCTTGTTCATGACTTCTTCCAGCGAGGTCAGCGAGGTGGCTGCATTGTGATATTGCGTCATCATGCCTGCCGCCTGCGAGATGGGCGCCAGCGCGCGTGAAGCCAGCATGGTGCAGGCGATCATGCCGCCCATGGTGAGGTCACCATTGATCACCAGATACACGCCCAGCAATACCAGGCCGACAGTGACCAGCTGCTGCAGCCCCATGGCACCATTGTTGATGGAGGCGGACAGCAGCTTGAGCTTGCTGCCGACTTCGGTCAGGTAGGTGGCGGTTTTTTCCCAGCGACGCTGCATCTGGCCTTCGATGCCCAGTGCCTTGACGGTTTCCAGCCCGACCAGGCTTTCAATCAGCGTGGCATTGCGAATGGAGCTGGCGCGGAACATGGTTTCGGAAAGCTCCTGCATCTTGGTCTGCGCACTGAAGGAGTACACCAGCAGAATCGCCGCGCCCACCAGTACCGGTATCACCATGGGCCAGGAAATCCAGGCCATGACGCCAATAAAGATCAAGGCAAACGGAATATCAATCAGGGTGGTGATGGTGGCCGAGGTAATGAAGTCGCGCACGGTTTCAAACGCACGCAGGTTGGCGGCAAACGAGCCGACCGAGGTAGGCCGCTGCTCCATGCGCACGCCCAGCACCTGCTCCATGATGCGGGCCGACAGTTTGATATCGACGCGGTGGCTGGCCCAATCAAGGAAATAACCGCGGATGGTACGCAGGGCAAAGTCCGCCAGAATGATCAGGCCTATACCAGCGGCCAGGACCCACAGCGTTTCCACCGAACGGTTGGGCACAATGCGGTCATACACATTCATGGTGAAAATAGGCATGGCCAGCGCAAACAGGTTGATCAGCAAGGCGGCCAGCATGATGTCGCGGTATACCTTGCTGTTTTCTGCCAGCGTGCCCCAGAACCAGTGGCGCATGCGCACATTGCCGACCGTGGGTGCGCGTTTGTCAAACGTGAATTTGGGCTTGGCAACAATGGCGTAGCCGCTGTAGCGCGACAGCAGCTCTTCTTCTGAAATGCTGACTTCGGCATCGCCCAGCTCGGGGAAGATCATGCGCAGATGCTGGCGCGATTCATCCCAGCCAACCAGCACGCAGGCCTCGTTGTCCTCCAGCAGCAGAATCGCCGGTAAAAACTCGCGACGTATGTCGCCCAGCGGCTTCCTGATCACCGTGGCGACCAGGTTGGCGCGTGCCGCTGTCCGCCGCACCAAGGCTGGCGTCATTTTACCGTCGCGCAATGGCAGGCCCGCGCTCAGGGCATCCCGCGTAATGGCGACTCCATGAAAACGACACACAATCAACAGGGCTTCAAGCAGACTATCCTTGACCTGCGCTTGTGCCCCTAAAAATTCCTCATCACGATTCATAGTCACACTGTCTTTGCAATAACCCGGCAACTGCACTTGCCGCGGACATACCTTTGTTAATCATGCAAACACGAGGCCTGCGCCAGCATACTCAAGCGCATGGCATCGCCCTTGTGCCCGGCTGCGCGCCGCACATGAAAAAAGCCCGATCAGGATCGGGCCGGAATTTATTATTGGGGAGAAGCCGAGAGGCAGCTTTTCATGAACGCCTTGCGCGCGTCGCCAGTCAGGGATTTGGCACTGGCATCCGCATTACAGGTTTTCATTTTTTCTTGCTGGGTGGGAGGAGTCGCTTTGGCACTCAGGCAACTCTTCATGAATGCCTTGCGTTCGTCCCCTGCCAGCGATTTGGCGCTGGCATCGGCGTTGCAGGTTTTCATCTTGAGCTGCTGCGCTGACATGGGGTCAGCACTGAGGCAGTTTTTCATGAAGGCTTTGCGGGCATCACCAGCCAGGGATTGGCTGCTTGCCTCATCGTTACAGGATTTCATTTTTTCTTGCTGGGTACCGGCGTAAACCGTTGTCATACCCATGCAGATCAAGGCCATGGCGGCCAGTATATTCTTCATGCTTCCCCCGTTATTGTGTTAGGCGCATTACTGCTGCTGTTTATCACAACACCCCATGCAGTAGTATGCCGTATTGCGGTAGCGATCACCACCGGCATGCGCCTGTGCTTGAATATTAACCGAAGCATGCGGCAATACACAATCGGGATCATGGAGAATGCAACTGCGGGGGAAACGGGGAGCGTAAATGCAAAAAAGGGAAAGCATTTCTGCTTTCCCTTTTACCTGGAGCGGGAAACGAGTCTCGAACTCGCGACCTCAACCTTGGCAAGGTTGCGCTCTACCAACTGAGCTATTCCCGCATGTACTGGAGGCGCGAGCCGGAGTCGAACCGGCCTAAACGGCTTTGCAGGCCGCGGCATAACCGCTTTGCTATCGCGCCATCGCGCCGGAGTTCAATCCGGAGCAAAAAAGGGAAAGCATACATGCGCTGCTTTCCCTTTTTTTAATCTGGAGCGGGAAACGAGTCTCGAACTCGCGACCTCAACCTTGGCAAGGTTGCGCTCTACCAACTGAGCTATTCCCGCATCGAAAGAAGGCGCCATTTTAAGGATTTTCGGGGTTGTGTCAACACCCGCTGCGCCTTATTTTCTCTCTTTCATGCGGGGCCAGGCCGCCTTCAAATAGTAAGCCATTGACAGCAATGTCAAAAATGCCGCGATCCACACCAGCACGGTGCCGACGAGTTGGATATCCAGCCCGGCGATTGGGTCGTGATAAAGCAAAAACAGGATGGCCGCCATCTGCACGGTGGTCTTGAACTTGCCGATTTGCGCCACGGCCACACTGCTGCCCTCGCCCATGCCCGCCATCCATTCACGCAATGCGCTGATGGCGATTTCACGACCGATGATGATAAAGGCGATGACCGCCCCCACGCGCTCAAAATCCACCAGCACCACCAGCGCCGCTGCCACCATCAGCTTGTCGGCCACCGGATCCAGGAATGCGCCAAAGGCCGAGGTCTGGTTGAGCTTGCGGGCCAGGTATCCATCAAACCAGTCGGTCAGCGCTGCCAGCGCGAACAGCACCGCTGCGCTGAAGTTGACCCAATGTGCCGGGATCACGCTGACTGGCATATAGAAGATGCCGACAAAAATCGGAATCATCAGGATGCGGGTGACAGTAAGCGTATTGGGTATATTCCAATGCATGAATGGGGTCGCCTTTTTTCTGATCAGATAATGCGTTGTTATTGTTAATGTAATTCGTCGTATATTTTTTGCGCCAGCGCCGGACTGATGCCTTCCACCTGCGCCAGTTCATCGGCACTGGCATTCTTGACACCATCCAGCCCGCCAAACCGGGTCAGCAGACGCTGGCGCCGCTTGGCGCCAATGCCGGCAATGTCTTCCAGGCTGGAGTGCATGCGGGCCTTGCCACGCCGCGCACGGTGGCCGGTAATGGCAAAGCGGTGCGCTTCATCGCGTATCTGCTGCAACAGATGCAAGCCCGGGTGATCATTGCGCAAGCCCACCGGCGTATCGCGATCCGGGAAGAACATCTGCTCCAGACCCGGCTTGCGCTCTTCACCTTTGGCAATGCCCACCAGCTGGATGTCCGGCAAGCCTACTTCATGCATGACTTCCACCGCAACCCCAAGCTGCCCTTTGCCGCCATCAATAAACACCAGATCCGGCAGCAGCCCCTCGCCTGCCGCCACCTTTTTATAGCGGCGCGTCAGGGCATCGCGCATGGCGGCGTAATCGTCGCCCGGGGTAATGCCCGTAATATTGTAGCGGCGGTATTCCGAATTCTGCATGGCGCCACGGTCAAACACCACGCAGGAGGCAACGGTGGCCTCGCCCATGGTGTGGCTGATATCAAAACACTCGATGCGCTCGGTGGTTTCAGGCAAATCCAGCGCCTCGCGCAGCGCTACCAGGCGCGCCTGCTGATTGGCATTGGCAGCGCTGCGCTGCTCCAGCGCCAGCTCGGCATTGGTTTGCGCCATTTTCAGCCACACGCGCTTGTCGCCGATGGGGTTGGTATTGATCTTGACCTTGCGCCCGGCCTGCTCGCTCAGCACCTCCTCCAGCTCTGCCGTTTCCATGCCCTCTACCCCAACAATAATCAGGGGCGGGGTATTCTGTGGCATGTAGTGCTGCTCGAGGAAAGCTTCGGCGGTCATGCGGGCATCCGCGCCTTCGGCATTCTTGGGAAAATGACTCTTGTCACCCAGATGGCGGCCGCCTCGTATCATCACCAGATTCACACATAACTGCCCATGCAGCTCGGCGCAGGCAATCACATCGGCATCGCTGATGGTAAAGTCGCTGACGAACTGCTTGGCCTGCACCTGGCGCAGGCTCTGCATACGGTCACGGTAAACAGCGGCCATCTCGTATTCCTGCTCCTCGGCCGCCTGCATCATCTTGTGGCTGAGCTCATCCATCACCTGCTGTTCACGCCCCTGCAAAAACAGGGTGGCATGGCTGACATCGCGCCGATAATCCTCTTCCGAAATGAAATTGACGCAAGGCGCAGTGCAGCGCTGAATCTGGTATTGCAGACAGGGGCGCGAGCGATTGGCGAACACCGTATTTTCACAGGTGCGCAGGCGGAAGACTTTTTGCAGCAACTGTATGCTTTCGCGCACCGCCACCGCATTGGGAAACGGGCCAAAATAGCTGTTGCCCTTGCGCTGCGTGCCCCGGTGAAAAGCCAGGCGCGGGAACGCATCGCCGGTCAGCGTGATGTAGGGATAGGACTTGTCATCGCGAAACAGCACGTTGTAACGCGGCATAAAGCTCTTGATGAGATTGTTCTCAAGCAGCAAGGCTTCGGCTTCGGAGCGCGTGACGGTAGTTTCAATGCGCTCGATTTGAGACACCATCATGCGCGTGCGCGGGCTGGGCAGATTCTTCTGAAAATAGGACGACACGCGCTTTTTAAGGTCGCGCGCCTTGCCCACATAGATCACCGCATCTTCAGCGTTGATCATGCGGTATACGCCCGGCAGATTGGGCAGGTTTTTCAGTATGGGTTTAGGGTCAAACATAGGGTCAGGTAAGGGCCAGCCTGGATGGGTTAAGCAGAGACAGTTCAGCCCGCATGGACACCAGCGGCGCCAGTACCGCCACCTTTACCGGGGGCGGAACTCACCGCTGGCGGTATGTGCAAGGCAATTACTCGTCTAGCAGTTTCCCGGCAATCGCCCAGTCTTCATATTCCACTTCGTCAAACGTGATGTAGGTATAGCTGGCGGGCTTGTTCGCCACGCGCTCCATGGTCTTGGTCACTTCTTCAGCAATTTTTGCTTTTTGTTCACGGCTCAGTGGGCCGGCATGCTTGATATTGATATAAGGCATTTTATCCTCCTGTTGCGTATTGAAGATTCGCGGTGACAGGAGGAAGCCCTCCCGTCCATGGTCAATCCCAGCTCAGGCTGGCTGTCCGGCCTTTTTGGTCAGCCAGCAACCGACCTTGCCAGCATTGAGCGCCGCCACTGTCTCAGGCTGCAAAGTCACATGCTCGATGTCAAAGCGGTCATGCAGTAAGGTGCGTATCGCATTCAATACTTCATGCCAGTGCTCCATGTCGTCCAGCACAATATGCGCAGACAAGGCACTCACTTCGGAAGACAGCGACCAGATATGCACGCTGTGGACCTCTTGCACTTCCGGCACGTTCTGCAAGGCGCGCGTCACGTCCTGAATTGAAATATGCGAAGGCACGCCTTCCATCAGCACATGCAGCACTTCGCGCAGCAAGCGGAAGGTGGAGAACAGGATCAGGGCGGAGATCAGCAGCGACAGAACCGGATCAATCATCATCCAGCCGGTGAAGTAGATGACGGCACCGGCCGCAAGTGCCGCCACGGAGCCCAGCATATCGCCCAGCACATGCAGCAGTGCCGCTTTGTGGTTGACGTTATCCTGATGCTGATGCAGTTGTCTTGCCACCAGCAGATTGACCAGCAGGCCAACAAAGGCAATGCCCATGACTTCAAGACTATGCACTTGCTGCGGTGTTTGCAGGCGTTCGATAGCCTCGAAAACGATGGCACCCACGACCGCCAGCATCACCAGGCAGTTAATGAAGGCGACGATGATTTCGGCACGCATCAGGCCATAGCTATGTTTTTGCGATGCAGGCTTGGCGGCAATCCAGGTGCCAAGCCAGGCCAGGCCGAGCGCGGCCGAGTCGGAAAACATGTGCCCCGCATCGCCCATCAGCGCCAGCGAACCAGAGTACCAGCCCCCTACCGCCTCAACACAGGCAAACGCCAGCGTCAGCAACAAGGGCCATTTCAAGCTGTTACCGGCGTGGGAATGGGAATGCCCATGATGGTGATCATGAAGGTGTGCATGGTCATGATCGTCATGCTCCTCATGGTCATGTCCGGAAGCCTGGTGTGCGTGGGTGTGATGGTCGTGTTTCATAGAGTTGCTATGCTAACAGCCTGATATGGCAAATCCAATAACAAAAAGCCTGCAGCAAGGCTGGCCCGGGGCTGCAACGCTGGCTGGACGGTAAAATCACAACGCCAGCAGGTGTGAATCAAGGTGCGGGCGGTGCGCTGATCTCGCCGTCTTTGGCGCGGATACGCGCACGCAATCTATCTTTGGCCGATGCTTTCTCTGCCGGATCAATAAAGCCATCCTGATTGCTGTCTATGCGTTTGAATATTTTTTCAGAAGGCTTGAACTCCGAAGCGCGAAACTCTTGCAGGCTGATGCGGCCGTCGCCATTGGTATCTGCCCGCATGTGGTGCTTTTCCGGAATCGCACCATCGTCCGCGGCATGCGCCAGAGTCATCAGCAAAACCATAGGAGGGACTATCCAGTAACCGTGTTGCATGCGCCAAATCTCCCAGTGTAATAAAGGGGCCATCCCCAATACGCCCTGCAGGCATAGCATATACCCTAAGACAAACGAACCTGTAGCAATCTGCGTTGACCAATCTACCATGCAATTTTGCCAGCACCAGGCTGCCACCGTCTTATAATATAGCCACTCATCGCCAAGGAGCCCCACCATGAAGATCTTCACCCCCCTGTTAACCGCCCTGTTGCTTTCCAGCCTGCCCGCTCTGGCCGCGGAAAAAATCGTGGTAGTGAATGCCATCAGTGATAATGGCATTGGCAAGATCATCGGCACCGTCAAGCTGAGCGATAGCGAAAAAGGCCTGGTAATCGATCCTGACCTGGGCGACCTCACCCCCGGCGAACACGGCCTGCACATCCACGAAAAACCGAGTTGTGAAGCCGCCGACAAAGATGGCAAGAAAACAGCCGGTCTCGCCGCGGGTGGACATTATGACCCCAACAAAACAGCCAAACATGAAGGTCCGCAAGGCCATGGTCATGCCGGCGACCTGCCTGCCCTGCAAGTGAAACCTGATGGCAGCGCCACTCAAATACTGATCGCGCCCAATCTCAAGCTTTCCGACGTCATCGGGCGCAGCCTGATGGTGCATGCAGGCGCCGACAATTACAGCGACCAACCCAAGCCCCTGGGCGGTGGTGGCGCACGCGTGGCTTGCGGCATTATTGAATAACAAGGAAACAACAAGCACATGCTGAGTTATCGTCACGCCTTTCACGCCGGCAACCATGCCGACGTTCTTAAACATTTTGTACTCATGCAAGTGCTGCAGTACACCGGTCAGAAGGGCAAGCCCTACTGGTATATCGACACCCATGCGGGGGCGGGAAAGTACGCCCTGGATACCGGCTACGCCACGCAAAATGCCGAATTTGAAAGCGGCATTTCGCGCTTGTGGCAAGCCACCGACCTGCCCGCCCCGCTGGCGGAATATGTGCACCTGATCCGGCAGGAAAATCCGGATGGCAAGCTGCGTCTTTACCCCGGCTCCCCTGCCGTTGCCGAAGCCTGCTTGCGCGAGGAAGACCGCATGCGGCTATTTGAACTGCATCCGAATGACTTCAAGCTATTGCGCCAGACCTTTCAGCATGGCGGGCGCAAGGTCATGCTGTTTGCCGAGGATGGATTTGCCGGCATCAAGGCCCTGTTGCCACCGCCACCGCGTCGGGCCGTGGTGCTGATAGACCCGCCCTATGAAGAAAAACAGGATTACCAACGCGTGGTAACCGCCCTGCAGGATGCTTTGCAACGTTTTGCCACGGGTACCTACCTCATCTGGTACCCTTTGCTGCAGCGTGCAGAACCCCAGCAGATGATAGAAAAACTAAAGCGTTTGCAATTGGCTAGCTGGCTGCATGTCACGCTCACAGTGCAAAGCCCATCGGAAGAAGGCTTTGGCATGCATGGCAGCGGGCTGTTTATTGTTAACCCGCCATGGACGCTACCTGCCATGCTGCAAGAAACTTTACCCTGGCTGACCGAGTCCCTTAGCCAGGACGAAGGTGCCAGCTATACTCTGGAGCATCACATTCCCTGATGAGGATACAGACTGCATGAGGCCTGTACCCGCGCGACTTCAGGCTGCCAGGCCCATACCAATTTTATTTTGACGAGGAACCTTCATGGCGACCGCTAGCAATACCCGTAACACCACCCAAAAGATGCACCCGATGGCGACCATCCTGTTTGGCAGCCGCTGGCTGCAATTACCGCTTTATCTGGGCCTGATCGTGGCGCAAGGCGTGTATGTGTTTCACTTCATGGTCGAGCTTGTGCATCTGGTGCAAAAAGTACCCGACATGCATGAAGCCGACATCATGCTGATTGTGCTGGGCCTGATTGACGTGGTCATGATCTCCAACCTGCTCATCATGGTGATTGTAGGCGGCTATGAAACCTTTGTTTCGCGCCTCAACCTCAAAGGCCACCCTGACGAACCCGACTGGCTTTCGCACGTAAATGCCAATCTGCTCAAGGTCAAGCTGGCCACGGCCATCATCGGCATTTCATCGATTCACCTGCTGAAGACGTTTATTAACGCGCCGAATCTGGATGACAAGACCATGCTCTGGCAAACAGTGATCCATATGGCCTTTGTGTTGTCAGCCGTATCGATTGCCTGGATTGACCGACTGATGACGCACGCAGACAACAAGCACTAAGCAACTGATGTATCTCCTGCAAGCCGCCCATGCGGCTTGCAGTCCATTTGCCGATCAAAAAACGCGCAGCTACCGGTAACAGCAGCCACCACGCAAAGGAAGATCCATGACGCCACAGGAAAAAATCGCGTTTGCCGACGACTTTCTCACGCTTTATCTTTCCATGGGTTTGGGCAGCCTGCCCAAACGCGAGATTGATCTGTTTGTGTTTCATGCCCTGATCCAAAGTGCCGAGCACAGGGGCAAATCCAACTACGAACTCGCCAACACCTTTGGCATCTCTGAGACCCGCATCAAGACCCTCAAACTGAATGCCGCCCTGCGTTACAAAGAGATCAATCCACGGGCGATACTGGCGCGCGTGGTGGAGCGCCTGATCGCCAGCCAGCAGTTTGCTGAACTGAACGAAGGCAAAATTGATATTTCACTTGAAGACCCGCTGGAGCGACGCGAACTGGAAAACTTCCTGAAAACGCGCGGCCATCATGCCGAATACACCTTGAATCGCGAAGTGTTGCGCATCTCGGCGGCACGTTTGCTGGAGCTGATTATGGAACACGCCGAGCGTGCGGGCAGCGAGTTTGACGAAATTATCCGCAGCCAGATCAAGGATCAGGCAGTCTCTGCCCGCATTCTGGCAGGCGCGCCATCGCTGAAACAAAAACTGGACCGGCTACGCGCTGAAAATCTCAACCTCGCCACCCTTAAGTCACTGATCGCCAAGGCATTCACCCTGTTTTGATGCTTATCTGGATGGCGAAAATTCGCTCGCCAGCCAGTCATTGATCAGCGCTTTTTCATAGCGCAATGCATCGCTGTCCCGCGCTACTGTCGTCATCTGAAACCCCAGATTGCGCAAGTTTTTCTCGCCCTGCCCAAGGATATGTCCATCGGCATCGCGCCATTCATATTGCAACTTGATACGTGGCGGATACACATCACGCACGATACGCACATCACGCCCCGGGCCACGCCAGGGTTCAAAACTGCCGGCAAGATCAATATCGGTAATGCGGATGCTGAGCTGCTGCCCCGGCTGCAAATAGCGCGGGGCCGTGCGCTCGATATATTTCCGTAACGACGCCAAGGTAGACGGGCTATATCCGCCAAAACTGTCATTGCCCGCATCGGTAAACTTCTCGGGCTGAACGAACTCCACCACCACCGCCCCAGCGGGAGGTTCCGCATGCGCATGGTTCAAACAAAACACCAGCATCGCCATCAGGAGGTATCGCGTGCTTACTCTTTTGAAATTCATGGCATTCCCCCTACCAGGTCACTAAACATAGGACGCTGAAGTACCCGATAAATTCTGATCCGCGCATAACAAAAAAGCCGCTTTCGCGGCTTTTCTGATTTGACTTCACCAACGTTGACTTCACCAATGTGCTACTAGATGACCTCGGCAATCGGGATGATCTTTTTGGTGTATTCCGGCATCTGGTCAAAATTGAGGTATTTGTAGATGCTGTCGGCATTTTTGCTGAGCTTGTCGCCCACGGTTTCCAGATACTCGGCAGGCGTCGGCATGCGGCCCAGACGGGCACACACAGCGGCCAGTTCGGCGGAACCCAGATATACGCGGGCATCCTTGCCCATGCGGTTATCAAAGTTACGGGTACTGGTGGAGAACACGGTGGCTTTGTCGGCCACGCGCGCCTGGTTACCCATGCACAGCGAGCAGCCCGGCACTTCGGTACGCGCACCGGCCACGCCAAAGACGGAATACACGCCTTCGTCGCGCAGCTGGTTTTCGTCCATGCGGGTAGGTGGCGCAATCCACAAGCGAGTGGGTATGCCGCCTGAGCCCTCAAGTACCTTGGCAGCGGCGCGGTAGTGGCCGATGTTGGTCATGCAGCTGCCGATAAACACTTCGTCTATCTTGTCGCCCACCACTGCGGAAAGCGGCTTGATGTCATCAGGATCATTGGGGCAAGCCACCAGCGGTTCTTTGATTTCGTTGAGGTCGATTTCCAGCACGTAAGCGTATTCGGCATCGGCATCCGGTTCCAGCAGGTTAGGGCTGGCGAGCCAGGCCTGCATGGCTTCGATGCGGCGTTGCAGGGTGCGGGCGTCGGCATAGCCGTTGTCGATCATGTTTTGCATCAACACGATGTTGGATTGCAGGAACTCAATCACCGGCTCCTTGTTGAGCTTGACGGTGCAGCCATTGGCCGAGCGTTCGGCGGACGCATCGGCAAACTCGAATGCCTGCTCGACCTTGAGGTCAGGCAGGCCTTCGATTTCCAGAATGCGCCCGTTGAATACATTCTTCTTGCCCTGCTTGCCTACGGTGAGATCACCCTTCTGAATCGCGGCATACGGAATGGCATTCACCAGGTCCCGCAAGGTGATGCCAGGCTGCATTTCGCCCTTGAAGCGCACCAGCACAGACTCAGGCATATCCAGCGGCATGGCACCCATGGCAGCGGCAAACGCCACCAGGCCAGAGCCGGCCGGGAAGGAAATCCCGATCGGGAAGCGGGTATGCGAATCACCGCCGGTACCAACAGTATCAGGCAGAATCAGGCGATTCAGCCAGGAGTGGATCACACCGTCACCAGGACGCAGGCTGACGCCGCCGCGGCTGGACATGAATTCAGGCAGGCTGTGCTGCAGCTTGATATCCACCGGCTTGGGGTAAGCAGCGGTATGGCAGAAGCTCTGCATCACCAGATCGGCCGAGAAGCCCAGGCAGGCCAGCTCTTTCAGCTCGTCACGGGTCATGGCACCCGTCGTATCCTGCGAACCCACGGTCGTGATTTTCGGCTCGCAATAGGTACCAGGACGCACGCCCTGCCCTTCTGGCAAGCCACACGCGCGGCCCACCATCTTCTGGGCCAGGGTGTAACCCTTGCCAGTATCCTTGGGGGCGATGGGCTTGATGAACAGATCTGATGGCGGCAGGCCCAGCAACTGACGGGCATTGGTGGTCAGGCCACGGCCGATGATCAAAGGAATACGGCCACCGGCACGGACTTCATCCGGCATGGTCAATGGCGCCAGATCAAAGGTGGAAATCACCTCGCCCGCGGCATTCAGCACTTTGCCATCGTATGGCTTGATGACGATTTCATCGCCGGTATTCATCTGGCCAACATCACATTGAATAGGCAGAGCACCGGAGTCTTCCGCGGTATTGAAGAAAATCGGGGCAATCTTGCCGCCCAGCACAATGCCGCCGCTACGCTTGTTGGGGATATTCGGAATGTTGTCGCCCATCAGCCACTGCACAGAGTTGATAGCCGATTTGCGTGAGGAACCGGTGCCGACCACATCGCCAACATAGGCCAGTGGCAGGCCTTTTTGCTGCAGGTCCAGGATAGTCTGCAAGCCATTGGGCATCTTGTTGACCAGCATGGCCTTGGCATGCAAAGGAATATCCGGACGCGACCAGGCTTCCTGCGCAGGCGACAAGTCATCGGTATTGGTCTCGCCTGGCACCTTGAACACAATGGCGCGAATCTCCGCAGGCAAGGCCGGGCGGTTGGTAAACCACTCGCCAGCGGCCCAGGATTCCACCAGTTTCCTGGCATGCAGGTTGCCCGCTTTCATCTTCTCGGCCACATCGTGGAAGGCATCAAACATCAGTATCGTTCTGGAGAGTGCCTTGACCGCATCTTCTGCCATCGCGCCATCCAGCAGCTCCACCAGTGCCTGCACGTTGTAGCCACCCAGCATGGTACCCAGCAGCTCCACGGCCTTGGCCGGGCTCACCAGCGGCGATGTGGCACTACCCTTGGCAATATCGGCCAAAAAAGCAGCCTTGACGTAGGCAGCCTGATCCACCCCGGCAGGAATGCGGTTTGCCAGCAACTCGAGCAAGGCATCAGCCTCACCGGCTGGCGGATTTTTCAGCAGGTCGACCAGCTCGGCAACTTGTTCAGCGGTAAGGGGTAAGGGGGGCAAACCGACATTGGCACGCTCGGCTACATGTTCACGGTAATTTTTCAGCATGGCACTCATTCGAGGATAAGTAATAGATGATGGGATTATACAGTGCGTCGCAAGCCCTATAAATCGTGCAGGCAATCACATGCAAACTATATGCAATAAGTACATGCAATGACTGTGCCTGCCTTGATACGGTATTCGCATTTCCATTCACATTTCAAAGACGAGCAATATCCCCCCTGCCAGCGTGGCTGCCATAGCTTGAGTATGAGACTGCGAAAGGAAACGCCCGGCGCGAATGGCCGGGGAGAGACCGCGCCCAGCCGGGGCTATGCCCCAAACTGGTGCCCGCGCTTAGGCTCGGAACTTGCCGAACTTGAAGGGCATGACTTTGCCCACGACTTCAACGTCTTTTGCATTTTCGGCGGAATAGACTTCAATGGGGAAGCCACCGTCGTTGTCGTACTTGATGGCAACGCTACCATCCAGGCGCACTTGCACACGCTTGATCGTGATGCGTCCGTGCTGGCGAATGGCGTAAAGCGCATCTCCATCAAAGGCATTGCAGCGAATGTCGATGAACACCTCATCACCATCGCTCAACAAGGGTTCCATGCCATCGCCATAGACATGCACCAGCTTGAGGTAACGCGAAGGCACCCCGCCCAGCCCGGAGTCGGCATTGAGCTCGACCTTTTTAATCAGATGATTTTCATGGATAAGCAGCTGGCTGGACGAAGCATGGTCGGCGCAATAGCGTTCCACGCACAGGCTTTCATCATGAAACACCTCGACCATCTTGGCGCGAGGGACAGATCCAAAAAAATCCGGTCGCGCTTCCAGAAACACACGGATGGCCTCGGAAAGCTCAGGCGGCGGCAGGTATTCATTAAGAATGCCATTGGGCCCGCCCTTGCCATTCACTTGACGTGAAGGCCAGGCTTCTCTTTTTGCCTTGTCTCGGCAGCCGCGAACGGAGTTAGGTAGCCTCACCACCAAATGTTGTGAGAGCAATGCAAGCTCGGATGCGGAAAACCATTGCTTAATGCCCATATGGATTCGTCCCGGTGGATAAAAATGTTGGGAAAATGTTAGGCATGCGTATTTATTTAACTATTTGTTCTATATATTTATTTGTTGGTATTGGTTTTTATTCGTAAAAATTAAGCAGATCGTGTTGACAAGTTGAGAAATATTTCCTAACATTGACTCACAACCAAAAACGCTTAGATTGCCCAAGGCAAATCAAGCGAAATTAAAACCGCACAGGGGGTGCAATCCGCGTTAGTCAGCGTATATGTGTGATCTATGACACATATATATACCGAACACGGCCGCTTTCTGATCCCCTGCCATATGACGGTTTTAATCGTTAATTAGATTCATCTCAGCCTGCATACTCCGAGGCTGGGCTGAACGTGGCCTTGCACATCACGATGGCAAGGCAGAACACATCGCCAATGATGTCATGGGTTAAGGGGGCCGCAGCATGCAGATAGACACACGGCAGTTACATGACCGTTGCCTGACCGGCAAACACGCCGTCCTTAGCCTGAATCCATCCCTCATCATACTACCGCCGCATCTGGCTCAAGCCAAAGAGATGCAGGCATTTCATCCGTCTATTCCCCGCCTCCATTCAGGGAAATATCGAAAACGGCAGCGCTGACATGGCGATGCGCCTCCAGACCTTGATAAACCACATCGCCCATCCAAGTAAAAACAGGCCATGATGAAATCTAACCCACCGCTAGAAATAATCAAGTGCTCCAGAGGCGCCCACATCAGAAAAACCCTGGATGGCATCATTACTAGCTGGGACCAGCGCGCAGAAGATATGTTTGGTTACTCCTCGCTGGAAGTCATCGGCCAACCTTTCAGCGCCCTCTGCACGCAGGAGCAGCAAGCCCAAGAGAAAAGCCGCCTGAACAAGATGCGGGAAAGCCGATGCATCATGCATTTTGAAACCGAGCATGTGCACAAAAATGGCAGCATGCTGCTTATTCTCAATACCCTCACCCCATTGTGGGATCTTCTTGGCAATATCATTGGCGCTTCACGCGTCGTACATGACCTGACTGAAAACAATCGCATCCGCCAGGCGCTCTTCATGGAGCAGCAGCGCTGGCACGCCATGTTGTCCGCTGTGCGCGACGCCGTCATCACCACAGACCAGCGCGGCCGCATCGAGTTTCTGAATGCGGCAGCCGAAAGGCTGCTAGGGCAAGGCTTTAGCCGCATTGGGGGGCAACCTTTGCGTCATTTCATAAGCCTGGCAGACGGCAGCCTGCAGGCCGGGATTGATGAAGCGCTGGACCTCAGCATGCGGGAGATGCGCTCGCTGGATATTCCGTTGCGCGTACTGGCTGAGCATGCATCCCCTATACTGAAAAGTACCATCAGCCCCCTCAGCCCTGAAGGCCGACAAAAACCCGGTACTATTATCGTTCTACAAGAAGGGCAGGCCCTGGCACCTGGCCAGCCTGAACTGGACCCGCTAACCGGCATTCACAATCGCACCGCGCTCGAAACCCGCCTGCAAGCCGCGCTTGCTTCTGCGCATACGCAGGGCGAGCAGCATATGTTCATGTATCTTGATCTGGATCAGTTCAAGATTGTCAACGATACCTGCGGCCATGCCGTCGGTGACGCCTTGCTCAAACAGATCGTCAGCATCATCCGCGGCTGCCTCAGCACAGACGCCTTGCTGGCCAGGCTGGGCGGAGATGAGTTTGCCATTCTGCTGTTATGTTGCGATAGCGATGCCGCTGGCAAGATTGCCGATGACATCTGCAACCGGATCGAGGCGTTCCGCTTCGCGCATGAGCAAAAACGCTTTCACGTCAGCGCCAGTATCGGCCTGGTCAGGATAGACCATCAGTGGCAGGACATCAGCGCTCTGCTGCAAATTGCCAACGCTGCCTGCTACACCGCCAAGCAGGAAGGTCGCAACCGCACGCACCTTTATCGCGATACCGACTTCGCCATCAAAAAACATCACGAGGAAATCCAGTGGGTGAACCGGTTGGAACTCGCGCTGGAAGAAAACCGCTTCAGCCTGTATTGCCAGCGCATTCTTCCGCTGAACGAAAACAGTGGCATCCATGGCGAGATCCTGCTGCGCCTGCCGGATGGCAATAGCGGCATGATCCCTGCTGGCGCCTTTATGCCAGCGGCCGAGCGCTTTCATATCACGTCCCGCATTGATCGCTGGGTCACCAAACGCGTGCTGCACTGGCTCATGCAACACGAGCATGTGATCGACCATATTGATGTGCTGTCCGTTAATATTTCCGGGCAATCCATAGGCGATCGGGCCTTTCATGACTACATGCTGGAGCTGATCGTCTCCACGCCAGCCACCTACTCCAAATTATGTTTTGAGATCACCGAAACCGCTGCCATTACCAATCTGGCGGACGCCAACAGTTTTATCGCCTCCATGCGCCGCTTCGGCATTCGTTTTTCACTGGATGATTTTGGCAGTGGCGTATCGTCGTTTGGACACCTCAAGAATCTGGACGTGGATTACCTCAAGATTGATGGTCAGTTCATTCGCGCGATTGATAGCAATGTGATTGATCAGGCCATGGTGCGGTGCATCTGCGAAATTGCCAACGGCACCGGATTGAAGACCATTGCAGAGTATGTCGAAACCGTAGAAGTGGAAAACCTGCTGCGCGGCATGGGCATTCACTACACGCAGGGCTATCTGCGCCACAAACCGGCCCCGCTGGATGAGATGCTGAAGCCCTGAGGCTATGAATGAGGAGAGCCTGTCACCAGTGCAAGCTCAAAGACTGACGAGGGGAAAAGCAAAAAATGCGGTCACCGCTGGGGAATCTCTAGTAAAACGAACGCGAGAATGGCGAGCCACAGCTTTTGCTGTTGGCAGCAGACACCATTTCATCCATCACCGGCTTGTTGAAATCCTTGCCATGCACGGTTTCGATATAGGCACGCACTTCCTCCACCGTCACCATGCCATCATGGTCCTTGTCCATTTTCTGCAGGCGCTCTTCCACCGTGATAAATGGCGACTCGGCGGCGGCAACCGGAATGGCACAGACGACAAGGGCAAGCCCGGCCAATTTCCACATGTCGATTTTCATGATGTCCATTTTGATTTCACCTTCATTTCCGATTGCATGCATGGCCTTCATCGTCATTTGAAAACCAAAATTTCCATTGACGCCAAGCAGATTGCGGCACACGATTGAAAGACTCGAGCTGACTGCTAGCTGCTTGTTATTTAACCACATAACCCCTTGCCCGGATACCATCCATGATCATTACCCTACATGGCGCTGATCGTTTCAGAAACATGATGGATCATCCTGTCGCTCAATCTCCATCATGCGAGCCCTAAGCTTCTGACCTCATCATCGGCATGACATTCCAAATATTTCATGATCAGATTTTTGCCCATCCCCGATGTAGGGTAAAATCTTGTTCTTTTTACAATTGAGCAAAGGCTGCTGATGGAACTCACATCACTCAATGCACTTTCACCGCTTGATGGTCGTTATCAAGCCAAACTGGATCCGTTACGCCCTTTTTTCAGCGAATATGCGCTGATCCGGCATCGCGCCCTGGTGGAAGTCGAATGGCTCAAAGCACTGGCGGCTGAGCCTGCGCTGGCAGAAATCGCGCCATTCAGCCCGCAAACCATCCAGGACCTGGATGCTGCCATCGCCAACTTTGGCGAAGTGGAAGCCTCACAGGTCAAGGCGATTGAATCGCGCACCAATCACGACGTCAAAGCCCTCGAATACTGGCTCAAGGAGCAATTCGACGGCAACAGCGAAATCCGCAAGGTCAGCGAATTCATCCACTTCGCCTGCACTTCCGAAGATATCAACAATCTCTCCCATGGCCTGATGCTGAAAGCAGCCCGTGACCAGGTCATGCTGCCCACGCTGGAGCAAATGATCACGCGCCTGACCGAGATTGCCCATGACCTGGCCGATGCGCCCATGCTGTCGCACACACACGGGCAGCCTGCTTCACCCACCACGCTGGGCAAGGAAATTGCCAATGTGGTTTACCGCCTGCGCCGTCAGCACAAGCAGCTGGCCGAGGTGGAAATTCTGGGCAAGATCAATGGCGCCGTCGGCAACTTCAATGCGCACTTATCGGCTTACCCTGACTTTGACTGGGAAAGCTTTGCCCAGAAATTTGTCACCGCGCTGGGGCTGACCTACAACCCTTACACCATTCAGATTGAACCGCATGACTACATGGCCGAGCTGTATGACGCCCTGTCGCGCATCAACACCATCCTGATCGATCTGGATCGCGATGTCTGGGGTTACATCTCCCTGGGTTACTTCAAGCAGAAGGTGAAAGAAGGCGAAGTCGGCTCTTCCACCATGCCGCACAAGGTCAACCCGATCGACTTCGAAAATTCCGAGGGCAATCTGGGCCTGGCCAATGCCGTGCTGCGCCATCTGGCAGAAAAACTGCCGATCTCGCGCTGGCAGCGTGACCTCACTGACTCCACCGTGCTGCGCAACATGGGCGTGGCGCTGGGTTACACCCTGCTGGGCTACGATTCCTGCCTCAAAGGCCTGAACAAGCTGGAAGCCAACCGCGCGCGCCTGCTGGAAGACCTGGACAACAACTGGGAAGTGCTGGCAGAGCCTATCCAGACCGTGATGCGCCGTTATGGCATTGCCAACCCCTACGAACAGCTGAAAGCGCTGACGCGTGGCAAGGGCGGCATCAGCAAGGAATCCCTGCAGGCATTTATCCAGGACCTCGAAATCCCGCAAGATGCCAAGCAATTGTTGCTCGACATGACCCCGGCCAGCTACATCGGCAAGGCAGTTGAGCTGGCCAAGCGCATTTGATCGAGCATGGCATGATCACCGACCGTAACAATCCACGTCTGGCGGTGCTGATAGACGCGGACAATACCTTCAAGGTGATCGACATCATCGACGAGCTGTTCGAGGAAATTTCCAAGTTTGGTGATGCCAGCGTCCGGCGCATTTATGGTGACTGGACGCAAAACCAGCTGAACCGCTGGAAGGAAATCCTGCCCAAGCACGCCATACAGCCGATACAGCAATACGCCAATACCAAGGGCAAAAACTCCACGGACAGCGCGCTGATCATTGATGCCATGGACCTGCTGTATACCGCCCCGCTCGATGGCTTCTGCATTGTGTCCAGCGATAGCGATTTCACGCGCCTGGCGATCCGTTTTCGTGAATCCGGCAAAATGGTGTACGGCTTTGGTGAGCAAAAAACGCCTGAATCGCTGATGGCGGCCTGCAACCAGTTCATTTACATCGAGATTCTCTCGCAGAACAAGCTGGCAGACAGCGCTGCCATCGAGCCGGAACCAGCAGCGCAGGAGACTGCCAAAACGACCAAGGGCAGAGCAGCAAAGGTTGCACGACCTTCTGCCACCGAGCCTGCCACCGCCCCCGGCATCCGCAAAAGCGCCAAGGAACTGGCGATGGATACCAAGCTGGTGACGCTGATACGTTCTGCGATTGAAGCCCTGTCGGACGATGATGGCTTTGCCCATATGGGCGAAGTCAAAAAACACATCGTGAAAAACTTCTCGGCATTCGACTCGCGCAATTATGGTTATGGCAAGTTCAGCGACCTGATCAAGGCCACCGGCCTGTTTGAAGCCGACACGCAAAAGCAACGCATCAAGGACAAGCGCAAGAAATGAGCGACATACTGGTCTTGTATTACTCACAGGGCGGCGCCGTGCGCGACATGGCGCAACTGATTGCGCGCGGGATTGATAGCGTGCCCGGTATGCGAGCGCGATTGCGCACCGTGCCTAAAGTCTCGGCCAATTGCGAAGCAACCGAGCCGGAGATTCCAGCGACTGGCGCGCCCTATGTAGAACTGAAAGACCTGGAAGAATGCGTGGGCCTGGCCCTGGGCAGCCCCACCCGCTTCGGCAATATGGCCGCCCCCATGAAATACTTTCTGGATGGCACGACCAGCCTGTGGCTCAAGGGCGCGCTGATCGGCAAACCTGCCGCCGTATTTACTTCCACCGGCTCGCAGCATGGCGGCAACGAAAGCACATTGCTCACCATGATGCTGCCATTGCTGCACCACGGCATGCTGATTGTCGGCCTGCCCTATTCCGAACCAGCCCTCGCATCCACCACCAGCGGCGGCACGCCTTACGGCGCCAGCCATATCGGTGGCGCCAGCGATGACCGGCCAATTACCGAAGATGAACGCAAGCTGTGCATTGCCCTGGGCAAGCGCCTGGCCACCACCGCGGCCAAGCTTGGTGCCTGACTCGAACACCATGGCAGCCACTTCGAACACAAAGCCTGACGCATGAACCTCAGTACTGAAGCCCGACAATTTCTGCATCGTTCGCGCAAGGGCGTGCTATCCACGCACTCGGCACGCTTTGCGGGTTACCCCTTTGGCTCCATCGCACCTTTTGTGGTGGACCATACCGGCTGCCCCATCATTCTGATCAGCACACTGGCCGAGCACACCAAAAATATCCTGCAAAACCCGCATGTTTCGCTGATCGTGCTGGATAATGCCGATGACATGCAGGCCAACGCGCGTCTTACCGTGCTCGGCCAAGCGCTGGCGGCTGACAAAACCGATGCCGATCTGCGTGCCCGCTATTTGCGCTACTTCCCCCAAGCCGCGGGGTATTTTGATATGCATGATTTTTCGTTTTATCGCATTACGCCGGTGCAAGCGCGCTACATCGCAGGCTTTGGCAAAATGGGCTGGGAAGAAGGCGCCGCGCTTACCACGCCGTTGCCGCCACTGGCACAGCAGGAAACCGGCATCATCGAGCACATGAATGCGGACCACGCTGACAACCTGCGCGCCTATTGCCAGCACGTTCACCAACTTGATACCGAACAGGCCGAGATGATAGGCATAGACAGTCTGGGGTTTGACGTACGCGCCTCCAGCGCACACCAGCCGCCCACTATACTGCGCTTTGAATTCGAGCAAGCCATCCAGGATGCCATGCAAGCACGCCAGGCACTGGTGGCGATGGCAAAGGTGTGCCGAACATGATCAAAAACCTGCAACTCGGCGCCAGCATCAGTCTGATTGCCCTGATTTTATTGTGTCTGGCCTGGGAAGGCTGGCTCGCGCCCTTGCGCCCCGGGGGCTCCATGTTGATCTGGAAAGCCGCCTTTCTGCTGCCGGCGCTTTTCGGCGTATTGCGCGGCAAGCGCTACACCTATCAGTGGGCCTGCATGTTTATCCTGTTTTACTTTACCGAAGGCTGCGTACGCGCATGGGCAGATCAGGGATTATCCGCGAGACTGGCCCTGCTGGAAGTTGCGTTGACCCTCGTGTTTTTCACCTGCGCGATTTTCTATGCCCGTTTTACCCGCCCCAGCCAGATGGCTACTGCAGCCAATAAAGCAGCAGCACAAGGCCAAACTCAAAGCTGACCAATCACGTTAAGCCTGCCCCAACGCCGTCATTATTCCCTTATAATAATTGCATGAGAATTCTACTATCCAACGACGACGGCTATTTTGCGCCTGGCCTCAGTATTCTGGCCGAGCACATCAGCAAGATCGCCGAAGTCGTCGTGGTCGCCCCCGAGCGCAACCGCAGCGGTGCCAGCAACTCCCTGACACTTGATCGTCCGCTGACCGTGCGCAAGGCGCTTAATGGTTTCTACTACGTCAACGGCACCCCTACCGACTGTGTGCACCTTGCGGTGACCGGCCTGCTGGACCAGCTGCCCGACATGGTGATCTCCGGCATCAATGATGGCGCCAATATGGGCGACGATACGATTTACTCCGGCACGGTGGCTGCCGCCATGGAAGGCTATCTGCTGGGCGTGCCTTCATTTGCGTTCTCCATGTCGCAGCATAATCCAGCGCATTTCGAGACCGCCGCCCGCGTCGCCGTTGAGCTGGTGCAGCATATCCAGAAAAAAGACATGCCGCCGCCCATGCTGCTCAATGTGAATATTCCCGACGTGCCTTACGATGCCCTGCAAGGACGTGTGATTACCCGCCTGGGCAAGCGCCACAAGGCAGAGCCCGTGATCAAGTCGACTACACCGCGTGGCGAAACCGTGTACTGGGTAGGTGCCGCAGGTGGCGCGCAGGATGCCGGTGATGGCACCGACTTTTATGCCGTTGCCAACAACCGTGTCTCCATGACACCCCTGCAGATTGATCTCACGCACTACAACCAGCTGAGCTCCCTGAAAACCTGGCTAGACTTCTGATCAAGACCCATGAGTAGCGTAATCCGTGGCATAGGCATGACCTCTCTTCGTACGCGTGAGCGCATGCTGGCGCGTCTGCGTGAGCAAGGCATACGCGATGAAGTTACCCTTTCTGCCATGGGCAGCATTGCCCGCCATATTTTTGTCGATGAGGCTTTGTCTTCCCGCGCCTATGAAGATGTGTCCTTGCCTATCGGTTTCGGCCAGACCATCTCTCAACCCTACATCGTCGCCCGCATGACGGAAATCCTGCGTGCTGGCAAACCGCTCGGTAACGTGCTTGAAATCGGCACTGGCTGCGGCTATCAGACCGCCGTGCTCTCCAAGGTGGCCAAAGAAGTCTACTCAGTGGAGCGCATACGCCCTCTGCTGATGAAAGCCCGCGGCCACTTGCGCGAGCTGCGCATGAGCAACATCAAGCTCAAGCATGCGGATGGCACCATGGGGCTATCGGAGCTTGCACCATTCGATGGCATTATTGTCACAGCGGCTGCCAGCCATGTACCACAGGAGCTGCTGGAACAGCTGGCGGTAGGCGGACGCATGGTGATCCCGGTGGGCACCGAAGAACAAATCCTCTACCTGATTGAACATGTTGCCACCACCAATGGCAGCGAATACCGGCAAACCAAGCTCGAGCCGGTGAAGTTCGTTCCCCTGCTGGGCGGAACGAATTGAGTGGACATCATCATTTGAGTATACAAGCTGCTTTTTACCGTTATCTGACTCTGGCATGCACACTGGTGCTGGCAGCCTGTGCCGCCAATGAGCCCGCGCCGGTCATCGACCGCCGGCCACCCGCCAGCAAGTCACCTGCCGTAAAACCTTCCAGCTCCGTAGCCACCAGCCAGCCCGGAAAGGATTGGCGCCCGGACCGCTACACCGTGAAAAAAGGCGATACGCTGTTCAGCATTGGCCTGGAGTACGGCTATGACTACAAGGAAATCGCGCAGGCCAATAACATACCGCCGCCTTACATCATCCGTATTGGCCAGCAATTACAGCTGAAGTCGGTGGACAGCAAGGAATCCACAGACACCGCTACAGGAGTGGTCACCGCCCCCCTGGGCAGCGGCGATGGCAACGTCGTAGTCCGTCCCTTGGGCTCGGATGCCCCGCCATCTGCCAGCAGCCCTGCCACCGGCATCCCGGTGCTGAGCGAGCCCAAGGCGTTGCGCGTGCCATACAGCGAGCAAGCCATGCAGGTTGCGCCAGTCAAACCAGCAACGGCGACGCCAGCCGCTACTTCAAGTGATACGGCAAAAGCCACGGACGCAAAACCCACCGAGGCCAAACCGGCTGAGACGAAGCCTGCCGATAGCGCCGCCAAACCGGATGCTGCCGCTGCCGGTAATGACGAGGCACTGGAATGGGTCTGGCCCACCAATGGCAAGGTCATTGGCACCTTCAGCGACACAGGCAGTGGCAAAGGCATTGATATTGCCGGTTCACAAGGGCAGCCCGTGTTAGCAGCCGCCCCTGGCAAGGTGATCTACAGCGGCTCGGACCTGCGTGGTTATGGCAAGCTGGTGATTATCAAGCACAACAAGACCTATCTCTCGGTCTATGCCCACAACAATCAGATTCTGGTGAAAGAGGGCCAGCAAGTCAGCCGCGGCCAGAAAATTGCCGAGATGGGCAACAGCGATACCGACAAGGTCAAGCTGCACTTTGAAATACGCCAGCAAGGCAAATCCGTCGACCCCGCCAAATACCTGCCCGGCAGTAATCCGTAACCGCGATTCAATGGGAGTGTCTGCATCATGAAAACCAGCCAGCCCGAAAAACCGGATTCATTGAAAAGCACGCTGATTGCCGTGTTGAAAATCGGCATCATGCTGCTGGGTATTGTCGGACTGGCGGTGGAGATTTTTCGCGACAATGGCCTGCTGAAGCAATTATTCACAAAAATGCTGGATTCCCCGCTGGGGATATTCTCCATTCCACTGGCACTGCTGGCGCTCTATCTGTTCAACCGCTGGCTGGGCACCGCGACTGACGGCAAAGCCTCCACCCGTGGCGACTTGCCCATGTACATCATGATGGGCATAGGCGCCTACTTTCTGTATCGCCTGATTACAACCGGAAGTTTATGACCATGGCGGCGAACGCCGCTATTGGGATGGCATCGGGTACAGCACATGCTCAAGACATGCCGCACCCGATGCAGATGGATGGAATATCCGGGAGTTACTTGGCGGCCGCTTCTTTTGCCAGGCGGGCATCTTCTTCCGCCAGATAGGCACGTACCTGCGTCATGTCAAAATCGCGTGTCCATTCGATCAGCTTGTCCAGCGCAGGCGCGCCGATTTCGCCGATTTGTGCATGAATGCCAGCCTGCTCGCGAATCACCAGAATGCCAGGTACTTTTTTCACTTCGAAGTATTCGGCAATCTCGGGTTGATCATCCGTATCCACCATGCCAAACACGATGTCAGGATTTTTCTCGGAAGCCGCGGTGAATACGTCGGTAAAGTTCACGCAAGGCTCACACCATGGCGCCCAGAAGTCGACAATGACGATGGCATTGTTGACGATCGTGTCTTTGAAGTTACTGCGGTTTAAGGTTACCACTGCCATGATCCGACCCCTGCTTTTATAGTAAATAGGCTGCGATTCTAGCAGATGAAAAAGCATTCGGGGCACCCAAAGGCGCCCCGAATCGATATCCAGCCTGCGACAGAATCAAGTCCGGCTTAGGCTACCGGCTTGGCCCAGGCACCATCAAAAAAGATATCACCCAAGGCTTTGCGCGCACGCGGAGCGGTTTCCCGGTCCAGAATATCGCCGGAAAGCGTGGAGACATCCGCGGCATAGCCCACCGAAATCATGGCCATCAATTGAAACTGCTCGGGGATAGCAAAGACTTCGCGCGTCTTTTTCGTGTCAAACCCGCCCATCTGGTGCGCCATCAGGCCGAGCTCTTCCGCCTGCAGGCACAGGTTTTCAGCGGCGGCGCCGGCATCATAGCTGCCCCAGCGGTTTTCCTTGCCATTGTGATCAAACAGCGTATTGGCGGTCACCAGCAACAGCACCGGTGCATTGCGCACCCAGGACTGATTGCCTTCGACCAGACACTCAAACGCTTGCTGCCAGGCGCCGGCATCATGGTTGCGATCCCAGACAATAAAACGCCATGGCTGGTCACCAAAGCAGGATGGTGCCCAGCGGGCAGCTTCGAGCAAACTGATGATCTGCTGGCGGCTCACCGCTTTGGCGGCGTCATACGCGCGTCCGCTCCAGCGGTTCGCGATAATCTCGGCAACAGGGACTTGCGTGGTAGCTGGCTTTTTCATGAATACTCCTTGTTCTGATGGAAATCAGCCCTGATCACGTCAGGGCTGAATGTGGCAATAAGGGCTTAAGCTTGCTGCAGTGTCGGGTAATCAGTGTAGCCCTTTTCCGTGCCACCGTAGAAGCTGGCCTGATCCGGCGCATTCAATGGCGCATCCTGGCGGAAGCGTTCCACCAGATCCGGATTTGCCAGGAAAGGTACGCCATAGGCGATGGCATCGGCATGTCCGCTGGCAATAGCCGCGTTGCCTTTCGCTTTGTCATAGGCCAGATTGGCAATGTACGGACCCTTGAAGTGTTTGCGCAGCACATTGAAATCAAATGGCGCCACTTCGCCGCCGCCCATGCCGCCTTCAACGGCGTGCAGATAGGCAAGACCCAGCGGGCTCAATACTTCGGCCACGTGATTGAACAGTGCCTGTGGATTGGAATCCGCCATGTCGTTGAACGGGTTAAGAGGCGAAATACGCACGCCCACCTTGTCGGCACCGGCCACGGCAATCACCGCGTTCACGACTTCCAGCAACAGACGGCTGCGATTTTCCAGGCTGCCACCGTATTGATCCGTGCGCTTGTTGCTGCCATCACGCAGGAACTGATCCAGCAGATACCCATTGGCGGCATGCACCTCTACGCCGTCAAAGCCGGCTTCCAGCGCGTGCTTGGTAGCGGCAGCGTAATCTGCCACGATGCCGGGCAACTCGGCCAGTTCCAGCGCACGTGGCGTGACGAAATCCTGCAGCCCCTGATAGGTAAAGGCCTGTCCGGCAGGCTTGATGGCAGAGGGCGCCACCGGCAAGGCATTGTCCGGCAACAAGGAAGGATGCGAAATACGGCCTACATGCCAGAGTTGCAGAACGATCTTGCCACTTTGGGCATGCACGGCCTGCACCACTTTTTTCCAGCCTTCCACTTGCGCCGGGGTATGGATACCAGGCGTTGCCGGATAACCATGGGCCATGGCGGAAATAGGCGTGGCTTCGGTGATGATCAATCCAGCACTGGCACGCTGCTGGTAGTAGAGCGCATTGAGGTCAGTTGGCACATTGCCGGTGCCCGCGCGGTTGCGGGTCAGTGGCGCCATGACCATGCGGTTTTTGAGTTGGATGGAACCCAGGCTTACCGGGCTGAATAGATCTGTCATCGAGAGATTCCTTTACGTTTTAAATACAAATGGCGTGCAAGCACGCCAAGGTTAAGAATCAGGAATTAGCTTACTTTTGCTTCACGCCTTCAATCAGCAGATTGACTTCAATATCGTCACCTACCGGGGCGCCGACCTTCTGGCCCCAGGTGTAGCCGTAATCGGAAGCCTTGATCACAGCGTTTGCTTCGATCCCGGTACGTTGGCCGCCCCATGCGTCATTGCCATAGCCCAGTACCACGAAGGGGAAGGAAATCTCCTTGGTCACGCCATGCAGAGTGAATTTACCGGTGATCACGCCCTGGGTTTTGCTTTTGGCTTCGACCTTGGTGCTGACAAACTGGATTTCGCTAAAGGCGCCAGCATCCAGATACTCCGGCTTCTGGATATGCTCATCGCGCTTGGCCAGGCCAGTGCTGATGCTGAGTACATTGATGCGGGCATCGACGCTGGAGTTAGCCAGATTATCCGGGTCCAGTTTGATAACGCCCTTGATGTCATTGAAGCTGCCCGCAGTCTTGGAAACCACGTGGCGAATCTTGAAGTTGGCAAAGCTGTGTGCGGTATCGATGTTGTAGGTATCGACAGCAGCAGATGCAACGCCAGCAAAACTTACGAGCGCCAGAGAGGCGATGATGTGTTTCATTGAAATCCCCATTAAAAATGCAAAAAATTAAGAAGCCTGCAAACGCTTGGCTAGCTCGGCTACGCGTTCGCCCAGATGTTCGGCAGTCAGCAGATCACTTTGTATAGGCGCCACATCGGCACCCTGGTCGCTATTGGCTTGTGCCATTGCGCCCAGAAAACTGCCCAGTCGATTCAAATCGTTTACTGAGCCCTGACTATGATTATTGCCGGGCAACAGCCCCAGACTGACCCACAGCATGCCATGCTGAGCGGCAAATACGGACAGCTGAATCAGACTATCCAGCTTGTCGCCGCTTTGGCTGGCAGAGGTGGTAAAGCCGGCTGCAAGCTTGTCTTGCCAGCCGCGCTCGTACCAGATCTTGGAGCTCGCTTCCATGAACTCCTTGAACTTGGCCGACACCGAGCCCATGTAAGTCGGACTGCCGAAGATAATGGCATCGGCCCCTGCCAAAAGTTCCCATTGCTGCTGAGCCTCTTCGCTGGTCAGCAAGTGAACTTGCGTGCCGGCGGATTTGCCAGCACCGCGTGCGACGGCCTGGGCCTGGGCGGCGGTGTGGCCGTAGCCACTGTGATACACGATTGCGATGGTTGCCATGATGTGTGCTCCTGATGAGTTAGTTGAGATACAGCTGACGTATTGAGATAAAAGACCTTAGATCGACTGCGTTGCGGGAATGTGATGGGGTGGCAGATCAAACAGCAGCACTTCCGCTTGCGTCAGCGCCCGTATGTCCAGCCGGGTTTCACCATCCATTCTGATCGCATCCCCTTGCTGCAAATCCTGTCCATTTGCCTGAAGGCTGCCCTGGGCGACTTGCAGGTAATAGCTGCGTCCACTATCCAGCGTCATGTCCAAGGTTACATCCTGATCAAGCACACTGGCGTAGAGATCCACGAACTGGTTGATCTTCAAACTGTTGTCACGGCCCTCGCGTGAGGCAATCAGGCACCAGCGATTATGCTTGGCGGCGAGTGGAAAATGCTTTTCTTCATACCCGGGTGACAGGCCATCCTGCTCGGGCATCAACCATATTTGCAGCAGATGTGCCTGCGCGGTCTTAGATGCATTGAATTCGCTGTGAGAAATACCGCTGCCCGCCGTCATGCGCTGAACATCACCAGCATGGATGGTCGATCCATTTCCCAGGCTGTCTTCATGGCGCAAGTCGCCCTGCAGCATATAGGTGATGATTTCCATATCACGATGGCTGTGCATGCCAAACCCGCGGCCCGGCTCAATCACGTCCTCATTGATCACGCGCAGCACTGAATAGCCCATATAGGCGGGGTCGTAATAACTTGAAAACGAAAACGAGTGGTAACTATCCAGCCAACCAAGATTGGCATGTCCCCGTTCACGGGATTTTCTAAGCTTGATCATGAATGCCTTATTCAATTATATTGAATGACCTGCAGCATATTAAACCTAAGGCCAAGACGAGATTAGCAAATAATTTTGCATATCTCATTCAAAAAATATGAACACCTCTCTCACCATGGATGCACTGGAAGTGCTGGATGCCATTGCGCGCAAGGGCAGCTTTGCAGCGGCAGCAGAATCGCTGTTTCGCGTGCCATCGGCCATCACTTACACGGTGCGCAAGCTGGAAAGTGATCTGGGCATTGCCATTTTTGACCGCAAAGGCCATCGGGCGGAGCTGACAGAAGCAGGCGCCGAGCTGTTGCGAGAAGGCCGACGCCTGTTGCAGGCGGCGCAAGAGATTGAATCCCGCGTCAAGCGCGTGGCCACCGGCGTAGAAACCGAACTGGGCATTGCCCTGAGCGACCTGTTTACTGTGGCCCCGATATACCGGGTGCTGGAAAAGTTTTATGAACAAGGCTTTGGCACGCGCATCCGGCTGATGCGCGAGGTATATGGTGGCAGCTGGGATGCCCTGGTAACTGGCCGTGCCGACATTTCCATAGGCGCGCCGGGCGATGGCCCGCCCGGCGGCGGCTACATTACCCACACCATGGGCACAGTGGAGTTTGACTATGCCGTAGCTCCGCATCACCCGCTGGCCGCCCTGCCCGAACCCTTGCAAAATCAGGATATCCAGCAATACCGCTCCATCTCCGCTGCCGATAGCTCGCGCGACCTGGCGCCCCGCACCTCCGGCATTCTGCAGGGGCAGGATGTGCTGACGGTATCGGACATGGCATCCAAGCTCCTGGCGCAGCAACGCGGCCTGGGAGTGGGCTACCTGCCCCGGACCATGGCCACAAAGCATGTTGCCAATGGCACGCTGGTGATCAAACAGGTGGCTGAACCCAAGCCTGAGGTGCCCTGTTTTCTTGCCTGGCGCAGCGATGGCGGCAAAGCGCAGGCCTGGCTGATTCGTGAAATTTCCCAACTAGCACTGGATGAACTGCTGATCTAGTGCCAAAATCCATGATGCAGCCTTGGATCAGAACAGTTCCAGGCCGCGCAGGACCAAGAGCATGGCCGGGGGAAGGCCATTTCATCCACCTAATATTCATCAAGAGCTGCCATCATGATCAGAGAAAAACCAGAACAATACGACAAAGTGCATATTCCACGTGAGCTGTATGCTGTTAACCGCTATGCGGTCAAAGCCATGGTCTGGCTCAATGGCTTTGCCCACATCATCATCGGGCTGGCACTGGCCGTGGCCGTGCTGATGTTTACCTGGCTGTTTTATGTGGATGTACGCGATGCGGCCTCCGCCCACAATCTGGTACATGGCTTTTTGCATGCCCTCGGTACCCTCATGCTGCTGTGGTCCATTTCAGCGCTGATTACTGCAGAGATTCGTTACCTGCGTGGTAGCCAGCTGGAAGTGGAAGCGTTTATCGAAGTTGCCATGATCGTGGTCCTGCGCAAGCTGATCGTCATGCCGGTGGAAGATGGTTCGCTGATCCCTTCCGATGTCGCCCTGTGGGTAGGCGCAGGCCTGATGCTGGGCATCATGTATGTGCTGGTACGCTGGTCCAACAAATTCGGTAAAACCAACTAAACGCCCATGTCCAGCCTGCACCCTGTCGCCGCCCAGATCATTCGTGCCACCTCCAGCATCATTCTTGGCAAGGAGCAGCAGATCAAGCTGGCACTGGCCTGCATTCTGGCGCGGGGGCATCTGCTGATCGAAGACTTGCCCGGCATGGGCAAGACCACGCTTTCGCATACGCTGGCGCAGGTACTGGGGCTGCAGTTCAACCGCGTGCAATTCACCAGCGACTTGTTGCCGGGCGATGTATTGGGCATTTCGGTGTATGACCGCAATATTGGCGCTTTTACGTTTCATCCTGGCCCGGTCTTTACGCATGTGTTGCTGGCCGACGAGATCAACCGTGCCACGCCCAAAACCCAGAGCGCGCTGCTGGAAGTCATGGAAGAAGGCCAGGTCACCCTGGAAGGAGAAACCCGCCCCCTGCCCACACCGTTTTTCGTGATTGCCACGCAGAATCCCACCCATCACATTGGTACCTTTCCCCTGCCAGAGTCGCAACTGGACCGTTTCCTGATGCGCATTCGGCTGGGCTACCCTGATCCGCAATCCGAGCGCACCTTGCTGCAGAACAATGGTGGCCGCGCCCATGTCAGCGAGGTCGAAGCCTGCATCAGCGCGGTGGAGTTGATGGCCTTGCAGGCTGAAGTAGACCATGTGCACCTTTCAGATGCCCTGCTGGATTACCTGCAAGCCCTGCTGCAATACAGCCGACAAGCGGTGGATTACAGTGCCGGGTTATCGCCACGCGCCGGACTTGCCCTGCGGCAATGTGCGCAAGCCTGGGCACTGATGCACAACCGTGACTTTGTGATTCCAGAAGACATCCAGGCGGTACTGCCCGGTGTCGCGGGTCACCGCCTGCAATGGGCCGTTGGCATGGAATCCCATGCGGATAGCGGACTGCATTTATTGAATGCGGTCGCCATCCCCTAGCGCGGCCAGCACAACGCCTGTGAGCCGCCCTGCTGCCTTTATCAAATCTTCCCTGAACTGGACACGCTGGCTACGCACAGCCCGCGCTGATTCCCGCCGCGGCCCCGTTCTCACCACCCGCCATATCTACATCCTGCCGACTCGCGCTGGCGTGCTCTACGGCACCATCATCATTGCCATGCTGCTGGGCAGCATCAATTACAGCCTGAGCCTGGGCTTTGTACTGACCTTTCTTTTGGCTGCGCTGGGCATCGTATGCATGCTGCATACCTGGCGCAATCTCGCCTGGCTGGAAGTCAGCCACTGCCAGGCCAGCCCCGTGTTTGCTGGGGAAGAAGCCACACTGGAAATTCGCCTCAAAGAATCCTCCGGTCGCATGCGTCATGCCATTTACGCCTCCTGCGCAGCCTGCCTGCAGCCGCAGAGCACCGACATCCCGCCCAGGCAATCTGGCACGATTACGCTGGCTTACCCCACTGCGCGTCGCGGCTGGAGCGAACCCGGTCGCCTGACCCTTTTCACTGTGTTTCCGCTAGGCCTGCTGCAGGCATGGTCGTATGCTGATACGGATTGCCGGGTGCTGGTTTACCCGCGCCCGGCAGCATCTGGCCGTAGTAGCGCCTCCAGCACGGATCAGGCAGGCAAAGGCAGTCGGGATAGCTTGCTGGGCGATCAGGATTTTGCCGGACTGCGTCACTATCGGCCGGGCGACTCGCCACGCCGCATCGACTGGAAAGCCTCTTCGCGTGAACAAGGCATGTACAGCAAGCATTTTCAGGGCGAGCCCGTGTCCAGCGTCTGGCTGGATTGGCATGAAACCACAGGGCCCGATGGCGAGGAGCGCATCTGCCAGCTGGTACGCTGGGTGGTGGACGCGCATCAGGCTGGAGGTCGCTATGGCCTGCGCCTGCCGCAGCTCACGCTGGCGGCGGATCGCGGTGAAGCGCATTACCACCGCTGCCTGCAAGCCCTGGCACTGATGGAGTTGCCCGCATGAGCGTTACCCGCCACGCCCTGCGCAACTTCACGCCGCAACGCCATGATGTGATCTGGCTGCTGCTTTCCCTGCTGGCGGTATGGGGCTTGCATATTGCGCACTTGCCTCTGTGGATCAATGGCTTGATGGCGCTCATCTTCGGCTGGCGCTGGCTGATTGCGTCGCGAGGCTGGTCGCTGCCACGCATGCCGGTATTGCTGCCGCTGACATTGCTCGGTATTGCCGGCATCGTCGCCAGCTTCGATGGGCTGTTCGGGCGCGATGCCAGCGTCGCCCTGCTCACGCTCATGCTGGGGCTGAAGCTGCTGGAGTCCCGTAGCAGCCGCGATTTCATGCTGGTGATCTTCATAGCCTATTTCCTCACCGTCAACGCCTTCCTGTTTGGTCAATCCATGCTGGTCGCGGCTGGCATGCTGATCCCGGTGACAGGCCTGACAGCCGCCCTGATCGGCCTGCAAAAACCGCAGTCGGGCTCAGACCAGGGCCTGCAGTTACGCCTCGCGCTCACCCTGCTGGGGCAGGCCATACCGCTGATGCTGGTCCTGTTTGTGTTATTCCCGCGCCTGCCGGGGCCGTTGTGGGGCGTGCCCAAAGATAGCTACAAGAGCATGACCGGGCTTTCTGACCGCATGCGCCCCGGCGATATCAGCGAGCTCAGCCTGTCCGGTGCCACGGCATTTCGGGTCAGTTTTACCGGAGCGCCCCCCAGGGCCAGCCAGCTTTACTGGCGCGGTCCGGTGTTTGGCTATTTTGATGGCCGCGAGTGGCGTGCCGACAGGCGCGCGGGGTATCTGCCGCGTGAATCGCTATCGGTGCGCGGAGAACCTGTGCGGTATAGCGTGACGCTGGAACCGCACAACCAGCCATGGATGCTGGTGCTGGACATGCCATCGCAATTGCCCGCAGGCGCCCTGGCGAGCCCGGATCTGCAGATACTGGCGCGTGAACCGGTACGCACCCGCATACGCTATGAAGGCGTATCGCATCTGGACTACACCCTGGCGGATCAACTATCGCCGGTGGCCGAACGCTATCTGCTGCAACTGCCCCAGCAGGGCAACCCAAAGGCACGCGCCATGGCCGAACAATGGCGCGCACAACTGCCAGACCACCAGGCGATTGTAGATACTGCTTTGCGCATGTTTCGCCAACAGGACTTCTATTACACGCTGACCCCGCCACCATTGGGCACGAACAGCATAGATGACTTTCTGTTCAACTCGCGCCGCGGGTTCTGTGAGCACTATGCCGGGAGCTTTGCCTTTCTGATGCGGGCCGCCGGGATACCGGCACGCGTAGTCACGGGTTATCAGGGCGGAGAGTTGAATCCGGTCGGCCAGTACATGATCGTGCGCCAATCCGACGCCCATGCCTGGACCGAAGTCTGGCTGCCCCATCGCGGCTGGGTGCGGGTAGACCCGACCGCCGCCGTATCGCCATCGCGCATTGAAGCAGGCATCGCCAGCGCAATTAGCGAAAGCGCCAGCCTGCCCCTGCTGGCACGGCGCGATTACCCGCTGCTGCGCAAGCTCTACCTCAACTGGGATGCGATCAACAACGGCTGGAACCAGTGGGTGCTGGGTTACAATCAGCAAAAACAGGCCGAGTTGCTATCCCGGATTTTTGGCGCGTCTTTTCCATTGTCGCTACTCACGGCATTGTTTATCGCGGTCACGGCACTGGTGCTAGGCCTGATCAGCTGGGTACTGCTGCGTGACAAAACAAGGCGCGACCCGCTGCAACAGGTGTATGCCAGGTTTCTGCGAAAGATGGCGCGCGCAGGTTTGCAGCAAGCACCTGAGGAAGGCGCACAGGATTTCAGCCATCGAGCACAACAGCAGTTGCCCATGCAGGCTGCGCAGATCGCGGCGATTACGGCGCTTTATCTGCAATTGCGTTATGGCCGCCCCTCTAACGCCTCGCTGCAGATGCTGAAGCGCGAGATCAGAAATCTATAAGGTTCAGGAATCTATAAGTTTCAAGAATTTAAAGTTTCAACAATTCATAAGCTTTAAAAAGTTATAAGCCACTCATTACCAAACCCATTTACTCATGACCCAGCCAACATCTGCCACCCCCGACGAACAGCTCGCCATCGACCAGGCCTTCATGCAACAGGCACTGCAACTGGCGCAAGCCGCCGCTGACGCTGGTGAAGTCCCTGTCGGTGCGCTCGTGGTGCAGGATGGGGCTATTATCGGGCGCGGAATGAATGCCCCCATCGGCCGCCACGACCCTACCGCCCATGCAGAAATCCAGGCCATGCGCGAGGCCGCCGCCGCCATAGGCAACTATAGACTGGTAGGCTGCACGCTATACGTCACGCTGGAACCCTGCGCCATGTGCAGCGGCGCCATACAACACGCCCGCATTGCGCGGCTGGTATACGGCGCCCGCGACCCCAAGACCGGTAGCTGCGGCAGCGTGATTGACCTGATGGCAGAGCCCAGGCTCAACCACCATACCGAGGTGGCAGGCGGCATTCTGGCCGAAGAATGCGGCAGCATGCTGAGCCGCTTTTTCTCCGCCCGCCGTGCCAGCAAAAAAGCGCTATCCAGCAAGCCGGATACTGCTGAATAGCCTGGTTTTATCAGCAGACATGCTCCAACAAAACCTCAGCTTTCACGCGCAACAGACATAAAAAAACCGGCCATTTCGGCCGGTTTGATCCGCTTGCCAGCGATCAAGGCAAATCGTTAGTCACGGTCACCCAGTACTGCCATCAGAATCTGCAGCAGGTTGACGAAGAGGTTGTAGATATCCAGGTAAATCGCCAGTGTAGCCATCACGTAGTTGGTTTCGCCACCATTCACAATGCGGCTAACGTCATACAGAATGAAGCCGGAGAACAGCAGCACAGCCACGCCAGACAGGGCCAGCGAGAACGCTGGAATCTGGAAGAACATATTGGCCAGGGAAGCAATGATGAGCAGCACGATGCCGACCATCAGGAACTTGCCCATGAAGCTGAAATCCTTCTTGGTGGTGGTGGCAATGCCAGCCAGTGTCAGGAAGATAATGCCGGTGCCGCCTGCGGCAAGACCAATCAGCTGACCGCCATTACGCAGTTGCAGCGCCACTTGCAGGATAGGGCCAAGCATCACGCCCATGAACAGGGTCAGGGCCAGCAGCAGAATCACACCCAGGCCGCTGTTGCGGTTGGCCTGAATGCCATAGAACAGGCCGAACATGCCAGCCAGTGTGGCCAGCGCGAACATGATGGGGTGCTGGGCAGCCCAGCTGAAATTCATGCTCATGCCGATGAAGGCACCGATCACGGTGGGGATCATGCTGAGTCCGAGTAGCGCGTAAGTATTGCGCAGTACCTTGTTGCTATCGGCAACCAGCACTTCGGAATTACGTGCGATCTCATAATTGCTTTGCATCATTTGCGTTCCTCATCAAAAAAATCTGTACTTCAATCAATTGTTAAGACTAAACAAACATCGGTAAAGTTTCAACCTTGGCATCACATTTAGCACGGCCCATCAGGAAGCCTCGGCGAACATGTCATCCTCATGGATGCCGATCTGGCTGATGGTATGCACCGCCTCGATATACTCGTGGCTTTCGCGCAGGGCCGTCATGTCAGCCGGATGCAGTTTGCCATGCATGCGGGCGAGCCGTGCCAGACTGGGTGCCGAAATATTCCACTGAAGATTTTCAAGCAGCTCATCGGCAAGGTCGGGACGGTTGCACAGCAAGGCCATATCACACCCGGCATTCAGTGCGGCCAGCGCACGCTGGGTAACATTGCCCGCCACCACCGCGCCTTCCATCGACAGATCATCGCTGAAAATCACGCCATTGAACGCCAGACGTTGCCTCAGGACCTTCTGCAGCCAGCGCTCCGAGAAGCCAGCGGGCTTGTCGTCCACCTTGGGGTAGATCACATGCGCAGGCATGATGGCGGGCAGGCCGTCATCAATCATCTGGCGAAAAGGTTGCATGTCGGTAGAGGCAATCTCGTCAAAGCTGCGTTCATCCACCGGAATCGCTACATGGGAATCCGCAGCAATGTAGCCATGGCCGGGGAAATGCTTGCCAACTGCCGCCATGCCACCACGTTTGAGGCCTTGCATCAGCGCATACGCGAGCTCGGCAATGGCTTGTGGCTGCATGTGAAAGGCGCGATCGCCGATTACCTGGCTGACGCCGTAATCCATATCCAGCACTGGCGTAAAGCTGAAATCAATGCCATGGGCACGCAGCTCCACGGCCATCAGCCAGCCTGCTTCTTCGGCCAGCTGTTTGGCTTTTTTCGGTTGTTTATCCCAGATCTTGCCGAATTCGCGCATGGGCGGAATGCGGGTAAAGCCTTCGCGGAAACGTTGCACGCGGCCACCCTCATGATCCACCCCTATCAGCAAGGGTGGCTGGCGCACGGCATGAATGCTGGCGGTGAGGGCTTTCAGTTGTGCGGGCGACTGGTAGTTGCGGGCGAACAGAATCACCCCGCCCACCAGCGGGTGTTGCAAACGGCGGATGTCGGCGGCGTCCAGTTCGGTGCCAACCACATCCAGCATAATCGGGCCTAATGTCATGGTTTGGTTTTCAAGAGCTTGATGTTAAGTGTCGGTTTTCAGGGCAAACGGATTGAAATCGGTATGGCGGTCGTAGTAATCCTCGTTTTCGGCACGCTTGAGCCAGGCCACCACTTTGTATGTCACCGGGGTAAATACCACCTCCACGCCGACCTTGGCTACAAATTGCGCCAGCATCACCAGCGGCAGCTTGTCATCGGGGATCACCCCGCTACCGTAAAACGCCAGGGGATAAAACAGCGCCGAGTCCACGCCTTCACCAAAAATGGTAGAACCTATGGTGCGCATCCACAGCCAGCGTCCGGCGGTCATGACTTTCATTTTCGCCATGATGTAGGAATTCACAAACTCGCCTGCAGCAAAGGCTACCAGCGAAGCCAGCGATACGCGCCAGGCCGAGCCGAAGGCCACTTCATAGGCTTCCTGGTTATGCCAGAACGGCGCGGCCGGCAAGGCGACGATCATCCACGCCATGAACGAGGCAAAGGCGAGGCCAGCAAATCCGGCCCAGATGACTTTGCGTGAACGGGAATAGCCGTAAACCTCGGTCAGGATATCGCCAAAAATGAAGGAAATAGGGAAAAACAGCAGGCCCGCGCCGAAGGTCAGCGTACCCAGCACCGGTACCTCGATCTGCGAAATCTTGGCCGGGCCAATCAGATTGGAGCAGACCAGCACGGTGACAAAAGCAGCCATCATGAGGTCGTAATAGCGGTAGCTACGCGTTGTCTGCACGGGGAAGTAAGTTTTGGAAAGCGATGCCGGAATAGTAGCAGCTTTTTCCGCTTATGCCCGCTTCACATCCCAATGGTCACGCAGGCGATCGCCGAGCAGATTGATCGCCAGCACCAGCGACATCAGGCTGATGCCAGTAGCCAGCACGTAATGCGGCGCCACCAGCAGATAGCGTACGCCATCGCGCAACATGCTGCCCCAGGAGGCCTGCGGTGCCTGCACACCCAGCCCGAGGAAGGACAGGCTCGCCTCCGCAATTACCAGGCCCGCCATGCTGTAGGTGGCCTCCACCACCAGCGGTGCCGCCAGCAAAGGCAGCATGTGGTGCCGCATCAATCGCCAGGGGCTGGCGCCAAGCGCTTCCGAGGCCTGCACGTGCTGGCGTTGGCGCAGCGAGAGCGCCTGCGCCCGGGTCAGGCGCGCATAGCCCACCCACGAGGTCATGCACAAGGCCAGCAACAAATTGTTCAGGCCGGGGCCGAGCACGGCGGCAAAGGCAATCGCCAGCAGCATGCCGGGGAATGCGAGAAAGATATCGGTGATGCGCATCAGCAGGCGATCCAGCCAGCCGCCATAAAATCCGGCCAGCAAGCCGAGCACGGTGCCTATCGACAAGGTAATCAGCGTAACGGCCCCTACCACCAGCAGCGACACCCCTGCCCCACTGAGCAAACGCGCCAGTATGTTGCGGCCAAGATCATCGTAGCCCAGCCAGGCATGCTGATCGGCGGCGGCCAGGATATGTTCGAGGCGAATATGGTCGGGCTGCAGATCCAACATCGCTGCCAGCACCACGGCGGCCAGCCAGAACAGTATCACCAGTGCAGGCAGTTGCTTCATGTCAGGCGCACGCGCGGATCCAGCCGCTGATAGGCAATATCGGTGCAGAGGTTCACCAGCACATAGGTCAGCGCAATCACCAGTACACAGGCCTGGGTCACCGGGTAATCGCGTTTTTCGATGGACTCCACCAGCAGACGGCCCAGACCATCCCAGCCAAACACGGTTTCTGTAATCACTGTGCCTGCCAGCAGGCTGCCCATTTGCAGGCCAACCACCGTCACTACCGGCAGCAGGGCAGCACGCAACGCATGGCGCAGGATGACATGCGACTCGCTCAGGCCTTTGGCCCGTGCCGTGCGGACGAAATCTTCGCTCAGCACTTCCAGCAGGCTGGCGCGTGTCATGCGGGTCAGGATGGCACTCAAGCCAAAGCCCAGTGTCAGGGCAGGCAGAATGATGGCAGAAGCGGGCGTCATGCCACTGATAGGCAGCCAGCCCAGCCACAGGCCAAACAGCAGCATGAGCAAAGGCCCCAGCCAGAAATGCGGCATGGCCGATAATGACAGGCTGAACAAGGTTGCCACGGTATCAGGCCATTGCCGGGCGCGGAGCGCGGCGATGATGCCGAGCGGCAGCCCCACCAGCAGGGCGATCAGCAAGGCAAGAATGGCAAGCCTGAGCGTCGCGGGCAGGCGCTCCGCCAGCAGGCTGCTCACGGCCTGCCCGCTATGAATGGAGCGCCCGAAATCGCCATGGGCAAGATGTTTGAGGTATTGCACGAACTGCACTGGCAAGGACTGATCCAGCCCCAGTTCAGCCCGCAGCTGGGCACGGTCTGCCACGGCGGCAGACTCGCCCAGCATGACATCCACCGGATCGCCCGGCACCAGATGCAACAGCAAAAAAGTCAGCAGCAGCACGCCAAACACGACCGGCAGCACGCCCCACAATCGCTTAATCACGCGCCGTATCATCCTCAAGCCATACGGGTGTTCCCACCGGTACCAGATCAAACAGTGCGATGACATCCGTATTGCGCATGCGCACGCAACCATGCGAAGCCGCCACCCCCATGAGTTCGGTATCGGGCGTGCCATGAATGTAGATGTAGCGCTGCATGCTATCGACCTGCCCCAGCCGGTTGAAGCCAGGCTCGCAGCCGGAAAGCCAGAGTATGCGGGTCAATATCCAGTCGCGTCCCGGATAGTGGGCGGCCAGTTCAGGCGTCCAGATTTCCCCTGTGGGGCGACGGCCACGAAACACGGTATAAGGCGCTGCGTCCGCGCCTATCTTGGCCCGTACGATATGCGCGCCACGCGGCGTGCATCCGCTATCTTTCTGCTCGCCTGGGCCATTCAGCGCGGTAGAAACGGCATAGCTCGCCAGCAGTGCACCATCGTCACCCAGCACATCAAGCTGTTGCTTTTTAAAGGAAATATTAATCTGCATGGTCGTTTTTACTGTTCCGCGTTAGCGTGATGAGGCCATCCCAATTACCGTCGGCTGCCAGCGTGTAATGGTACAGGCCACGCCGCATGGCGACAAACTGCCCTTCGTACCATAGCGGCACATACGGCAGCAGTGCATGAATGCGCTGAGTGGCCGCGGGCCAGTTGCGCTGGACTATCAGGGCATCCAGCCCGGCATCATGCAACCGCCCACGGTTGGCGCCGAGCGGCGGCACGCTGGCCGAATGAAACGCCAGCCGGTAAATATCCGGCGTGCGGATACCCACCCAGTTGAGGCTGTACATCTGAAAATGACCCTGGCGGATATCATCAAAAAATGTGCCCCAGTCCAGGCTGCGTATCTGCAAATCGATACCCGCCTCGCGCATTTGCGCCTGCAGTATGGTGGCTAGCCGCACGCGTTGGGCATCGGTGGAGGTCTTGTAAACCAGCGTCAGCGGCAGGTGCACCCCGGCTTCCTGCAACAGCTGACGCGCCAATTGCGGATCATGCGCATACGGCGTCAGGCTGGCATTGCCAGCCCAGTGCTCGGGCGGCAAGATGGCACCTGCCAGACGGCTATCCGGCACCAGGGCCAGACGCACGATGACAGGCCGATCAATAGCATGGGCAATGGCCTGACGTACCTTGGGGTTGGCAAGCAGCGGGTCTTGCAGATTAAAGCCGATATACGAAAAATTGGCGCCCTGCGTATGTTCCACCTTGAGCGCTGGCTGAGTTTGCAGATACACCAGCAGCTCGGGCGGCAGATCGCCCGCCAGCAGGTCAATTTCACCGCGCACCAGCTTCAGCACGCGCACGGTCGGGTCTTTCACCTCTTCCAGCACATAGCGCTGCCCGTCAGACCAACGTTGCAATACGAGTGGACCGCGCCAACTCACAAAGGCAAGAGGTCCGCTGCCCACAGGCTGGCGGCTGAAATCATGCCCGGCGGCAATGAGGTGCGCAGGCAAAATGCCGATGATGAGCCGCGCTGGAAATTCCGGGTCTGCCGCATCCAGCGTGAAATCCACCGTATCATCATCCACGGCCCATACCTTGCGGATATGGGAAAACTCGGCGGCCAGCGGGCTGGCGCCAGGCTTGAGCATGGACTGATAGGTCGCGACGACATCATGGGCGGTCATGGCACTGCCATCATGAAATCGCGGCACAGGTTTCAGCAAATGAAAGCGGTAGTGATCAGAGGCCAGTTGTTGCCAGTGGGCCAGCGCCGGTTGCGGGAGGGCATGGGCATCAAAGCGCACCAGGGCTTGGTAAAGCAGGCGATTGACGCGGGCAGAGGCTGCATCCGTCGCCATGCGGGGGTCCAGATTCACCGGCGCCTGCGCCAGCCCCATGTGCAAGGCGGTATCGGGGGCAGACGGCGTGCAACTGCTGAGCACCAGCGCCAAGCCCAGCCACCAAGCGCTTAAATACCTATGCAAGCGTCATTCCCTTTCCCGTCATTGTCGATTCCCGCTGCCTGGCATTCTATTACATTTAGGGAGTATTGCTTTTTTATACGCCTGTAGCAGACTAGCGCGTTGATGCAGGCAACATATCCTGCCGCGCTGCAGTCTGATGGCATGTCGGGCCGCCATGGCGCTGTCCTTTTCCCAATCTTCAGGAGATGAAATGAATCCCAAGCAAACGGCATTGGTAATGATTGAATTTCAGAATGACTTTACGTCCGAAGGCGGCAGCCTGCATGGCGCGGTAAGCGGTGTCATGGCACAGAACAACATGCTGGCGAATACCGTGGATACCGTGAATCAGGCGCGTGCAAAGGGCGTTACCATCGTCCATGTGCCCATCAGTTTTACGCCGGACTACCGTGAGCTGCCCAGCGCGCCCTACGGCATTCTCAAGGGCGTAGTGGATAGCCAGTCTTTTCGCAAAGGCACCTGGGGCGCCGAGATTGTGGATGTGCTGACACCTGCTGAAGGCGACATCATCGTGGAAGGCAAGCGCGGCCTGTGCGGGTTTGCCAGCACCAATCTGGACTTTGTCCTGCGCAGCCGCGGCATACAACACGTGGCACTGGCAGGCTTCCTCACCAATTGCTGTGTGGAGTCCACCATGCGTACCGCTTACGAACTGGGCTACCAGGTGATTACCCTGGGCGATTGCACCGCCACCTTGAGCCCGGAAGAACAGGAAATGGCGATTGCCAAAAACTTCCCCATGTTTTCCGTTCCCATGGATCACAAGGGCTTCCTCGCCACATTACAGGGTTGATGCCATTTGAGTACGTTGCATTTCAGGGTGGCCGACACCGCCGATATTCCCGCCCTGGCGGTACTGGTCAACAGCGCTTATCGCGGTGAATCAAGCCGCCGTGGCTGGACCACCGAGGCTGACATACTGGGCGGGCAACGTACGGATGCCGGGGAATTGTCCGAGCTGATCGCGGCACCAGCCTCGTATATTCTCTTGGCCGAGCAGGCCGGGCAGATCATCGCCTCCATCCATCTTAACCAGACGGCAAGCCAGTCAGCCTATGTGGGCATGCTGGCCGTGGAGCCGGGCTTGCAGCAGCGCGGCACTGGCCGCGCCCTGCTCACGCACGCCGAGCAAACCGCGCGCCAAGGCTGGCAAGCCAACGAGATCTTCATGACGGTGATCACCCTGCGCACCAGCCTGATTGCCTATTACGAGCGTCTGGGCTACCAGCGCACCGGCAAGCTGCAACCCTTCCCCGATGATCCGCGCTACGGCCTGCAAAAAGTACCGGGGCTGATGCTGGAAACGCTGACCAAGCGCTTTTAGCTTAATCAGGCGCTTGGTCAGGCCTGAAAAGCATGGCCAGACGCAGGTATCCGACGTCAGACGGGAGTCTGGATTTTTTCAAACAGTGCGATCGATTCCACATGCGAGGTATGGGGAAACATATTGATCACGCCTGCAGCCAGCAGACGATAGCCCTTGAGGTTGACCAGCACACCCGCATCGCGCGCCAGCGTCGCCGGATTGCACGAGACATACACGATGCGCTCAGGCCCGGCCACCTTGGGGGCGACTGGCATGGCGCCATCCTCGCCGCGGCCGACATCCGCCAGCGACTTGATCAGTTCCAGTGCGCCATCGCGCGGTGGATCAATCAGCCATTTGTCGAAGTAGCCCAGCGATTGCAGCGCTTCCGGCGTCATTTTGAACAGATCGGCCTCGCGATATTCCACCTGATCGGCCAAGCCATTCAGACTGGCGCTTTCCACCGCACGCGCCACCAGCGCGGCTGAGCCTTCCATGCCCAGCACGGTCGCGCCGCTGCGTGCGATAGGCAAAGTAAAGTTGCCCAGGCCACAGAAGAAATCGGCAATACGATCTTGCGGCTGGGCGCCGAGCAATTGCATGGCACGGCGCAACATGACGCGATTGATATGCGGGTTTACCTGGGTGAATTCAGTCGGCTTGAACGGATAGGTCAGCTGGAATTCCGGCAGCGAATAAGTCAGCGCCGGACCGTTCAATGGATAAAACGGCATAACGGTATCCGGCCCCTTGGTCTGGGTCCATATCTGCACCCCATGCGTATCGGCAAACGCCTTGAGAATGGGACCATCTTCGGGCCGCAATGCCTCGAGTATGCGCAACACCAGCACGGTGGCCTGCTCGCCCACCGCCACTTCAATCTGCGGCAGGCGCTCGCGCACGCTCAGTTGCGCGATCATGTGCTGCAAGGGCACGATCAATGCCGACACGTGCGGAGGCAAGACTTCGCAGCTATCCATATGCGCCACAAAGCTACTGGCTTTTTCATTGAAGCCAACCAGCACACCGCCTTTTTTCGGCACATGGCGCACGCGCAGCCGGGCCTTGTGACGATAGCCCCATGCCGGGCCGTAGATAGGTGGCAGCATGGTTTCGGCCTTCACCTTGCCGATATGCCAGAGATTGCCTTCCAGCAGCCGCTGCTTGGCCGCCACTTGCCCGGAGAAGTCCAGATGTTGCAGGGCACAGCCACCGCAATAGCCAAAATGCGGGCATTTGGGCGTGGTTCTGAGGTTGGATGGCTGCAAGACCTCCACCACATCCGCCACCTCGTAGCTGGATTTGCGGCGATGCGATTTGTAGGTCACCTGCTCGCTCGGCAGCGCACCGTCAATGAAAATGGTTTTGCCGTCCACATGGGCGACACCGCGCCCTTCCTGATCCAGCGACTCAATAAATGCAATAGTAGAATTTTCCATGGCCCGCATTTTACCGCAGACTGCCTTGCACACGTCATACATCGATGCATGCACCTTTATTTGGTGAACATGCACCCGGCAGGTGCAGAATCTCCTGTGCCAGCGGACAAATTCCATGCAAACCAATGCATTAAGGCCATTGTCCCCATGGGCATGTTTTTTGCTGAAGTGTTCCTGATCACATTTATTCAGAACAGAGGCCGTATGCAAACTGCATCTCATACCGCACTGAGCACCATGACATCCAGCCTGATACAGCATCAGCAGACCGGGGATTTTGAACATCAGGCCAGCTTGCTGAAGGGCTGGAACCAGGATTACCTGCAACTCTCCGCTGGCGCGTTCGAAGGCTATGTGTCGGAGCTTTACCTGCGTGACATGCATCTGTTTCTCGAATACACCAACCAGGTGCTCTACCAGAGCGGCCACCTCGGCGAGGATGTCATCGCCATCGGCGTTCCATTGCAAAGACCACACGGCATGTTCTGTGGCAGCACCTGCCAGCCTGCGGCTGTGCATTTGTATTCCGGCAACGAGGGCTTTGAATATATTTCCGCCCAGGAGACCCTGGTGGGCGTTCTGACCATCAAGCGCGAAGTCCTGCTGGCGGCGCTCTGCCCCGATGAGCAGGCGCAGCTGATGAATGTCATCAAACAGGCACGCCTGCTGCCTGTGAGCGAAAGCGCCTGGATCAAACTCTGCACGTATCTTTCTGGCACGTTTGAACGCTTGGCGACCACGCCAGAGCTCGCCGATAGCACCGCCTTCCTTGAAAGCGTGCGCATGGCCGGCCTTGAAGTCATTGCCGATTGCCTGCTGCCTGCCGCGGAGGCGATTCATGTCCCTGGGGCAAAATCCTGGAAAATGATTACCGAAGTACGCGAACTGGTGAGCCAGCCGGATACTCAGGCCCTCACCGTCGCGGATTTGTGCCAGAAGCTGGGCACCAGCCGCCGCAGTCTGCAATACCATTTCGAGCAGGCGCTGGATATCAGCCCGATTGCCTTCCTGCGCGCCGAACGTCTGAATGGCGTGCGCCGCATGCTGAAAACCGCCAACTCGGTGACCGAAGCCGCGACCCACTGGGGCTTCTGGCACTTCGGGCACTTTTCGCAGGAATACAAAAAGATGTTTGGCGAGCTGCCATCGACGACCTTTCGTCGCCTGCACCCCCTCAACTAGTATCTCCGCCAAAAAACTAAAGGCTTGATGATGGGCACCCGCGGGTGTCCATCATCAAGCCTTTTTAGATCGTCGGCATCCGCCCGTGCAGGCATTCACCAAACGTTGAACTTATGCCTTACTCGGTTTCATCCTGAAATTTGCGGCGGGCACGCACACCGGCGGCCAGCGTATCAAGCAGGGACACCGTGTCATCCCACCCCAGACAGGCGTCGGTGATTGATTTGCCGTATTCCAGCGTGCAGCCCGGGCTGTGTTCCTGACGGCCTTCGTTGAGGTGCGATTCCACCATCACGCCGATGATACGATCATCGCCACCCGCCAGCTGGCCGGAGACATCCAGCGCCACATCCAGCTGACGCCGGTATTGCTTGAGGCTATTGGCATGCGAGCAATCGATCATCACCTTGGCGGCCAAGCCTGCCGTCGCCAGCTCATGCGCGGCTGCTTCGACGTAGGGTGCCTGGTAATTAGGCTCCTTGCCGCCACGCAGTATCACATGGCAATCTTCATTGCCGCTGGTCGAGACAATCGCAGAATGCCCTTCCTTGGTAACGGACAGGAAGTGATGCGGGCTGGCGGCCGCCTTGATGGCATCGACCGCAATGCGGATATTGCCATCCGTGCCATTCTTGAAGCCCACCGGGCATGATAGCCCGGAGGCCAGCTCGCGATGCACCTGCGACTCGGTGGTACGCGCACCAATAGCGCCCCAGCTCACCAGGTCGGCGGTGTATTGCGGCGTAATGGTGTCGAGGAATTCGGTACCGGCAGGCATGCCCAGCTCATTCACTTCCAAGAGGAAGCGACGGGCAAGTTGCAGGCCTTCGTTGATGCGGAAACTGCCATCGAGATACGGGTCGTTGATCAAGCCTTTCCAGCCCACGGTGGTGCGTGGCTTCTCGAAATACACGCGCATGACGATCAGCAGATCGGCTGCCAGACGCTTGCGCTCTTGCAGCAGGCGCTTGGCGTATTCGACGCCCGCATCGTAATCGTGGATGGAACATGGCCCGATGATCACCAGCAGGCGGTCATCGGAGCTGTGCAGGATACGGTGAATGGCAGCGCGGGTTTCGAGGATATTGTCTGTCGTCGCACTCGTGGCCTGCAATTCATCCAGCAGGTCTGACGGTGGGCGCAACTCCTTGATTTCCTTGATACGGACATCATCGGTGGCAAATTTTTGACTAGGACTCATGAATTCTGCAATGCAGCGCAAGGCGCAAACGATGTGCTTGAAGTAAAACGGCTATTATAAGAGCTGTGCAAAAAAAAGTAGATTGATTATTTACACCGTGACGATTTACGCCGCAAATCAGCATTTAAGCCCTCTCCCGTCGGCAATCAGCGGAGGGGACATGATAAGTCATTAGTCATAAAGGATTATTGCACCCGCATGACGCTTTGATTATCATGCAACACGGCTTGGGAATAAGCCTTCAAAACGATAAATCGGCATAGACCATGATTAGCTCCACCAAGGCGCCGCACGCATTGAGCGGCCACATCATTCAACATCGGGACAATGCGTAAGAAACTGCATACGCATTACGACAACCTCAAGGTCGCGCGCAACGCGCCACCCGAAGTGATTCGTGCGGCCTACAGAACCCTGTCGCAGAAGTACCATCCGGACCGCAATCCGGATAACGCTGAGGCCTCGCGCATCATGGCGCTGATCAACACCTCTTATGAAGTGTTGTCTGATCAGGAAAAACGCAAATCGCATGATCTCTGGATTGCCGAGCAGGAAGTGGTAGTACGGCGGGCACCGCCACCGCCTCCCGAGCAGCCGCGTGCCACCCGGACTGAGCCCCGAACAGAAACACCCGCCCCGAAATCGTCGACCGTTTTTGCAAGCCGTCTGCGCCAGCATTGGGCCGTGAAGCATCTTTTGCGCTATGGCCTGCTTTACATCAGCAGCGCCGTCTTCATCTGGACGTTCAGCAGCGACAAGCAGGCCCCGGCGGTCACCATGCCCAAGCAGTATGTGGCGAATCCGCCCATGGAGCCCGAGCCCACGCTGGCCGCCAGCAAGCGCGAGCCATTCGCGCCCAATGGTGCGCCATGGCCCCACAACGCGGGCTATGTGGATGGCTATCCCAAGTTGCGCATGAAGGGTCTATCGACCGTGACCGTGGATAATCGTCAGAACGATGGCGATGTCTTCGTCAAACTGGTCTACCTGGGCGATGACCAGGCATTTCCGGTACGGCAGTTTTTCATTCCCGCCCGCGGCAAATTTACCCTGACCAAGGTCAACCCCGGCAATTACGATATCCGCTACCGCAACCTGCACAATGGCGCCCTGGCAAGATCAGAAGCTTTCAAACTGGAAGAATCAAGCACCACCGATGGCATACAGTTCAGCAAGATCACCATGACGCTGTACAAAGTGGAAAACGGCAATATGCAGACCTACAACCTGACCGACGAAGAGTTCTAGTCAGGCAGATTCCCCCGGCAAACGCGGTGCAGCCTGTACCTCGATTTCCACCGCATCACTCTCATCCTTCAGCGCCACACCCGATAGCTTGAGCCGCATGGATTCGCGCGCCAGCCACAGCAGTTTGCGGGCCGCCGCCGCATACATCAGGCCTTCTGGCCGCACATTCGAAATGCAGTTGCGATCAGCATCGTTACGCCCGGTGCGGGGGTCATAGGTCAGGTAAACACCCAGGCTGTCAGGCGAACTCAGGCCCGGCCGTTCGCCAATCAGCATGGCGACCATGCGGGCATTCAGCAACTCGCCTATGGTATCGGCAATGGCGACACGCGCCTGGCGCACCAGTACCACCGGGCCTGTGCTCCAGTCTGGCGGAAAAATCGCCTTGATCTCCGCCAGCAAGCCCTGCACATGCCGCTCCACCGCCAGCGACGACAAGCCGTCACCGACCACGATAAGCAGGTCTATCGGACTGGCGCTACGCATGGCGAGCAGTTTTTCGCTATCGGCCTCGCTGAGGCGGCGCCCGAGGTCGGGCCGCAGCAGATAGGTGGCGCGATCCGGCGCGCAGCTGTTGACCTGCATGGTGTCGTAGCCAAGTTCTGAAATGCCTGCCGCCAGCTGATCCATATCCAGTGCCAGATGCACGGCATCGCGCGCCATGGCATGCGACATGCCAAAATCCAGCACTTCACGCGTGGGCAGGCTGCTGCCGACGCGGCCAAGCGCAATACGCGCGCGGGTAAAGCCTTTCAGCTGCTGCCAAGGGTCATCGGCCAAGGCTTCCGGTTTAAGGGGTTGATCGTTTTCTTTCATGAGGGGTTACGCCGCACTCAACAGATTCTTGGGCATGTTTTGCAACATGTGATGGCCAGTGCGCACCGGCTGCACCAGGCCCTGCGAATCCATGATGTTCATTTTCATCAGCCACTGCTCAAACTCCGGCGCGGGCTTCAGGCCCAGCACCTTGCGCAGATAGAGCGCATCGTGGAAAGAGGTAGTCTGGTAATTCAGCATGATGTCGTCCGCACCCGGGATGCCCATGATAAAGGTAATGCCCGCCGCGCCCAGCAGCGTCATCAGGGTATCCATGTCGTCCTGGTCGGCCTCGGCGTGATTGGTGTAGCAGACATCGCAGCCCAGCGGCAGTCCCAGCAGCTTGCCGCAGAAATGATCTTCCAACCCGGCGCGGATAATCTGCTTGCCATCGTAGAGGTATTCGGGCCCGATAAAGCCCACCACGGTATTGCTGAGCAAGGGCGAGAAGCGGCGTGCCACGGCATAGGCACGCGCCTCTACCGTTTGCTGGTCCACGCCAAAATTGGCGTTGGCAGACAAGGCCGAACCCTGCCCGGTTTCAAAATACATGACGTTATTGCCGACCGTGCCGCGCTTGAGCGCCAGTGCCGCATCGTAGGCTTCCTGCAAAATGCCCAGATTGATGCCAAAGCTTTGGTTGGCTTTTTCGGTACCAGCAATCGACTGGAATACCAGATCGACCGGCGCGCCCTTTTCCATCACCTGAATCTGGTTGGTGACGTGCGTCAGCACGCAGGATTGGGTGGGAATGCCATATTGATTGATGACTTCATCCACCAGATAATACAGATCCATCAGCGCCGGGATGCTATCGGTCGCCGGGTTGATGCCGATCACCGCATCGCCGGAGCCATACAGCAGGCCATCCAGCATGGAGGCGGCAATGCCACGCGCATCGTCGGTGGGGTGATTCGGTTGCAAGCGCACCGACAGGCGGCCGGGCAAGCCTATGGTATTGCGAAACGCCGTGGTCACATGGCATTTGCGCGCCACCAGTATCAAATCCTGATTGCGCATCAGCTTGCTGACCGCCGCGGCCATTTCCGGGGTAATGCCGGGGGCTACACGCTTCAGCGTGGCGCTATCGGCCATATCAGACAGCAGCCAGTCGCGAAAACCGCCCACGGTAAGGTGACTGATCTCGGCAAAGGCGGTGGCATCGTGCGTATCCAGGATGAGGCGCGTCACCTCATCTTCTTCATACGGCACAACCGCTTCCTGCAGGAACTGGCGCAAGGGAATATCGGCCAGGCACATGCGGGCGGCCATGCGCTCGGCATAGGTCTCCGCGGCCACACCGGCCAGATAATCGCCGGAGCGGGCTGGCGTTGCTTTGGCCAGCACGTCTTTCAAATCGGTAAAGGTATAGTGGACTTGGCCTACGCTATGACTGTATTTCATGGCATGCATCCATTGGGTTGAAGATGGCCGCAGGTAGCAATCAAGCTGCCCGCATGCCGTGCCGGAGTCGGCAGACCCCGGCACTGACATTCCTGCGGCCATTGTTACATGACGATCACAAATAACTCTCTGAAACTATACGGCAGTGCCTGCTACCACATTGTCTGACGAAGCATCGCGGTGATGCTGGGTCACACTGTAGTACACATAGGCCAGCGCCATCAGCACAACAAAGATGAAAGCCAGCAGCTGGTTATAGTAGATCATGGTCACCAGGCTGACGACGGCCAGACCCAGCGCAATTGCCGGGAACAATGGATAGGCAATCGCGGTGAACGGACGTTCCAGGTTAGGCTCTTTTTTACGCAGCGCAAACAGGCTGATCATGGACATGATGTACATGACAATCGCGCCAAACACCGCCATGGTGATCAGGTTGGCCGTCAGTGTCATACCGCCGAACTGAATCAGGTCATCACTGAAAATCGCGGCCACGCCCACAACACCACCGGCAATGATGGCACGGTGCGGGGTCTTGAACCTGGGGTGCACTTCACCGAAATACTTGGGCATGTAGCCAGCCCGAGCCAGGGCAAAAATCTGGCGCGAGTAGCCCAGGATAATGCCGTGGAACGAAGCCACCAGGCCGAACAGGCCAATCCACACCAGCATATGCAGCCAGCCGCTGTTTTCACCGACGATCATCTTCATCGCCTGTGGCAATGGATCATTGATGTTGGACAGCGTACGCCAGTCACCAGCACCACCGGCAAATACCATCACGCCTATCGCCAGCGCTACCAGGGTCAGAATACCGGCAATGTAAGCTTTGGGAATGGTGCGCTTAGGATCTTTGGCTTCTTCTGCTGCCATGGCCACGCCTTCAATCGCCAGGAAGAACCAGATCGCAAACGGAATCGCCGCCACAATGCCGGGGATAGCGGCCATGCTGAAGGTGTTCTCGCCAGACCAGCCGTTCGCCACAAAATTGCTGAAAGAGAAGCCAGGCGACACCACGCCCATGAACACCAGCAATTCAATAATGGCCAGAATGGTCACAAACAGCTCAAAGGTCGCGGCAATGCGCACGCCGATGATGTTGAGACCAATAAAGATCACATAAGCCCCGGCCGCCATGATCTTGGGATCAACGCCCGGGAACTGCACATTGAGATAGGCGCCGATAGCCATGGCAATCGCCGGCGGTGCAAATACAAACTCCACCAGCGTGGCAAAGCCGGCAATAAAGGCCGCCTTGGAACCCAGGGCACGCCGCGCATAGGCAAACGGCCCACCCGCGTGCGGAATGGAAGTTGTCAGCTCGGTAAAGCTGAAAATGAAAGTGGTATACATGATCGCGATGAGGATCGCGGTGACCAGAAAGCCCAGCGTACCGGCTTGCGCCCAGCCGTAGCTCCAGCCGAAATATTCACCTGAAATCACCAGGCCCACAGCCAGGCCCCACAGGTGCCAGCCGTTCAAAGAGGATTTTAAAGAGGTGCTCATGACAGAACTCCGTATCGAAAATGGACGTGAGAAACCAATACGGCGGCCTCAGCCGCCGTATTGACCAGCATTAGAATGCTCTGGAGATCGAAACGAAGAACTTGTCTTTGGCGATATCCGACTTGGATACCGTGTTTTCCAGACTCAGGAAGTCCTTGTATGCATCAGGTTCGTTGGTACCGGAATAGAAAGCACCGACAGACCAGCCCTTGTCAAACACTTTGGCAACACCTGCCTTGTAGTAGGTGATATCCAGACCGGTCGAGTTGTTGATCACTTGATGACCGACTTGACCTGTCAGGTTCCAGGTTGGCACCACTTCATAGGCAGCATCCAGCTCGTAGAAATACGAACCCTTGGTGCTACCAGTCACACCAGCGCTCAGATCACCCGCGAACCCACCATTCACAGGAGAGTTGTTGGTGTTCCAGCCCCAGTATTCAGTGGCGGTGATACCAGTCTTGAACGTCAGCCACTGGTAGGTCAGCGAGCCGTAGATTTCCAGCGTATTCAGGCGGTTGGCCTTGGTAGTACCAGCTGGATATATTGGTGGGTTGAAAGCAGAGTCTTCCCAGTCTGCGCCTGGGTAGATGTAGTAAATCGCGCCCACATCGTAGCCCACGGCTGTGCTTGGAATGGTGTTACGGAAACCTGCGTACAGGTCAGTTTCCAGGTTGGCGCCTGGCAACCACTTGTCAGATACATTGGAAGCAAAGAAACCCGCATACAAACCGGACTTGTGGTCTGCTTCAACGCTCAGTTGAGCCGCTGGCTTGCCCCAGGTCTGGGACTGGCCACGGAAGATGTAATCACTGACAAAGCCGATGCTGCTTGGAAAGGTCCAGTCCGACTCGGCTGCAGGAGCAGCAGCTTCGTCAGCAGCAAAAACTGGTGCAGCAAAGCCTGCAGCAAACATCAGGGCAACAAGACTCTTTACAGGTGTATTCAACATCACAATCCCCTTATTTAATGAATGAATAGAGATAAAAAAACAAACGTCACAATCACGTGTTGGGTTTGATAATCCTCCTTTGAAAAACATCGCACTATCCCATTTTGGCAAAATAGCCACACCAGTCTCAGACTGTCTCTTTTTTGCACAACCAGGCACGCCAGCCACCGCATGCCGAGATGTCCACGGCGTTTTCGGTGGCATAGGCTTCACACATAAAGCCTTGCACCTGCGAGCCGTCTTCCAGCACCAGCGTGCCGAAGCCCAGGGGCGCAGGCACACTGGCGACAAAGGCGCCGTAATTGGTGAGCGGCAGTTGCCAGACTTCCAGCGCAATCGCCGAACCACCCTCTGTCACCCGCAATAGCCCAGGCCGCTCGGGCGTGAAGCCATTCAGCTTGAACAGCTTGTAATAAGGCGAAGTACGGGTTTTCTCGACGAATTCGCCACCCAGGGCCATCAGTTGCGGGTTGAGCGGCAGGCCGCTCATGTGGGCGCCGCACACAGCGACTTTGATCATGGGGGTATCGCTCATGCGTGAATCTCCTTGCGGGTAAATGAGGTAGCGCCCAGCGTGCGCGCGGCGTCTTCCATGCGGGCGGCGAGCGCCAGCAGAGAAGCGTCATGAAACGCCGGGGCACACAGGGTGACGCCAAATGGCAGGCGGTTGGCCTGGAATCCGGTAGGCACGGCAATCGCCGACAGGTCCAGCAGATTCATGAAATTGGTGTAATAGCCCAGGTTGGAATTGGTTTGCACCGGATCAGCCTCGACTTCGGCAATCGTGTAAATGGTGCCCGCCGTCGGGGTGACGATAATGTCCAGGTAATCCCACACCGCAGCAGCCTTGCGTTGCAGGGCTTTCAGCTGATAACCGAAGCTGTAGGCATCGGCCGCGCTGAAGCGTGTCGCGCCGCTGATGATCTTGTGCGTGACCGGGTACAGCGCTTCCGGTTTGGCTTCGATGAATTCACGGATAGCTGCGTAGCGCTCGGCCACCCATGGCCCTTCGTAGAGCAGGCGGGCCGTTTGCAAAAACACGGTGAAATCAATCTCCACCGCCACCCCGCCCAGCGCCACCAGTTTGGCGACGGCAGCATCAAACAAAGCGGGCGTTTCCGCATTGCCAAAAAACTGCAGCTGATCGGCACGTGGCACACCAAAGCGGAAACCATGCTCGGGCAAGGGCTTGCCTGCCGTGAGCGCCTCACGCGAATACGGGTCTTCCTCATCAAAGCCCTGTGCGACTTCCAGCACCGTGGCGGCATCCTGTGCCGTCAGCGCAAAGATGGACACGCAATCCAGCGTGCGGCAGGCAGGCACCACGCCACGGGTGCTGAGCAGCCCGCAGCTGGGCTTGTGCCCAACCAGATTATTGAACGCGGCCGGCACCCGGCCTGAGCCTGCGGTATCCGTACCCAGGCTGAAGCTCGCCAGGCCCAGCGCCACCGACACTGCCGAGCCTGAGCTGGAGCCACCGGAAATATAATCCGGGTCTATGCTGTTATGGCAGGCGCCATACGGCGAGCGTACGCCCACCAGGCCCGTGGCGAACTGGTCCAGATTGGTTTTACCCAAGGGAATGGCCCCGGCATCGATCAGCCGCTGCACCACGGTGGCGTGCTGCGCAGGGGTATAGGCATAGTCCGGGCAGGCGGCGGTAGTCGGCACGCCGGCGAGATCAATATTGTCCTTGATGGCAAAGGGAATGCCATACAGCGGCAGGCTGGCAGGGTCGCGCCCTACCAGCGCCTCGGCGTAAGACAGCAACTGCGCCAGCGGCAGGCGATGAATCCAGATGCGGTGCGGGTCTTCCGTGCCCATGGCGGCATCCAGCTGCCGCACCAGTTGCGAGGGGGTGAGGCTGCCTGTGCGGTATTGCTCGCGCAGGCTGGTGATTTGCAGATCGAGTGTGGTCATGATTTATTCCGTTGCAATGGCAATGAGGGTCTGGCCGGCACTGACGGGCTTGCCCGGCTGGCACAACACATGGCTGATGGTCCCGGCTGCCGGGGCGACCACGGCGATTTCCATTTTCATGGATTCAATAATCACCAGCGTATCGCCCGCGGCGACCGTATCGCCCACATTCACTGCCACTTGCCACAGATTGCCGGCCACATGGGCGGCCACGGCACGGCAGTCATCGGGCAGCGCGTCTTCCGCCACCGTGCTCGCTGCCGACTCATCATTGCTGTAATTGGCCTGGCCGTTGGCAATCCAGCGCTCGCGCTCGGCATCAAATGCGGCTTGCTGGCGCTCCTTGAACGCGATCATGGTGGCGGCTTCAGCGGCAATCAGCGCGTTGTAATCCTTGAGGCGGAACACCTGCTCTTCCACCTTGAGCTTGAATTTGCCACGCGGGAAATCCTCGCGGATTTGCAGCAGCTCTTCCGCGCTGACCGGGTAAAAGCGGATCTGGTCAAAAAAGCGCAGCAGCCAGGGCTTGCCCTGCGGGAAGTCGGCTGTGGCACGCCAGCGGTTCCACATCTGCAAGGTGCGGCCGACAAACTGGTAACCGCCGGGGCCTTCCATGCCATACACGCACATATAGGCGCCGCCAATGCCCACGGCGTTTTCCGGCGTCCAGGTGCGGGCCGGGTTGTATTTGGTGGTCACCAGACGGTGGCGCGGGTCTACCGGCGTGGCGACGGGCGCGCCCAGATACACATCGCCCAGGCCCAGGGTGAGGTAGCTCGCCTCGAACACGATGCGCTTGACGTCCTCAATGCTATCGAGGCCGTTGATGCGGCGGATGAACTCGATATTGCTGCCATGGCCGGACTCCACATCGCACCAGGGCGCATCCTTGCGCACCGATTGCATGTACTTTTCCACGGCGAGCTGGGTGGCAGCATCGTCCCACGACAACGGCAGGTGCACGATGCGGGTCGGCACTTCCATTTCATCGATGGCGGGCAGTTGCGCTTCCAGGGTTTGCAAGGTGGTCAGCAACTGCTCCACCGGCAGGCGCAGGCTGTCGTAATGCAGCTGCAACGAACGTATGCCGGGCGTGAGATCAATGATGCCGGGCACCTTGGCCTGCTCAAGCGCCTGCATGAGGGCATGCACGCGGAAGCGCAGGTTGAGGTCCAGCACCAGCGGGCCATATTCCACCAGCAGGTATTTGTCACCGGCCTGGCGATACACCACGGCCACGCGCTCTGCCGTCTCCGGCAAGGTGGCCAGAATGGGGGTTGTGGTGTGGGCGAGATCGGAGGCGGGCAAGGCCAGCGGCGCAGTGGCGCTTGCCAGGTCTGCCAGCATGGCGTTTTGCGCGACTTCAAGCACGCGTGCCTGGGCCTGGGAGAGACGGACAAAGCGCACCTTGTCGCCCGCTTTCAATTGGCCCATTTTCCATAGCTCGGCCTGCACAATGGTAGCCGGGCAGACAAAGCCGCCCAGGCTGGGGCCATCCGGCCCCAGAATCACCGGCATGTCGCCGGTAAAGTCCACACTGCCAATCGCATAGGCGTTGTCGTGGATGTTGGAGGGATGCAAGCCCGCCTCACCGCCATCCTGCCGCGCCCATTGGGGCTTGGGACCGATCAGACGGATGCCGGTGGTGTTGGAGTTGTAATGCACTTCCCAGTCGGTGGAGAAGAACATGGCAATATCGTCGTCGGTAAAGAAATCCGGCGCGCCATGTGGCCCATACAGCACACCGATCTGCCATTCGTGCGTGTATTGCGGGCGCAGGGCGGGCGGAATCACCGATATCGCAGTTTCCGCCGCAGCCAGCTTGCCCAGATGCAGCACATCGCCCACGCGCAGGGCGCGGCCGCCATGGCCGCCAAACTGACCCAGAGTAAAGGTGGATTTGCTGCCCAGGTAATCCGGCACATCAAAGCCGCCCTGCACGGCTAGATACGCACGGCACCCCAGGTCGCCCAGCTTGCCGATGGCGAGCGTGCTGCCCGCCTTGACGGCATGCGCCTGCCACATGGCGAGCTGCTGGCCATCCAGTGTCAATGCCAGCTCAGGGCCGGTCACGGCAATCACGGTATCAGTATTGAATTTCAGCGTGGGGCCAATCAGGGTGATTTCCAGGCCCGCCATGCCTTCGGCGTTGCCCACCAGGCGATTGGCAAAGCGAAACGCCAGATGGTCCATGGGGCCGGAAGGCGGCACGCCAATGTTCCAGTAGCCGGTGCGGCCGGGATAATCCTGTATGGTGCTCATGACGCCGCCATCCAGCACATCCAGCGTGTGTGGGCGGTAAACAAAGCTATTGAGGTAGCGCGTGGTCTGTTGCCCTGCCGGGAATACGCTGTCGGCCAGCACCTGACGCAGATACTCCAGGTTGGTTTCAATGCCGGCGAGGCGGGTCTGGTCGAGCGCGGTTTGCATGGACTGCACCGCGGCGGCGCGGTCACTGGCATGCACCAGCACCTTGGCCAGCAAGGGGTCGTAATACGGCGAAACCTCGCTGCCCTGCTCTACCCAGGCATCCACCCGCACATCGGAGGGGAACACCACTTCGGTCAGCACGCCCGAGCTGGGCTGAAACTGCTTGTTGGCATCTTCGGCATACTCCCGCACCTGGATGGCATGGCCCTTAGGCTGATGTTGATAGGCCGCAATAAAGTCGCGCTCGCCTGCGGCCAGGCGGATCATCCAGCCCACCAGGTCCACGCCGCTCACCAGTTCGGTCACGCCGTGCTCCACTTGCAGCCGGGTGTTGACCTCCAGAAAGTAAAAGTCGCCGCTGGCATTGTCGTAAACAAATTCCACCGTGCCCGCCGAGCGATAGCCGATGGCACTGGCCAGACGCACCGCTGTCTCGGCCAGCTGCTGGCGTATCGCCTCGCTGATATTGGGCGCCGGGGTTTCTTCTATCACCTTCTGGTTGCGGCGCTGCACCGAGCAATCGCGCTCGCCCAGCGCCACCACATGACCTGCGCCATCGCCAAAAATCTGCACTTCAATGTGGCGCGCGGCTTCCACGTATTTTTCCAGATAAAGGCCGGATTCCTTGAAATTGGCGCGTGACAACCGCTGCACCGAGGCAAAGGCTTCGGCCAGTTCATCTTCACCCCAGATCAGGCGCATGCCGATGCCGCCGCCACCTGCCGTGCTCTTCAGCATCACCGGGTAGCCAATGCGTGCGGCATGCGTGCGAGCTTCGGCGACATCCGCCAGCAAACGGGTGCCCGGCAACAGCGGTACGCCATTGGCCTCGGCCAGCGCGCGGGCGGTGTGCTTTAGACCAAAGTCACGCATCTGTTGGGGAGTGGGGCCGATAAAGGCAATGCCTGCGGCTTCGCAGGCTTCGGCAAAACCGGGGTTTTCAGACAGAAAGCCATAACCCGGATGAATGGCTTGTGCACCAGTCTGGTGCGCGGCTTGCAGGATCGCGGGGATATTCAGGTAACTCTCGGCGGCAGGAGCCGGACCAACACAGATCGCTTCATCCGCTTCCAGCACATGGCGGGCACCGGCATCAGCTTCAGAGTAGACGGCTACAGAGCGGACACCAAGTTGCTTGAGGGTGCGGATAATGCGGCAAGCGATCTCACCGCGGTTGGCAATAAGCACTTTATGAAACATGACTAACCTTGTGCGGGCCGTCCCGCTGGGTATAGATCTCACCGGGCCGTCCCGGTGAGCGGTTGATTCAGTCGACTGTGACTAACTGACCATGGTTATCTATCTATTCCCTAGCATGTTGCATGCCAGATTTATGCAGCAGCCTGGACGGGATCCCAGACCAGCAGGCGAACTGGCGTCGGGTTATAGGCGTTGCAGGGGTTATTCAGTTGCGGGCAGTTGGAGATCAGCACCACGACGTCCATCTCGGCGCGCATTTCCACGTATTTGCCAGCGCCGGAAATGCCATCATCAAACTTGAGATGGCCATCGGCGGTGACCGGCACATTCATGAAGAAATTGATGTTGGCGGTGATGTCGCGCTTGCTCATGTTCCGGTGCGTGGCACAGCCGCAGTGGTTGAGCGCATGCATGAAGCTATCGCGGCAGCTGTGCATGGGGCGCTTTTCCAGGGCATAGCGCACGGTGTTGCTCTCGGCGGCACAGGCCCCGCCCAGGGTATCGTGGCGGCCACAGGTATCCGCGGTGATGGTCAGCATGGGCCGGCCTTCATTTGAATACAGCACCGAGCCAGTAGTCAGGTAAAGCTGGCGCTGGCGGGCAATGGTATCGACTGCGCTGTAGCGCTCTTCGGGATCAGCGGCGCTGTAAAAAAGCGTATCCACCGCTTGGTTGCCTTCCAGGTCCAGAATGCGGAATATCTGGCCTTTTTTCACTTCGGCCATCCAGGGATCGCCGGCATCGCATACCTGGTCCAGCACGGCGTTGCGCGGATCCAATGGGCTTTCGGTCAGCATCTGGCTCATAGGTAATACCTTTCCGTGTTGATAAAGCCGCGGGCGTTTTGCTCACACTGCGTGCGGCACACATCATCGGGCGCGGCGGCCCCGGCATACCAGGCCGTGAGCTTTACCGCAGCCGGTTTGTATTCGGTGGCAGGGTCTAGCGGATGCGGCGCGGCAGATAGCACCAGCAGCACGTTCATGTCGAAGCGCACATCCACATAATCCCCCGCCTTGCTATGGCCGGCGACAAAGCTCAGCGCACCGTTGTCATCCGGCACGGCCTTGCTGAAAAAATTGACGTTGGCGACCAGATCGCGCTTGCCCAGGCCGTATTTCGCCAGCTCGATCAGCAGGCCATCCTTGCCGCTGCGGTGCATGGCATTGCGATGGGTCTGGAAGGTCGCTTTACCGTACTGGCCTTCGATCATGGCGGCATCGGTCACGCCGCTGAAGGTATCGTGCCAGCCCACGCTATCGCCAATGATGGAGCACATGACGCGCCCCATGTCGGAATAGCAGACATGGCCGGTGGTGAGGTACGCGGTATGCTGCGCCTTCAGCGAATCCGGCATGTTGTAGCGTTCCAGCTTGTCTTCCGGGTTATAAAACAGCGCGGCCAGATTGGCCCCGCCTTCCAGGTCAGTGATACGCAGCGCAGTGCCACGGCGTATCAGGCCTGACCAGTGATTGCCGCCGGGGATGGTTTCTTCCCACAGCACGGCAGCAGGTTCAAATACAGCGCTCATGCTCTTATCCTTGTCTCTTTTCCCGCTTACTGCCCTGCCCTGCGGGCCTTGGGCGTCATCGGGTGTAACGGCGGGATGACCGCCCCCATCAGTTGCAGCTTGCCGGTAATCACGCCGCGCAGCGCGATAATCTCATTCGCCACGGCCTGCACGATGAGTGCCGGGCCTTGTACCAGTATCACTTCCATGGTCTGGTTATCGGCCAGATGCACGTGCAGGGAGCTGATCACTTCATCCAGGTGCTGGTACTGCAAATCCGCAATGGTTTTTTGCAGGCCCCGCGTGCCATTGTTGTAAAGAATGGTGATGGTACCCACCATCACCTCATTGCCTTTTTCACGCTTATGCTCGGCCAGATGCTGGCGCAGCATGTCGTTGATGGCTTGCGAACGGCTTTCGAAGCCCCGCTCAATCACCATGGAATCAAGTTCCGCATGCAGCTCATCCGGCAAGGAGATACTGATGCGATTTACCGGTGCCTTTTTGTTTTTCTCGTTCATGTTTCCTCCTGTGTGACTTGCCGGTTTGGCGCGACTAAAGGCGCCATCATGGCAGACCGGGGCAGGCCTTGCAGCCTGCCCCGTCAACACCTCGGCTTAGAACATGTAGCTGTAACGATCAATTTCCCACTGGCTCACGGTCAGGTGGTAGGTTTCCCATTCCTGGCTCTTGTAGGTGACAAACTCGTCACGCAGCTCCTTGCCCAGGGTTTTTTCCACCAGCGGATCGGCAGCGAATGCCTCAACCGCTTCCTGCAGGGTTTGCGGCAGGAATTGAATGCCACGGCCCATGCGCTCTTCTTCGCTGATGGCGTACAGGTTGTCTTCGTTCGGTGCACCTGGGTCCAGTTGTTCGCGTATGCCTTCCAGACCCGCGGCCAATGCCAGCGTCGCGGCCAGATACGGGTTCACGGCACCATCCGCATTGCGGGATTCACAACGGCCACCGCCCATGGGCACGCGTACCGAGTTGGTACGGTTATTGGAGCCGTAGGAGTTGAACACCGGCGCCCAGCTGAAGTAGCTCATGGCACCGCGACGCACCAGGCGCTTGTAGCTGTTGACCGTAGGCGCAAAGGCAGCGCAAAGGGCCGGGCCGTGCTTGAGAATACCGGCGATGAACTGGTAACCCAGCGTGGTGAGGCCGAGGCCGCGTGGATCATCCTTGGGGTCGCAGGCAAACAGGTTCTTGCCGGTCTTGAGGTCGTACAGCGACATGTTGAAGTGCGCGCCGGTGCCGGTCTTGTCGGCAAACGGCTTGGGCATCATGGTCGCCAGCAGGCCCTCTTCCTTGGCATAGTGCTTGGCCATGTAACGGAAGAAGGTGAAGCGGTCGCACATGGTCAGCGCATCGCTGTAGTTGAAGTCAAACTCGAACTGGCTGTTGCCGTCTTCGTGGTCAAACGAATACAGATCCCAGCCGAGGTCGTTGATGGCGGTCGCCATCTTGTCCAGCCAGCCGAAGTTATCCATAAAGCCGCGTACGTCGTAGCAAGGCTTGACCAGCTTGTCATCGGGGTTAGGGATAGACAGCTTGCCATCGGCTTCCTGCTTCAGGAGGTAAATCTCGCACTCAATGCCGAGGTTCATGCCAAAGCCCATTTCGGCGGCCTGTGCCAGCACGTTTTTCAGTGCCACGCGGGTGTTCAGCGCATAGGGCTCGCCCTGAAAGCCATTGTCAGCCGGCATCCAGGCGACTTTCGGTTCCCATGGCAAGGGAATGATATGGTCCAGATCAGGAACCGAGGTCAGTTCATCATCGCTTGGTGCCTGGCCCAGGCCATCCAGCGCGTAGCCGGTGTAGCGCTCGGAGCCAGCGGCCATTTGCGGCAGGTGATCAATCGGCACCACCTTGGCCTTGGGCACGCCGTGGATATCCACGTAAGCGCCTATGCAATACTTGACGCCCTTGGCTTTGAGCTCGTTCTGGATCGTGGCAATTTCTGCAGTCGACTTCGACATATACATACCTTTCAATTAAATCGGATTAGGGTGCTGCGGTTTTGCTGTGCCGGGCCTGACGTCTCAGGCAGCGGCATGGCTGAAATAGGAATGTGGGAGCGGTGGCTGTTCGGCCTGACCGCGGCGTATCAATTCGGATAAATCCTCGACCATCCAGGCAAACCATTCCGCGCCTTTTTCGGCACTGGAAATGCTGGGCTGGCCGGTCACCCCATTAAGGCTGGTGCGATTCACCGGGTGGGCAAACACCAGGTCATCGGTGCGGTCCGGGTCATCGGACAGCGTGAGCTTGTCTGTGCGCACGATGTGCGGGGCTTTTTCCAGCATGAGCGAAGTTTCGGCATCGTTGGCATGCCAGTCATCGCCATCGGCATGGTGGAACTGCTTGACGCGCGGACTCATGGTGGCGGTATTGATCACGGCCACCATCATGTCGTCGTGCTCGCTGCGCAGCATCTCCAGCGCGCAACGCAGGGGCGCCGCATTGGTAACGTGACTATTGATGATAAACAGGCGACGCACACCGCTGTGGTAAGCCCAGTCGCCAATCTCCTTCACCAGATTGATCAGGGTGATGGGGCTGAGCGCGATGGTGCCTGGCCAGCGGCGGCTATGCCCTACCGAGCAGCCATAAGGCATGGTCGGCAGCATGGGCACGCCCGTGCTTTCCGCCACTTCGCGGCAAAGAATATCGGCCAGGATGTAATCCATGCCACAGCCCATGTGCGGGCCGTGCTGTTCGGTTGCGCCTATCGGCAGCATGGCGGTGCCGCTGGCCGCAGCCAGCTTGGCGGGGAGTTCATCCCAAGTGGTTTCAGACCATTGCATCGTCATTTCTTTACTCCACGTTATCGGCAACATTGACGAAGCGAATCATGCGACTGGGCACGGAGACGGCGTCTTCATCCACGGGTTCGGTAGGCGGATGGATCAGCTCTTCCAGCCGCGCCTTGGTGGCAATGAATTCGGGGGTGAACAATTGATCAGGGCTGCGCGGACGTGGCACCGATACTTCAATCAGCTCCTGCACTTCACCCGGATGCGCTTTCAGAACCAGAATGCGGTCTGCCAGCAGGATGGCTTCATCCAGATCATGCGTGATGAACAGGATGGTGATGTCGATGTTGCGCCAGATCTCCAGCAGGTGCGTTTGCATCTTGCAGCGGGTCTGCGCATCCAGTGCGCCAAACGGTTCATCCATCAGCAGGATGCGCGGCTGGTTGACCAGGGCACGGGCAATCGCCACGCGTTGCTTCATGCCGCCGGAAAGCTCATGCGGATAGGCATTGGCAAATTTCTCCAGGCCCACCAGTTCCAGCCACAGCGCGACTTCACGCGAGGCTTCTTCAGAGGGCATGCCATTCATTTCCAGGCCGAACATCACGTTCTTTTTTACGCTTAGCCATGGGAACAGGGTGTAGCCCTGAAACACCATGCCGCGATCGCGGCCGGGGCCGGTGACCGGCTTGCCATCCAGCAGCACTTCGCCACTGGTATAGCTCTCCAGGCCTGCCAGCGTGCGGATCAGCGTGGACTTGCCACAGCCAGAAGGCCCGATGACGCAGACAAATTCGCGGCGGTGCGTCTTGAAGCTGACGTCCTTCAACGCCGTGGTTTCGCCCTTGGCGCCGCGGTAGACCTTGGTCAGGTTTTTCACCTCCAGGATCACTTCGCGCTGTTTCAGCTTGTCGAAGCGCGCCTTCACGGCTTCGGACTGGGTCAGGTAACTGATTTGATCTGTATTTGCTTGCATGACGGCCTACTCCTTGTTCGCCGGTTTATCCCAGGGGAAGAGACGCTTGCCCAGGCGGGCCAGCACCATATCCGTACCGAGACCGATAATGCCGATAATCAAAATGGCGGCGTACACGTTTTCAAAGTGCTCATAGCGTGCCTGCTGCGTGATGAACCAGGTGATGCCGGACGAGGTACCGATCAGTTCGGCCACAATCAGATAAGTCCAGGCCCAGCCCAGCAGAATGCGCTGATCGCGATACAACTCGGGCAGCACGCCCGGGATCACGACATGGCGCAGCAGTTTCCAGCGGCTGGTGCCCAGAGTCATGGCGGCCTCCAGCAGCGAATAATCCAGTTTGCGCGTGGTGTTGCTGATGATCAGCACCTGTTGAAAGAAGGTACCAATCACGATGATGGCGATCTTGGGGCCATCGTAAATACCGAGCACTGCCACGGCCAGGGCGCCAAACGCCGGGGCGGGCAGGTAACGGAAAAACTCGATAAACGGTTCAAACAAACGCGATACCGCACTATAGGTGCCCGCCAGGATGCCGAGCGGCACCCCGACCAGCGATGAGATGACAAAGCCCCAGAAAATCACCTGTATGCTTTGCCACAGGCTTTGGTGCAACCACAGGCCGTCGCGCTGCACCGGTGGCGTGGTAAAAGCGGTATACAAGGCTTCCACCACTTTGTGCGGAGGCGGCAGGTAAATGGGGTTGGAGGGGATGCCCAGCGGCAGCTGTTTACCCTCCTCCTGCATGGTGGCCGTTTCTTCCTCGAAGGTCGCTTTGTTGACCAGCATGTCAACCTGAAAATAATCCACGTCGCCCGGTGAAGTCACCTTCACCATCGGGTGCCAGATGAACGGCACATAGCTGACCAGCGCCCACACCAGCAGAGGCAGTAGAAACGATGCAATTGCCAGGAATTTGCGACGCTCTGGCGTCAACTCCTGCCGCACTGCAAACCAATTGGAACCCATAACCTTCTCCCTGCGCCTGATAACGGATGACTTACTTGCTGACCAGCGTAGGATCAATCGCCTTGTTCAGGTCTTGCGGCTTCTTGTAGATGGCGTTTTTGACGTTGAAGTCATCCACGATCTTGGATGAACCGTACAGCGACTTGAAGCCATCGGCCTTCACCATAATGGCCTTGCCTTCGTCCAGGGTGAGCAGACGGGTGCCCTTGAGCAATGGCAGGTAGGCTTCTGGCTTGATTCCCACGCGGGCGGCCATGATCTTCACGGCATCAGGCTGGGTTTTGGGGTCATTGATGTAATCCACTACCTTGGCCCAGACCTTCACGACTTTTTCCCAATCCGCACGGCGGCTGGACAGGCTGGCTGGGCTAACGGTCAATACGTCGTAGATCAGGCCGGGTTCATCGGCAGATGTGTAGATAGGCTTGGCACCGGGAACGCGCTTCATGGCTTCGCCAGAGTTGGGCTGCCATGCACCAATTGCCGCCAGGTCGCCGGAAGCCAGTGCTTGTGGGGTTTCGTTGGTAGGGGTGTTAACCAGCGTGACGTCGCTTTCCTTGAGGCCAGCTTTTTGCAGGCCATTCAGCAGCAGCAGATGCTCTACCAGACCCAGCTCCAGACCGATTTTCTTGCCTTTCAGGTCTTTCAGGCTCTTGATGCCGGGCTTGCCGACAATCATGTCGTTGCCATTGGAGTAATCAGTGACGATGATCATGACGTTTTTGGCACCACCGGCGGCGGTAACCAGTGCATCGCCATTGGTCACGGTGACGGCGTCGATCTTGCCCGCGCTGAAGGCATTCATGGAAGCGGAGTAATCAAACCAGTCAAACTTCACATCCACGCCAGCTTCCTTGAACCAGCCTTTTTCGATGGCCACTTGCCATGCCACCCAGCCCGGCCAGTCGCTATAGCCGATCTTGAGGGGAGCGGCGGCTTCGGCCGCCATAGTGAAAGATAAAGTAAAACAGAAACCGGCGGCTAATACCGCCATGCGTGCAATGTTTTTAATGCCTGAAGATGGTAAAAGTGATATCACAATGGCTCTCCTGGTTAGTATTACGAAAATGAATTTCAGTAATACCAAAGCAACCGCTATGCCACCCATCACACAAACGTGAAAAATATTTACATGCTGATGTTTTTATTTGATTTTTACCAGAATATTGCTTGATGCAATGCCAAATTCAGCATCAGGCGCATGGCACCATGGACGTGCAAAAATAGCGCACATGCACCATGTTTGATGCACGCAAAAAAGAAAAAGCCCCGGAGTAATCCGGGGCTTTTTGCGATGACACGTCTCTGTAAAAAAACTTACATGCGGCTCAAGTCGTCTATGGCATCCACCACCATGCCGGTGCCAACCGCAATCAGCAGAATATCGGCAGCAACACGCACATATTTATATCCCGCCGGCGGCGCGCCGAGCTCAACAATGATGCGCGGTGGCAAGTCGTAATACACAACATCGCGTGGCAATGGATAGCCTTTGCGCCATTTGCGCGCCTGGCCGGGTGGCATGCAACCGTTGTGTTTCTTCGCCAGTCCCGGTGGGCAATGGCCGCCGCGGAATTGTTCACCATAGTAATCATGCACGATGGTGCGTTGCTGATCGCCAAAATACATGCCCACACGTACGTCGCCGCCATGGTGATCACGATCGCCACCGCGGTCACCGCCCTTGTAGGCTCCGCGATCACCACCACGGTCGCCGCCGTCGGGACGCCCGCCTGGTCCGTCATTATCACGTCCGCCACGGTCCGGGCCGCCATGTTGCTGACCTTGCCCATTGCCATTGCCGTGGCCTGCTCCATCCGGCTTGGCAGCAAAGGCGGGGGCAGAGAGTGCCAGCCCGCCCATCAGACACAGGCATGCCGCCAGACTCGTTAATTTATTGTTTTGCATTGTGCTCTCCATGGATATCAAACCCCGATCTTTTTATATTAAGCTCTTGATCCGCTTGTTATATTCACCACGCCTTTGCGGTCAGGCGTTGCTTCCTGCATTCCTACATGAGAATCAGCTTATGTCGGATATGGACCAGACACCAGCCGTTTTAATCTTCCATCAACGCTTTTTTACTTTTTTTAACTTGTTGAACCGGGAGAATTCATCATGGAAAAGTTTGTTCATTTACTACTCGCTTTTTTACTTTTCGGCCCAGTGTTGAGCGGAATCGCGTCGGGGGAAATGAATATTCAGAATCTGGAAGTGCCCCGCTACACCGCTAGCCAGCAATAAGCGCAGCTGTTTAAGCCCAGTCTGCGGGACAGCCTGCCATCGCAAATTTGCGTGGCTGCACTAGATAACGGGGCAGCAAGACTCGCCCGCAGACAAGGTTTAATCCTCCGCCCACGCCGCCAGAAATTCTTTCCAGTGCGGCCCTTCACTGGCAGCCAGTGTTTGACGCACCAGCGCGATCTCGCTGGCATAAGACTCAGGGTTAAGATGCCCGCGCATCAGCTGAAAGCGCAGGTAGACCAGGTAGGTATTTGCCACATCGGTCTCGCAGTAATTGCGTATGGCTTCAATCTCACCCCGGCAGTAGGCATCCCAGACCTTGGAGCCATCCATGCCGAGCTTGCCAGGGAAACCGCATAGCTGTGCGATCTGATCCAGCGGCGCATTGGCGCGCGCCTGATACAGCGCCATCAAATCCATCAAGTCCAGATGCCGAGTATGGTAACGGCTGATGTAGTTGTTCCACTTGAAGTCTCTATCATCTTCGCCCATATCCCAATAGCTGCTCGCCTGCACCCCATGAATCAAGCCGCGATAATGCAACACAGGCAGGTCAAAGCCGCCACCATTCCATGACACCACATTCGGTTTGTACTTCTCAATGCCATCAAAAAATCGCTGAATGATCTCGCGCTCGGGGGCATCCGCAGCGCCCAGCGTCCACACCCGAAAGCTATCCCCTTCGCGCATGGCGCATGAAATGGCCACCACCTTATGCTGTTGCAGCGGCAAAAACTCGCTGCCGTTTTGCTGGCGGCGCTGATGAAAGGCAATGCGGGCGACATCCTCGGCGGAAGTGTCTGGCGGCAGATCGTACAGGCGGCGCAGGCCGTCGACATCGGGGATGGTTTCAATATCGAACACAAGGGTCGGGGTCATGGTGTCACTCGGTGAATATCTGGTGAAAAAGCACGGTGAGGCGCTGGGTTATAAAGCGGGGTTGTAAAAAGGCCAGCCAGATGGGCGTTGAAGTCAGCTGTCCGCGAGCTTACTTCTTGATCCAGCCACTGCCATCCTGCACCCACCAGCCGCCCTGCGCCTTATCGGCCCAGCGTTTGGCGAAGGTGGCGCGGATTTCGGGCTCCCATTCGGGATGCTGGTTGCCATTGGCAATCTCGGCGTAGAGCGCGTTGCGGTCCTTGTTTTCGGCCGCTACCAGGCTATTCAGGGCCTGCCGCTGCGCCAGCGGAACTGCCGCGGCATCACGCACAGCCACCAGGCCATCGCGGGAAAATCCGACCGCACCACTGCTGTAAAACGGCGCCAGCTGGGCATGGCGCGCCTGCATGCTGTTTTTGATGGCGCTGATGGCGGGCGTATTGATTTCAAGATCCGCCGCCGCATGGGCGGGGCTCAATGACAGCCACATGCTCATCATAAGGCTGAAGACGATAATGATATTTTTCATGAAGAATCCTTTATGGCGCGGGTTGAACGGCAGGTGTTTCGCCAGCAGGGGCAGCAGGCGCCGCTTTTTTATCCTGTAATTGCCAGACATCATCGATGATGCGATCGGCGGCTTTTTCAGCGGCAGCCGCAGGGAAATAAATATTGATGGTGACGCAGGCAGGTAGCAGCAATGCGGCGGGCAGCGCCCAGTACAAATGTTTCATGTGTTAATTTCTCCTATTGGATCACCGGTTTGACATTGCTCTCGGTGACGCGCCGGATGCGGCTCACAAGCTCGCTCCAGCCGACCTGGCGATTGTACCCCATGACCGTAATGGCCGGGATGCCACTGCCTTTGACGATGACATAGCCTTGCGGCGCCTGCGCCACGCCGTCCATGGTGCATACATCGGCATGCAGGCGGCAACTCAAGCCCAGTTTTTCATAATTGAATTGATCAAAAAACCGCAGCACACTGCGCTGTATGGCAGCAGCAGCCCCTGCACCGCCCAGGGCTGAGATATTTTCCACAGCTCGCTGGGAAATCTTGCGCGGATACTTCCCGGGGCTGCTCTTGAGTACGGCATCGAATGCCACGGGTTGCCAATTCTGCAGCTCCAGATGCTGGATATCGCCATCCAGCTTGCCTTCAATGGCACCAAAGGAGAAGGTGCGGGTGAGATGTCCCAGGTCCAGATTGCGCATTTCGATATCGGCATGCAGCCGCGGAGTGCTGCCCAGCGGCGTTTGCATGCCCAGGTTATTCACGCTGATGCTGCCATCAAACAGATTGAAGCCGAGCACCCCATCCGTTGTCAGCGTGCCTGCGTTGTAAGTCACCATGGGAATAGAGGCTGCTACCTTGCCCGCCATGCGCGGCCAGCCCAGGGCGGTGCTCAGCTCCGGCATATCGAGAGGCGTGAGGTTGGCTCGCAGATGCCAATACCACTGCCCGCCTAACGTAGCCGCAGAGACATCCGATAACACCAGCGCGCCATCCAGTATATTCAGCCGCAGCTCAGGCGCCGTCAGCGCATAGCGGTTGATCTCCGCCTGCAACTGACTCGCGGCCAACGGCACTTTGAGCAGATGCCCACCGGCAAAGTCCATCGTTACAGACTGTGGTTGGTCGTAATCCCAGGGGATATTGGCATTCAGTTTGTAAAAGGCGAAGCGATGCTGCTCGTCCTCCATATCTACATCGCGCAGGCGCAGCTGGAATGCTTGCAGTTGCCCCGCCTGCCAGTCTGCCTTTAGCGCGACATTGCCGGCCATCTCGACATGCCCAAGGGCACTCTGCTCCACCATGGGTTTAAGCAGCGCAGGATAAGCCTTGGCCAGATCGACATCCGGAACATCCACATGCAGGGTTTGCCATTGCCGCTCAGGCACTGACCACTTGCCGCTCGCATGCACGGTCGCCACGCCGGGCAACTGCAATGCAGCCCGGTCCAGCTGCAAGGCCTGCGCATCCCATGTGCCAGCGGCATTCAGCGTTTGCCCCTGGCCTTGCATATAGAGCGGCTGCCAGAACAATTCGCCGCCTGACCAGGTGATGGCCGCATCCCACAGCCAACGCCCGGCTTGTTGTCGCGCCTGCACTTGCGCACGGGCATGTAGCTTTTCAGCGGCATGCAAACCGGCAGCATCGCTGAACTGGGCATCCTGCACCTGCGCATCCAGCCGCAAGGCGGCCCGACCGGCGACGGGGGCTGTATCAAGAGTGAGGTTAAACGGAAGCCGAATACGATCGGCGGTTACCAGACCTTGCTGGCATGACCATGCACCACGCCCGGCAGGCAATTTGATCTGCCCGCACTCGGCATGCAGGCTGCTCCATGCCGGAGCCTTGGCAAGCTTGATCTGGCTGGTGAGTGCAAGCGCCGGACGCTGGGCTGGTGCCAGCACCAGCTTCACGGCTTTGGCCTGCCAGCCCTCCGCCTCCACCGTGTCGGCTTCAATGGTCAGGCTGCTGGCGGCCATGACCAGACTCGGCGACCAGGCAATGCCCATGAAAACAATGAGCGGAATCAGTCTTGATAAGGCTCGACAGCAGCCAACCGTGATACGCAAACCAGGCAGATCGCGTCGCGTGATCACGGCTGGCCTGGCTTAACCGGGGAATACCCCGGTGGAGAGATAGCGGTCACCCCGATCGCACACGATGGACACGATCACGGCGTTTTCGACCTTTTTTGACAATTGCAGGGCGGCGTGGAGTGCGCCACCCGATGAGATACCAGCGAATATGCCCTCAACGCTGGCAAGCTTGCGCGTGGTTTTTTCGGCATCCGCCTGGCTCACATACACCAGTTCATCGACGCGGCCTGCATCGTAAATGCTGGGCAGGTAAGCTTCCGGCCACTTGCGGATGCCGGGAATCTGCGCGCCTTCTTCCGGCTGCACGCCGATAATCTGAACGGCCGGGTTTTGCTCCTTGAGGTAACGCGAAGTGCCCATGATGGTGCCGGTAGTGCCCATGCTGGAGACAAAGTGCGTGACCTTGCCGCCCGTATCGCGCCAGATTTCGGGGCCGGTGCCCTCGTAATGCGCCAAAGGATTATCCATATTGGCAAACTGGTCCAGCACAATGCCCTCGCCTTCCGCTTGCAGCTTCATCGCCACATCGCGCGCCAGCTCCATGCTGCCATCGCGTGGGGTCAATACCAGCTCGGCACCAAAGGCCTTCATGGTCTGGCGCCGTTCCAGGCTCTGGTTTTCCGGCATAACCAGCACCATTTTGTAACCGCGCATCGCCGCCGCCATGGCCAGTGCAATGCCGGTGTTGCCAGAAGTCGCCTCGATCAGGGTATCGCCCGGCTTGATATCGCCACGGGCTTCGGCCCGCTTGATCATGGACAGGGCTGGTCTGTCTTTTACCGACCCGGCGGGGTTATTGCCTTCCAGCTTCACCAATATGGTATTGCTGGTATTGCCAGGCAAACGCTTGAGTTGAACCAGCGGCGTATTGCCGACAAAATCTTCCAGGGTTTTATACATAAAAATTGAATTCAGTTCTTTTTCAGGAATGCGAGATAGACCGCATAGAGGCCCAGCGCCGAGAACGCAATCAGCGACAGCTGCGGAATGGTCAGGCCAAACAGCGTCCAGTCTATCGCCGAGCATTCACCGGTGCCCTTGAACACCAGCTCCATGGCCTTTTTCATGGGGAAGCTCTCAAACAGATAGTCAAAGCCCGCGCCACACTCGGCCATCACCTTGTCCGGGTTAGCCTGTATCCACATATGCCGCGCAGCGATCACCACGCCGGTCAGCGCCGCCGCCACATGCAGCAATCCATATACTTTACGACCTGCCGCCTTGGGATTATGCAAGGCCGCCAGCAAAAACAGCACGCCCAGCACCATGTAGACAATGCGCTGCGAGATGCAGAGCGGACAAGGCTCAAGATTGTGTTTTTGCTGGATATACAAGGCAAACGCCACCAGACCAAAGCTGGCGATAAAGCCCAGCACATACCCGGTTCTGCCTTGCAGGAATTTTATTGTCATGGAGATTTCCTCAACACTTTATAATCGAGCCATTGTAACGGATTACAGGTAAGCACCGAAATGGCTGAATCAGCGCCCCGCATATTGACCGTGACCGAGCTGAATCGTTTGGCTCGCGACACACTGGAACGCGCATTTCCCTTGTTCTGGGTCTCGGGCGAGATATCCAACCTCACGCGGGCCGCTTCCGGTCATTGGTATTTTTCACTCAAGGATGCAGGCGCCCAGGTGCGCTGCGTCATGTTTCGCGGCCGCAACAGCTATCTGGACTGGCAACCACGGGAAGGCGACAAAGTCGAAGCCCGCGCACTGGTCACTCTGTATGAAGCGCGCGGCGATTTTCAGCTCACCATCGAGTTTTTGCAACGCGCCGGCCTCGGCACACTGTTCGAGGCTTTCGAAAAACTCAAGGCCAAGCTGCAAGCCGAAGGGCTGTTTGATGCTGCACTGAAACGTCCCATCCCTGCGCATCCGCAACGCATCGGCATCGTCACCTCGCCCGATGCCGCGGCCCTGCGTGATGTGCTCAGCACCCTGCGCCGCCGCATGCCCTCGCTGGAAGTCATTATTTACCCCACCCCGGTGCAAGGCAAAGGGGCTGCCGCGCAGATTGCTGCCGCCATCGAAACCGCCAGCGCCCGCGCCGAAGTCGATGTGCTGATCGTCTGCCGTGGCGGTGGCAGCATGGAAGACCTGTGGCAGTTCAATGAAGAAATCGTCGCCCGCGCCATCCACGGCTGCAGCATGCCGGTGATCAGCGGCGTCGGCCATGAAACCGACTTCACCATTGCTGACTTTGCTGCCGATGTTCGCGCCGCGACCCCCACCGCTGCAGCCGAACTGGTCAGTGCCGACCGCCAGGCCCTGCTGCAAGCACAAGCGCAACTCAGTCGTCGCCTGAGCCGTGCCATGCAACAGCTGCTCAACCAGCGTATGCAACATATGGACTACCTCACCCGCCGCCTACTCTCCCCCAGCCAGCAGATCGCCCACCGCGGCCATCAACTGCAGCAATGGCAATGGCGCCTGCAACAAGCCATGCGCCAGAAGCTGGATCGCCAAACCCGCCAATTGCAAACCCTGCAGCAAAACCTTGTGCACCTTAATCCCCAAGCCATTCTCAGCCGAGGCTATACGCTGGCCTATGCGGAAGATGGCAGCCTGCTGAAATCCGTCCAGACCCTGCAAAAGGGCAAAGGGATAACACTGCAACTCTCCGATGGCCTGGTCAAGACATCGGTAGATCAGGTCCATCCTCAGTAATTCACGGAAACCATTTGAATTAGCTTAATAGACATAAAAAAAGCCCGGTTTGCACCGGGCTTTTTCAGATTAACGCAAGCAGATTAAGCTTGGGTTTTCTTGGCCTTGCGACGAGCACTGAAGCCAACAGCTGCAATGCCTGCCATCATCATGGCGTAGGTAGAAGGCTCTGGTACGGCCGAGATGCAGTGCAGAACGTAGTCGGATTGGTTGTTGCAGCTACCCTTGCCGCACAGACCAGTCACTGCAGTGAAAGACAGACCACTCACTTGTTTGGTGCCGAATGGATTGGCAATCGCCCACAGTGCGCCCTCGCCGTAGCTGGCTTCGCTGATGTTGCTCACAGTGCCGGAACCAGTCCATGTAGCGGTCTTCAGGCCAGTAGCAGTCAGGAAGAAATCAGACTTGGTACCGTCCATGAAGGTAGCGGTGATCTTGGCTGTTTCGTTCACATCGCCGTACTCAGGACCATCAAACAGCAGACCCAGAGTAATGTTGGTGATGATGATGTTCTTGGTGAACGATACATCGATGCGCTCGCCAATATCAATTTCACCAGCGGTCTTGCCGGAAATACCTACACCGGTGTAGCCGTCCTGGGTTTTCTTCTCGAATTTGCCACCAACAGCCGTGAATGTGGCATCGGTGTCAGGAATGAAGTTCTTGAAGGTTTGCGTGGTTTTGCCATCTTTGAAATCCGAACCGAAAATGCTGTTGTCTGGATCACAAACTGCACAGCCATCGTGCGAAGTACTGTATTTGCCATCGCGGTCGTGCTTGTCGCCCTTGCCATAAGTGAAGTTGGTAGCAGATGCGTTCAGGCTGAATACAGCCAGACCGATCAGCAAACCGATTTTGATTTTATTCATGATTGAATTTCCCCGTGTTTTTTATGTAAGCCATTAAAATAATTACAAAAAACCTAAAGCCCCCGAGCTCTGAAATGGCATCAGAGCAAGCTTGTGGAACGAATAGTAGAAAACCGGACTATGTCCAGCAATAGTCCGTTTGATTAAAAAAATGTAAGCTCATGTTTATAAATGAAAATATAGCTATTTTTGTATCGTTTTTTCGCGTGAAACATTGCGGAGGACTGGCTTGCATAACAAAAATAATCATAAAAAGCTGGACAGGCATTTTTTGAACCCTGTTAAAATTTGCAAACTATTATCAGAAGCCTGTCTGAATGGAATCCGCAAAAACCGGCAAGACCCCGCTCCCTGCCTTGGCATTGGCTGCACTTGGCGTTGTATATGGGGACATCGGTACCAGCCCGCTTTACACGATGAAAGAAGTGTTTGCTGTCAGCCCGCACCCGGTGCCGCTGACGCATGACAATATTTTCGGCATCCTGTCATTGATCCTGTGGTCTTTGATCATGATCGTGTCGGTGAAATACGTGGCCTTTATCATGAAGGCAGACAACCGCGGCGAAGGCGGCATCATGGCGCTGCTGGCATTGGCGAGTCGCAACGTGGCAGGCAATGTGCGCAAAGAGCGCATGATCATGCTGATCGGTATTCTCGGGGCCTGCATGTTTTACGCGGATGGCATGATCACCCCCGCCATTTCGGTACTTTCCGCGGTGGAAGGTCTGGAAGTAGCCGCGCCGCACATGCATGGCGCCATCATCCCGATCACCATGGTCGTCATCTTCATTCTCTTCTGGGTACAAAGCAAAGGCACCGCGCTCGTGGGTGCTTTTTTTGGGCCTATCATGGTGCTGTGGTTCGGTACGCTGGCGGTGTTGGGTGCGGTCAACATCATGCATGAACCGCTTGTGCTGCAGGCATTGAGTCCGATTTATGCCGTGCGTTTTTTTGCTGCTGCCCCCTGGGTGGCTTTTGTGGCGCTGGGGTCAGTGGTACTGGCGGTAACTGGGACGGAGGCACTGTATGCCGACATGGGGCATTTTGGCAAAAAACCCATCCGCCTTGCCTGGTTCGGCTTTGTGCTGCCAGCGCTGGTGCTCAACTACTTTGGCCAGGGCGCGCTGATCCTGCATGACAATGCCGCCGTTAAAAACCCGTTTTACCTGATGGCGCCTGAATGGCTGCTGTTTCCATTGATCATACTGGCGACCTTGGCTACGGTCATTGCCGCCCAGGCCGTCATTTCCGGCGCATTCTCGGTTTCGCGCCAGGCATTGCAACTTGGCTATCTGCCCCGCATGCCGGTCATGCACACGTCAGATAAGGAACAAGGGCAGATTTACATTCCCCGCGTCAACTGGGGCTTGATGCTGGCCGTCATGGCGCTGGTACTGGGCTTTGGTTCATCAGGTGATCTTGCCGCTGCGTATGGCATTGCCGTTACTGGTGATATGGTGATCACGACCCTGCTGGCGGGCGTTGTGTTCCATGGCATCTGGGGCTGGAGCTGGCTGCGTACTGGCTCGCTGATCGCCGTCTTTCTGACCGTCGACCTCGCCTTCTTCGGTGCCAATGTACTCAAAATCCCCGATGGCGGCTGGTTCCCGCTGCTGATCGGTATTGTCATCTTTACCTTGATGACCACCTGGAAAACCGGGCGTGACCTTCTGTTCCGCCGCCTGAAGAGTGAAGCCATGGAGCTGGCGCCTTTTGTCGATGCGATTGGCAGCTTCCCGCCTACCCGCGTGCAGGGCAATGCCATTTACATGACGCCAAATCCCTACGGTGTGCCCCATTCCTTGCTGCATAACCTCAAGCACAACAAGGTGCTGCATGAAAAGGTCGTGTTGCTGACCGTGAAGATTGAGGATGAACCGTTTATCTCGCGCCGCGAACGCATCATCGTCGAAGCCCTGCCACACGATTTTTACCGCGTCAGCGTGCGTTATGGCTTCAAAGACGAATCCGATCTGCCACGCGATCTGGAGCTATGCGCCGAACAGGGTCTGGAGCTGGAAACCATGGACACCTCCTTCTTTATCGGCAAGGAAACCTTGTTCCCCGCGCGCCACTCTGAGATGGCATTCTGGCGTGAGAAACTGTTCATCACCATGTTCCGTAACGCCGATAGCGTGACCAATCATTTCAAGTTGCCGCCTAACCGTGTCGTTGAACTGGGAGCGCAGGTGACCTTGTAATGAAGAAATAACCACAATAAACAGTAAAACGATGCCATCCCAATGGCACATATTCACTTAGTACCCATGAAATTCAGCAGGAGATCAACATGAGGAAGACCCTGATTCTGGCGTTTCTCGTTGCCACGACGCTAAGTGGTTGCGCCACCACCAGCACGACCAAGTCTGGCGCCGTCGGTGTGGACCGCAAACAATATGTCGGCCTGGTATCGGAACAGGAAGCCGAGCAGCAATCAGCACTCGCCTACCAGCAGACGCTCAAAGAAGCAGAATCGAAAAAACTGCTGAATACGGACAGCAAGGAAACCCAGCGTGTGCGCGCCATTGCTGAGCGCCTGATTGCGCAGGTGGGGGTATTCCGGCCGGATGCCCTGAAGTGGAAATGGGAAATCAATGTGCAGGAAAGCAAGGAGATCAACGCCTACTGCATGGCAGGCGGCAAGATCATGGTGTACACCGGCCTGCTGGATCAGATCAAACCGACCGATGACGAGCTGGCTGCAGTGATGGGGCATGAAATCTCGCACGCGCTGCGTGAGCATGTGCGGGAGCAGATGTCGCGTGCCAAGGTGCAGCAATATGGCCTGCTGGGCGCTGCTGCGCTGATTGGCCTTTCCACCAAGAGTGCGGACAATGCCACCAAAACCCTGGCGCTGGGTGGTGCTGTGGCGGCGGTAGCGCTGACGCTGCCCAATAGCCGCACGGCCGAACACGAAGCCGATGAAATGGGCCTGGAGCTGGCCGCCCGTGCGGGCTACAACCCCAATGCCGCCGTTACGCTGTGGGAAAAAATGGGGCAGCAAGGCGGCTCCAAGCCACCGGAAATCCTCAGCACCCACCCTTCTGACGAGAGTCGGATTGCGGACATCAAGTCGCTGATCCCCACCGTGATGCCGCTTTACCAGCAAGCCATCAGCGGTAAAAAGTAAGCCTGACCAGGAGGCTGCCATGTCCGGCAGCCTCACTTCACATTCCGCCTCGCATAACTGCAATTAGGCAGATCAAGCGGGCTCTTTGAGTTAAAATAGCGGTTTTTACGCATTTATCCGGGAACATTCATGAGTCAATTGCAAGCCATCATCGAAGACGCATTTGAGCGTCGCGCCGACATTACCCCTGCCACCGCCACGGCCGAAGTCAAGGATGCTGTATTCAGCGTGCTGGCTGATCTGGACGCGGGCAAGCTGCGTGTTGCCGAACGCGTGGGCGATACCCAGGAATGGACGACGCACCAGTGGATCAAGAAAGCCGTGCTGCTGTCTTTCCGTCTGGAAGACAACGTCCTGCTGGATGATGGCGTGACCAAATACTTCGACAAAGTGCCTCCCAAGTTTGCCAATTACACCGAAGCCGATTTCAAGGCCGGTGGCTTCCGCGTGGTACCTAACGCCATCGTGCGTCGCGGTTCCTATATCGCCAAAAACGCGGTGCTAATGCCGTCTTACGTCAACATCGGCGCCTACGTCGGTGAAGGCACCATGGTCGACACCTGGGCGACTGTCGGTTCATGCGCGCAGATCGGCAAGAATGTGCACTTGTCCGGCGGCGTAGGCATTGGTGGCGTGCTAGAGCCCATCCAGGCTGGCCCTACCATCATCGGTGACAATTGCTTCATCGGTGCCCGCTCCGAAGTGGTGGAAGGCGTGGTGGTAGAAGACAACTGCGTGATCTCCATGGGCGTTTACATCGGCCAGAGCACCAAGATTTATGACCGCGAAACCGGCAGCATCACCTATGGCCGCGTACCTGCGGGCTCCGTCGTGGTATCCGGCAACCTGCCCTCCAAGGATGGCAGCTACAGCCTGTACTGCGCCGTGATCGTCAAGAAAGTCGATGCCAAAACGCTGGGCAAGGTCGGCATCAACGAATTGCTGCGCGGCATCTAACCCAAGATTTGCAGGGCTGCTGTGATTGCAAGGCTAACCTGGGTGCCACCTGGGTTAGCCTTTTGCATTCATGCGCTAATGGCAATCCGGCATGGGCGGACCACCCGTTGATAATGCCCGCCTAAAGCCAGGGCCGGGCTGTTAAAATCGATATTTGATTATTTGATGTCAGACAGGCAGATGAAACTCTACGGCATACCCAATTGCAACACCGTGAAAAAAGCACGCAGCTGGCTGGATGAACACCAGGTGGCTTATGAATTCCATGACTTCAAAAAGCTGGGAATAGACGCCAGCACCCTGCAGCAATGGCTGACACAAACCTCCTGGGAAAAACTGGTCAACCGTAGCGGCATGACCTGGCGCAATCTGCCTGAAGCAGAAAAATCCGCGGTCACCGATAATACCTCTGCAATACGCCTGATGCAGGATAAAACCTCCGTCATCAAACGCCCGGTTCTGGTTGCTGATGGCAAACTGCTGGCATTGGGTTTCGATGAATCCACCTACGGAAAGCTGCTGAACCATGAGTAAAACCCTAGACCTGGCCCAGGACCTGATTGCCCGGCGCTCGGTCACGCCAGAAGACCTGGGTTGCCAGGAGCTGCTGATTTCACGGCTGGAACCGCTGGGGTTCAAAATTGAGCGCATGCGCTTTGGCGATGTCGACAATTTCTTTGCACGACGCGGCACCGCAAGCCCGCTACTGGTCTTCGCAGGCCATACCGATGTGGTGCCTACCGGCCCGGTCGACCAATGGCATACCCCGCCCTTTGAGCCCACCATCAAGGATGGCATGTTGTATGGACGCGGCGCGGCCGACATGAAGACCTCGCTGGCGGCGTTTATTACCTCCATTGAGGAATTTGTCGCCGAGCACCCTGACCATCAAGGCTCGATTGGCCTTCTGATCACGTCGGATGAGGAAGGCATTGCCACTCATGGCACGGTCAAGGTCGTTGAGGCGCTGAAAGCCCGCGGCGAGCTGATTGATTACTGCATCGTCGGCGAACCCACCTCCAGCAAGGTCGTCGGCGACATGATCAAGAATGGCCGCCGCGGTTCGCTATCCGGCAAACTGGTCGTCAAGGGCGTGCAAGGCCACATCGCCTACCCGCATCTGGTCAAAAATCCCATTCACCTGGTAGCACCGGCAATCAAGGAGCTGGCCGATACCGTGTGGGATAGCGGCAATGAATATTTCCCGCCCACTTCCTGGCAGATATCCAACATGAACGGCGGCACTGGCGCCACCAATGTGGTGCCGGGCGAAGTCACCATCCTGTTCAACTTCCGCTTTTCAACGGCCAGCACGGCAGAAGGATTGCGCGAGCGCGTGCATGCCATTCTGGACAAACACGCACTGGAATACGATCTGCAATGGGAGCTTTCCGGCAAGCCCTTCCTCACGCCCAAGGGCACGCTGGTCGAAGCCATCAGCGCCGCCATTGAAACCGCCTTTGGTGTCACACCGGAACTCTCGACCAGTGGCGGCACTTCCGATGGCCGCTTCATTGCCGATATTGCCAGCCAGGTCGTTGAATTCGGCCCCTTGAATGCCACCATCCACAAACTGAATGAATGCGTAGGCGTGGCCGATATCGAGCCCTTGAAAGACGCCTACCGCCTGACTATGGAAACCCTGCTGACATGACCCACTATCCTCGTTTGAGCGAAGAGCTGATCACCATCCGCGATTGGCTGCGCTTCGCCGTCAGCCGTTTTGAAGAGGCCGGCATTTTCTTTGGCCATGGCACCGACAATGCCTATGATGAAGCCGTCTGGCTCATCATGAGCGCGCTGCATCTTCCGCACGACACACTGAATAATTTTCTGGATAGCCGCTTGCTGGAGTCCGAACGCAAGCATCTGGCGCACCTGCTGGAACGCCGTGTAGAGCAGCGCGTGCCCACCGCCTACCTCGTGCGCGAGGCCTGGCTCAAGGGCTTCAAGTTCTATGTGGATGAGCGCGTCATTGTGCCGCGTTCCTTCATCGCCGAGCTGCTGGAAGATGGCCTGTCACCCTGGATTGATTACCCTGAAATGGTGGAAAGCGCAGCCGATATCTGCACTGGCAGTGGCTGTCTGGGCGTGTTGCTGGCGCACACCTTCCCCAATGCCGAAGTCGATGTGGTGGATATTTCCACCGATGCCCTGGCGGTCGCCAATATCAATATCGCCAACTACGGGCTGCAGGATCAGATAACGGCCATCCAGTCCGATATGTTCAGCGCGCTGCAAGGCAAGACTTACGACCTCATTATCAGCAATCCGCCTTATGTCGATGCCCCCTCCATGGCACAACTGCCGGAAGAGTACCGCAACGAACCGCAGATCGCGCTGGGCAGCGGTACTGATGGCCTCGAGCATACCCACACCCTGTTGCGCGAAGCCTGGCATTACCTGAATGACGGTGGCCTGCTGATCGTGGAAATCGGCCATAACCGCGATGCCCTGCATGAAGCCTATCCCGACCTGCCATTTACCTGGCTGGAAGTGGAGTCCGGCAATGAGTTTGTGTTTCTGCTCAGCAAAGAGCAGCTCCCCCTGCCCGCCAACGCTTAATTGATTTCAACCTCAAGGATCAGGCCATACACGACAAAAAGGCTACCGCATTCCACACGCTGCGCTAGCCCAAGCTGTTTGTACCTCACGATTTATCTGGCATGCATATCCTGATCTCAAGCCGTTCCCTCATGGCCTGCCTGCTTGGCAGCCTTGCCGTACTGCCAGGCCCCGCGCTGGCCGTCGGCGATATCACTGACATCCCGCTGGAACAACTGGTGGAAACGGATGTGCAGACGGCTGCCAGCATTTCGCAGCAGATCAGCCAGTCGTCCTCCGCCGTCAGCATCGTGACGGCTGAAGACATCAAGCTGTTCGGTTACCGCACGTTGGCCGATATCCTCGCCAGCATGCGTGGCCTGCAAGTGTCCAATGACCGCCAGTATGACTACATGGGTGGCCGCGGATTCGGCCGCACTGGCGATTATCCCGGGCGCGTCATGCTGCTGATCGATGGTTTTCAGGCCAATGACAACCTCTACAACTCGGCATACCTCGGACAGGATGGTCTGCTGGATACCGAACTGATCGAGCGCGTGGAATATGTATCAGGGCCGGGGTCCGTGACCTATGGCAACGGTGCCTTCTACGGCATCATCAACATCATTACCAAAACCGGCCAGCAATTTGACGGCACCCAGGTCAGTACCGAGTTTTCCAGCTATCAGGGACGCAAACAGCGCATTACCTATGGCAAAGTGCTGGATAACGGGGCGGATGTGCTGATGTCCGCCTCCACCTTTTACAGCGCCGGGCAAAACCTGTATTTCAAGGAGTTTGCCAGCGGCGGCAGCGATGGCGTGGCCCGTGATCTGGATGGCGAACGCAATCGCCGCTACTTCATCAAGGGCAGTTACGAACAATGGTCGCTGGAAGGCGGCTACGTCTCCCGCTACAAGGATGACCCCACGGCCGCCTACAGTGCGGATTTCAACGCCAAACCCAGCAGCCTGGGCGACGCCAGTGGCTTCCTCAATCTCAAATACGATGACACGCTGAGCCCGGTACTCAAGATGTCGTTGCGTACCTATTACGGCCAATACCGCAACGCTGGCCGCTACATGTATGACGGCGAGCTGTTCAGCGAACGCGGGATCGGCCGCTGGTGGGGCACGGATATCAAGTTCGTGGATACGCGCTTTGCCGGCCATCGCCTGCTCATGGGCGCGGAGTATCGCCAGGATTATCAGCAGGATTTCGAGTTGCCGACAGGCACCCTGCATCGCCAGACGCAGACGGTCAGCAGTTATATTCAGGATGAATACAGTATCTCGCCCCGGCTGACATTGAATTATGGCGCCCGGCTGGACCTGGGCAATGATCATCTGCACCAGGTTTCGCCGCGCGCCGGCCTGGCCTATGAGCTCAGTGGCATGACGACGCTGAAAGCCTCCTACTCCACCGCGTTCAGGCGGCCCAATGTCTACGAAAAGTACTACAGCGACCGCACCATACAGCGCGAAAACCCCGACCTGAAAAACGAGCTGGTCAAAGCCTATGAGCTGGTGCTGGAACATCGCCCGCTGCCCAATATCCGCATCCTGAGCTCGCTGTACCACTATCAGACCCAGCGTCGCATCGGCGAAACCTACGTCGATGGCAACACCCTGCAGTATTTCAACTGGCCAGACAGCCATGCCCGTGGCGCCGACATCGAGCTGGAACAGCACTGGGACAATGGTGCCTATATGCGCGCCAGCTATGCCTGGCAGGATAACCGCGACGATAGCGGAAAGCAGATGATCAACTCGCCGCGCCACATGGCGAAAAGCAGTGTTTCCTATCCGCTTCTCGGGCCGCGCCTCAATTCCGGCCTGGAAGTGTTGTACATGGGGCAGCGCCCGGACGATAGCCGGGCTACCCTGCCCTCCTACACACTGGTGAACCTGACACTGGTATCGCGTCAGGTGATCCCCAACCTGGAAGTCTCGGCCAGCCTGAAAAACCTGCTGGATCGTGATTACGCCGTGGCCGCTTCCAGCTACATGCTTCCCGACCGCATCGCACAGAACAGCCGCACCTTCTGGCTGCAATGCATCTACGACTTCAAGTGATGCTGACCCGCCGCGCGTTCCTGTTGCTTGCTGCCTCCCTGCTGCCCATCCTGCGCAGCCACGGAGAGGATGTGATCCCGATCAGCGATATGCGCGCCGCCTACCTCTATAACTTCGCGGTATTTACCGAGTGGCCGGACAATGGCCGCGATACGCTCAATATATGTCTGCTGCCCGGCCAGGCCACGCTGGTGAATGTGCGCCTGCTCGCCAGCAAGCAGATCAACGGCCGTACCCTGCGCATTATCGAACCCATGCAGCGTGACACCGACGAATGCCAGCTGCTTTACATAGGCAAGGCCACGGACTCCGGCACCCGTCAGATGCTGACAAGGCTGGCAGGCAGCCCGGTGCTGATCGTAGGTGAAGGCAGCCAGAGCCAGGCCATGATTCAGATGAATGTGGAAAACAAACGCCTCAGCTTTAATGTGGACCTGGTGCAGTCCAGGCGCGCCAACGTCACCATCAGTTCCAAACTGCTGAGGCTGGCCAAGACCGTACGCAAGGAAGACGATGGCACATAAAGGTTTCAACATCAGCTCGATACGCACCAAGCTGCTGATTTTACAATTCATCGTCACGGCAACCGCCTTGATCGTGGTGTTTGCCGTCATGCTGGTATTTCAGTATCAGAGCGCATTGACCGATATCGAGAATGACCTCAATGCCCAGGCCGAGATTCTGAAAAGCAACCTCAGCGCCGCGGTGGCATTTGAAGACAAAAAAACCGCAGACGAGATACTGTCCAGCCTGCGACTGGTGCCCAGCATCAATCGCGCCGAAGTCTACCTCTACAACGGTAGCCGCTTCAGCCATTACGCCAAGGAAGCGAATCCGGATGCTCCGGATATTCGCATCCCCTATACCGGGCTGCATCGCATGAACCGGCGTTATGAACTGATACTGGAACAAAAGCCGCTGGCCATTCTGTATATCGAGATCAATCTCAACAAGCTGAATGCGCGCCTGGGGCTGTTTGCCCTGGTGGTGTTGATGGCGGGTCTGCTTGCCATGCTGGCTGCGCGCCTGATTGCGGCACGGCTCAATCTGCTGATTACCGAACCATTGAGTTCGCTCACCACCTTTGTCAGCCGCGTTTCCGCCGAGCAGAACTACGGCTTGCGTACAAACATGGCGCGGCGTGACGAATTCGGCACCCTGGCCAAAGGCATAGACGGCATGCTGCTGAGCTTGTACAACCATGGCAAGCGCCTGGAAGATGAACTCTCGCAACGCAAGCTGGCCGAAGAGCAGCTGGATAAACTCGCCTACTACGACACGGTCACGCACCTGCCCAACCGGCATTTCTTCAATGAACAACTGACGCTGATGCTGGAACATGCGGCCCAGCGCCAGCAAAGCTGCTACCTGATGTTTATTGATCTGGATAACTTCAAGAGCGTAAACGATACCCTGGGGCATCTGGCCGGTGACAGCCTGTTGCGGGAGGCTGGCAGTCGCATACTGCAAACCCTGGTGCCGGGCAGCATCCTCTGTCGCATAGGCGGCGATGAGTTTGCCATTATCCTGCGCGATCAGCCGCTATCGGCGATTGACGCCACCGCCAGCGCCATCATCGCCTTGTTCTCGGAAAAGTTTGTCATTAACGCGCACGAGGTATTTGTCGGTGCCAGCATAGGCATCAGCAACTTCCCCGCCGATGCCGACCATGTATCCGGGCTGTTGCGCAATGCGGATACTGCCATGTACTGGGCCAAGGCCGATGGCAAAAACACCTTCCGCTATTACTCGCGTGAGCTGGAAGACTCAGCGCACCAGCAGGAAAAGCTGATGTCCATGCTGCAAAAAGCCCTGCCAGGACATGAGCTGGAGCTTTACTACCAACCCATCATTGCGCTGGAAACCCGCAAGATCGTCGGTTTCGAAGCCCTGTTGCGCTGGCACCAGCCGGAGTTGGGCAATATACGCCCCGATGTCTTCATCCCGCTGGCCGAAGCCTCCGGGCTCATCATGCAGATTGGCGAGTGGGTACTGGAAACCGCCTGCCTGCAGGCGAAAGCCTGGCAGGAACGCTACGCAAGCGGTCTGATCATGAATGTGAATTTTTCAGGTCGCCAGTTCCACCACCCGAATATCGTGCAGAACATCGTCAATATGGTGAACAAGGTCGGGCTTGACGCCAGACTGCTCAATATCGAACTGACGGAAAGCGTGCTGATGGATCAGTCCAGCGTAATGATCGAAAAAATGCACATGCTGCGGCAGGCCGGGCTGGATATCGCCATTGACGACTTTGGCACCGGCTACTCATCCATGAGCTATTTGCGGCAGTTCCCCATCAATACCATCAAGATCGATCGCAGCTTCATCAAGGGCTTGCCCGATGATCCGGAAGGCAGCGCCATTGCCCAGGCGATACTGGCACTGGCAAAAACACTCAAGCTGAGTGCGGTGGCGGAAGGGGTGGAAACGCAAGCCCAGGCCGAATTTTTGCGGGCAAATGGCTGCGAAAAAATCCAGGGCTATCTGTTCAGCCCACCGGTGACGGCAGACGATGCCGAGCGGCTGATTTGCCAGCAGCTCGGCCGGGATATGGCTTAATTAAGGTCTTGCCAAAGCCCGCTTAACGCTTGGTGGCAGGGCGACGTGAACGCGGCGCGGGGATATCCGCATCCTGACGAATGCGGCGTGATTGCGCAGGTTTGCGCGCCGGGCTGGTGCTGGTTTTTCTGCCATCGGCACGGCCTGCTGCATCCGGGCGAGCTCCATAGGCTGGACGGCCTGTTGTGCCCTCAGCGCGTGGCTCACGTTCAGGCGCTGCGCGGCGGGCTTTAGGAGTAAATACCTGCCCGGCTTTCTCTTTTTCACGCGCGGTACGCTGACGCAACGGCGCTTTTGGCAAAGGCAAGCCAGCCCACTCCAGCAAGCCCAGCACTTCCTTGGGATCAAGATTCAGCATCTGGCCTCGCTTCAGGCGTGGTGGCAGATTGACCGGGCCAAAGCGCACGCGCATCAAACGGCTGACCGGCTTCTGGAAAGCATCGAACAAACGGCGCACTTCACGGTTACGGCCTTCACGCAGAATAACCTGATACCAGTGATTGGCACCTTCACCGCCCTGGGGGCGAATACTGTCAAAACTGGCCGGGCCGTCTTCCAGCTCAATGCCTTGCGTCAGCTGCAGCATTTCACCTTCGGTCAGCTCGCCAAAAATGCGTACGGCATATTCGCGCTCCACTTCATAGCGCGGATGCATGAAGCGGTTAGCCAATTCGCCTGAGGTAGTGAAAATCAGCAAGCCGGAGGTATTGATATCGAGACGGCCAATGGCAATCCATTTGGCACCGCGCACACGTGGCAGCTTGTCGAATACGGTAGCGCGTTTTTCCGGGTCATCCTGACTGACGATTTCGCCTTCAGGCTTGTGGTAGATCAGCACCTGGGCCAGCTCGGCCTCAAATGGCAGATGCACCGGGCGGCTATCAAAGCGCACCACATCGCCAGGCACCACGGCAGCACCTACCTCGGCCACCTTGCCGTTGATGGTGATGCGGCCGCTCAGGATCAGCTCTTCCATCTCACGACGTGAGCCCAGGCCTGCCAACGCCAGCAGTTTGTGCAGGCGCTGTGGCACTGCATCCGGATCGGTACTGACGGAAGCAGTGGGTTTGATATTGCCGGGGTTGCGTTGCTGTTTGAAGGGACGTGCCATCTGAATCTTGCCTGAATAATTAAGTGCTTATTATACGGGCAACCAGAGCGCTAAAAAATTAAAACTTGCAGGAGCTACTCGGGTTGCGGCGGCTCAAACAGAATATCCTGCTGGCTGAAGTTCTCCATCGCGGGCAATTCAGACAGCGAGCGCAGGTTGAGGTCATCCAGAAAGGTCTTGGTGGTGGCATATAACGATGGCCGCCCCGGCACATCGCGCTGGCCCACCACATCAATCCAGTTGCGCTCGATCAGCTGGCGCATGATGTTGGGGTTGACCGCCACGCCGCGAATTTCCTCGATATCACCGCGTGTCACCGGCTGGCGATAGGCAATAATCGCCAGGGTCTCCATCGCAGCCCGTGAGTAGCGCTGCTGGCGCTCGGGACTGATGCGTGAAAGATACAGCGAAAACTCCGGACGCGCCTGAAAGCGCCAGCCGCTGGCCACTTGCACCAGCTCCATGCTGCGCTGCTGCCAGTCAGCCTTCAGCTCATCCAGCAGCATGCGCAAGGTAGCGCGCTCCATGCGACCGTCAAAGGGGCGCAGCAACTCGTCCAGCGAAAGCGGCTGCCCGGCGGTGAGCAAGGCGGCTTCCAGTATTTGTTTCATTTGCGCGGTATTGAGCGGTTCCTGCAACACGCTATCGCTCCTGTGCTTGCAAATAAATGGGCGAAAATGAAGCCTGCTGGGTGATCTTGATCAGCCCTTCGCGCGCGAGCTCGAGTATCGCCAGGAAATACACGACCAGCTTGGGCAGGCCGTCATTCACCACATCAAACAGGTCCATGAATTCCACCATGCTATCGCGCTGCAATCGGCGCAACACCAGGCTCATGTGCTCGCGCACCGAGAGTTCGGCGCGGCCGACCCGGTGGTGTTGAAAATGGCTGGCTCGCTGCAATACCGATTGCCAGGCCGCCACCAGGTCTTCAAAACTGATGCCGGGCGGGCCTGCCACGGCAATCTGCTCAAAATAGGCATGTGCCACCACGATCTCCTGCCCGACCTGTGGCATCTCATCCAGGCGCTGGGCGGCTAGCTTGATGGCTTCGTATTCCATCAGGCGGCGGACCAGCTCAGCGCGTGGATCATCTTCCTGCTCAATATCCGCGGGCTTGGGCAGCAGCATGCGTGACTTGATCTCGATCAGCATGGCGGACATCAGCAGATAGTCAGCCGCAAGCTCCAGTTTGGTAGCGCGCATCTTTTCCACATAGTCCATGTACTGGCGCGTGAGCTCCGCCATGGGAATATCCAGGATATCCAGATTGTGTTTGCGGATCAGGTAAAGCAGCAGGTCCAGCGGCCCTTCAAAGGCCTCCAGATAAACTTCCAGCGCATCGGGCGGGATATAGAGATCCTGCGGGATGGTATCGAGTTGCTCGCCATAGATACGAACGTCAATTGCGAGCTGGGTCTGCATCAGTGAGCCACTGCGCGCGAAAACACGTGAATGACGATGACACCGCTGATGATGAGCGCAATGCCGAGTATGGCCGGCCAATCCAGCGATTGCTTGTAGAACACCCAGCCCAGGATGGCCACCAGCACGATGCCGACGCCAGCCCAGATGGCATACATGATGCCAACCGGAAACACGCGCAGGCTCACCGTCATGAAATAAAACGCAGTGCCATAGCCTGCCACCACCATGAGCGAGGGCACCAGGCGGGTGAAGCCCTCGGTGGATTTGAGGGCCGTGGTGGCAATCACCTCAGCGATAATTGCAATACCAAGCGCAAGCCAGTGGTTCATATCTGCTTCAAGAGTAATTCAGGCCCATGACCTCGCGTACATCCCGCATGGTCTCGCGTGCCAGCTTGCGAGCACGCTCGCAGCCTTCGGCCACCACGTTCTTGACCAGCATCGGGTCTTCGGCATATTGCGCCGCGCGTTCCTGTATGGGTTTCAGTTCTTCCAGCACGCTCTCGATCACCGGCGTCTTGCATTCAATGCAACCAATGCCAGCACTGCGGCAGCCCTGCTGCACCCACTCGCGGGTTTTGTCGTCGGAATACACTTCATGCAGCTGCCATACCGGGCATTTCTCCGGATCACCCGGATCGGTACGGCGAATACGCGCGGGATCCGTCGGCATGGTCTTGATCTTCTTGGCCACCACGTCTGGCGATTCGCGCAATGAAATCGTGTTGTTATAGGATTTGGACATTTTCTGCCCGTCCAGCCCTGGCATCTTGGAGGCCGGAGTCAGCTTGTATTCCGGCTCCAGCAGGATGATCTTGCCGCCGCCTTCGAGGTAACCCAGCAAACGCTCCTTGTCGCCGAGGCTCATGCCCTGCTGCTCATCAATCATGGCACGCGCGGATTCCAGGGCTTCATCGTCGCCGCTTTCCTGGTAGCGGGTGCGCAGCTCTTCGTACAGGGCGCCGCGCTTGTTGCCCAGCTTCTTGATCGCGGCCTGGGCTTTTTCTTCGAAGCCTTTTTCACGGCCATAGATATGATTGAAACGACGGGCGATCTCGCGCGTGAATTCAATATGGGGAATCTGGTCTTCGCCCACCGGCACCTGGCTGGCCTTGTAAATCAGGATGTCAGCACTTTGCAGCAGCGGATAGCCCAGGAAACCGTAGGTCGAGAGATCCTTGCTGGCGAGCTTTTCCTGCTGGTCTTTATAGGTAGGCACGCGCTCCAGCCAGCTCAGCGGAGTAATCATGGACAGCAAGGTGTGCAGCTCGGCATGCTCAGGCACGCGCGACTGGATGAAAATGGTGGCACTGGCGGGGTCCACACCCGCGGCCAGCCAGTCAATCACCATCTCCCAGACACTTTCCTCAATGACTTCAGGGGTGTCGTAGTGGGTGGTAAGGGCATGCCAGTCAGCCACAAAAAACAGGCATTCATGCTCGTGTTGCAGGCGCGTCCAGTTTTTCAGTACGCCATGATAATGCCCAAGATGTAGATTGCCTGTGGGACGCATCCCCGATAAAACACGCTCAACCGCCATGATGTCTAGAAGTCCAAAAGTGAATTGTTATTTGAATAGCCAAGATATTAAGCTGATCGAGGCGTTTATGAAAGGATGCATGATCTGCGACAGCAGCCCGGTAAACAGCAGCACCAGCAAAATAACAAAGCCATAACGCTCAACGCCTGCGTATTTTTCCGCCAGGTGGTTGGGCAGCAGGCTGACGGCAATCCGTCCGCCATCCAGCGGTGGCAGTGGCAAGAGATTCAGCACCATCAGCACCACATTGATCATGATGCCAGCCTGCGCCATCAGGCTTAAGGGCACGGCCATACTGGGCGATAGCGCAGGGGCAAATTTCCAGATCAGCGCCCAGATGAGGGCCATGATGAGATTGGACGCAGGACCAGCCGCCGCCACCCACAGCATATCTTTTTTAGGATGCCGCAAACGCGAGAAATCCACGGGCACGGGTTTGGCCCAGCCAAACAGGATGCCACCAAAAAACAGGGTGAGCGCCGGGATCAGGATGGTGCCGATCGGATCAATGTGGCGCAACGGATTCAGCGTAATGCGGCCAGCCTGATGGGCCGTCATGTCGCCAAAATAGCGGGCGGCATAGCCATGCGCCGCTTCATGGACGGTGATGGCAAAAATAACGGGCAGCGCATAAATCGCAATTTTCTGGATGAAAGTGAGTTCCATGGCGAACGAGGATTTCCTTAAAAAGTGGAACGTTATTCAGTGAGGCCAAAAGGTGCCAGGCTCCCGGCACCGGCTCTGACCAATATGGGGCTGTCACCGGTGAGATCAATCACGGTGGTCGGCGTGGCGGAACAGGCACCGGCATCAATCACCAGGTCCAGCTGGTGTTCCAGCCGGTCGCGGATTTCCCAAGCTTCATTCAGGACATCTTCCTCCCCCGGCAATTGCAGCGACATGCTGAGCAAGGGCTCATCCAATGCTTCCAGCAAAGCTTGCGTTACGGCGTGATCCGGGACGCGCAGCCCCAGGGTGCTGCGCTTGGGGTGCTGGAGGCGACGTGGCACTTCACGTGTCGCTTTCAGGATAAAGGTGTATTGCCCCGGCGTATTGGCCTTGAGCAGACGAAACTGGCTGTTATCCACCTGGGCATAGACGGCAAGTTCGCTCAGGTTGCGGCAAACCAGGGTAAACAAATGGTCATCGTCCACGCCGCGGATGGCACGTATTCTGTCCTGCGCGTCCTTGTTGCCGACCACGCAGCCAAGCGCGTAGCTGGAGTCGGTAGGATAGGCCACTACCCCACCATTGCGCAGAATCTCCACGGCTTGCGCGATCAGGCGCGGCTGGGGGTTCTGCGGATGTAAAACAAAATATTGGGCCATTCAGACGTGCCTGTCGTTAAAGTGGAGATGCTGCAGAAGGTAAGGGAGCAAGTTTTTCCAGCTCTGGCCAATCCTGCCAGACCGGAGTGCATCCATGCGGGAGATCGGGCAAGCGCCCCATCTCGATATAGGTGTGGCCGGGGCCATGATAATCCGACCCCAGTGATGCCCGCAGGCTGAATTGCCGTGCCAGTTTGCCAAACTCCTGAAACTGATCGGGCGTATGGCTGCCAGTGACGACTTCAATCGCGCTGCCGCCCAGGGACCGAAACTCCTCCAGCAATAACAGCATGTTGGTGCGGCCAAGATCATAGCGGCCGGGATGCGCCAGCACGGCAACGCCACCACTCTCGATAATCCAGCCCAGTGCTTCATCCAGGTCGGCCCAGTGGTGTTCGTAATACCCCGGCTTGCCTTTGACCAGATAGCGCTTGAACACCTTGCGTGTATCGGCGGCATAGCCAGCCTCGACCAGATAGCGGGCAAAATGGGTGCGGCTGATAATGCCTTTGGCGTGCTTATAAGCGCCTTCCAGGCTGCCTTCGACACCGGCCGCCTGCAAGCTCGCTGCCATGCCCTGGGCACGGATATGACGACCGGCCCGAATTCGGGCCAGGCCATCGACCAGCGGTTGGTAGGTCGGATCTATGCGCAAGCCCACAATATGCAGGGTGCGGCGTTTCCAGGTCACCGAGATTTCAACCCCGGAGACAAACTGCATGCCATGCTCATCCGCCACCTGGCGTGCCTCCTCCAGGCCAGCAACATCGTCGTGATCGGTCAGCGAGAGCAGTCTCACCCCCTGGGCTGCCGCATGGCGCACCAGTTCTGCCGGGGTCAACGTACCGTCGGAAACCGTGGAGTGGCTATGCAGATCAATCAAGAAAAGCGTCTCGAAAACATCTTGCAGCACGCCATGTCGGGCTGGCAATGAAGAACATGAAGTGTAAAGTCTTGTGGCACAAGACGAATCATAGCAAAATACCGATAGGGCTAATACCTCACGCATGCAAATGCGGCAACTCATCCTCACGCGTAAGGCTTGTTATGAAGTTTCTTTTTGACCTCTTCCCGGTCATTCTGTTTTTCATTGTCTTCAAGATTTCCGGCATATATGCCGCGACAGCGGTGGCGATGATTGCCACAGTGCTGCAAATCGCCTGGGTGAAGTTCAAGCATGGCAAGGTCGATAACATGCTGATCGCCAGTGGCGTCATCATTATTGTCTTTGGCGGCGCCACCCTGTTTTTGCATGACGAAAATTTCATCAAGTGGAAGCCGACCATACTTTATTGGGTATTCGCTATTGCCATGGTGGTATCGCAGTTTTTCTTTGGCAAGAATGCCATGCGCGCCCTCATGGAAAAACAGGTCACCATGGCGGATAGCGTCTGGAGCAAGCTGAATCTGGCCTGGGCCTTGTTCTTTACCTTTCTGGGCTTCCTCAATCTGTACGTCGCCTTTCACTACTCCACCGACATCTGGGTCGACTTCAAGCTGTTCGGCACCATGGGCCTGATGTTTCTGTTCATCATCGGCCAGACCCTGGTCCTCAACAAATACATGGAAAGCAACGAGTGATGTGGTATGCCATCGTGGCGCAAGATACGCCAGACAGTCTGCAAAAACGCCTGCTGGCCCGCCCGGAACACCTGGCAAGATTGCAGGCCATGCAGGATGCTGGCCGTCTGTTGCTTGCAGGCCCCTTCCCGGCGATTGATAACATAGACCCCGGCCCGGCAGGCTACAGCGGCAGCCTCATCGTGGCTGAATTTGCCACGCTGCAGGAAGCCACAGACTGGGCCAATGCCGATCCTTTTGTGGCTGCTGGCGTGTATGCCGAGGTCAGCGTCAAACCTTTTCGCAAGACCCTGCCCGCCTGATGTCACTTCTAGACGAAATCCGCACACGGCTGGCGGTGCTGGAGCCTGTTGATCTGACCATTCAGGATGACAGCGCCCTGCATGCGGGGCATGCCGGTAACGGCGGTGGTGGACACTTCAATGTGTGCGTTGTCAGCTCGCAATTTAGCGGCAAATCACCCATAATCCGGCATCGGATCGTTTACCAGGCACTCGCAGACTTGATACCCAGCAAAATTCACGCGCTCAGCATTCGTGCTCTCGCTCCCGATGAAAACAATCCCTAATCAACCCCTCATTGAAATGACAAGGAAGTATGAACATGAAAATCACACTTAGAGCCTTGCTGGCCATCGTTGCCATCGGCATTTCCAGCCTGGCGATGGCGGCTGACCCGGCTGTTGCCACCGTCAACGGCAAGCCGATCAAGCAGTCGCTCTTCGATTACATCACCAAGGATGCGGCTGCCCGCGGCCAGAATGTGGATGACAATGTACGTACCGTCATCGTCAACCGCCTGATCAGCAGCGAGCTGATCTACCAGGAAGCGCAACGCAGCGGCTTTGACAAACGTCCTGAGTATGTGGCCAAACAAGAGCTGGCCGCCCGTGAATTGCTGGTCAACAGCTATCTGGAAGACTACCTGAAGAAAAACCCCGTGAGCGATGCTGCGGTCAAGGCTGAATACGAGAAGTACAAGCAGGAAGTCGGCGACAAGGAATACAACGCACGCCACATTCTGGTTGCCAGCGAAGCTGAAGCCAAGGACATCATTGCTCAACTGGGCAAGGGTGCTGATTTCGCCAAGCTGGCCAAGGAAAAATCCAAGGATCCAGGTGGCAAGGAAAATGGTGGTGATCTGGGCTGGTTTGCGCCAGGCAGCATGGTCAAGCCATTCAGCGAAGCCGTCACCAAGATGAAAAAAGGCAGCTACACTGCAGACCCGGTACAAACCCAGTTTGGCTGGCATGTCATCAAGCTGGAAGATGTACGTGACGCGCAACCTATGCCTTTTGAAAAAGTACAGGATGCCCTGAAAAAACAACTGCAACAACGCCAGCTGGAAAAGCTGCTGTCCGATTTGCGCAGCAAGGCGAAGATTGTAGAAAATCCTGCCAAGAAGTAAGTCTGGCTAAGCCCGGAGTTGTTCGGGCCTAGCACTTGGCGCGATAAAAAAGACCTGGCTAGCCAGGTCTTTTTTTATGCGTCGCCCACGTGAACCCATGCTTTTTTATGCATCACTTGCACATGCCGCCGAGTGCTTTACACTGGCATGCATTCGCATTTTTATTCGCTTGCCCATATCCTGATGATGTCCACCATTTCGTATCAAGTTCGCTTAGGTCAGCCCGCCACTCATCTCTTTGAAGTGCAATGCACTATCGCCAAGCCCGATCCTCAGGGACAAGAGGTTTCACTACCAGCCTGGATACCGGGCAGCTATCTGGTAAGAGATTTTGCGCGCCATATTGTCAGCATGGAGGCGATGTCCAGCGGCAAGGCCGTCGAGATCGTAAAAGTCAGCAAACACCGCTGGCAGTGTGCCCCCTGCAAAGGTCCGCTGACCTTGCGCTATCAGGTATATGCCTACGACCTCTCGGTGCGGACGGCCTACCTTGACGACGAACGCGGCTACTTCAATGGCTCCAGCCTGTTTCTCTGTGTGACAGGACAAGAACATGCCCCCTGTCAGGTGACGCTGCATGCTCCCGACATCAAAGGCTGGCAAGTTGGTACCGCACTTCCTGCCATCAAGGTGAATCGCGCCGGATTCGGCTTGTACCAGGCGCCTGACTATCGCGCACTCATCGATTACCCGGTGGAGATAGGCAAGCTCGCTATCGTGACATTCAAGGCCGCTGGCATTCCGCACCGCCTGATTGTTTCAGGCGCGCATCAGGCAGACCTTAAAAGAATAGCCCGCGACCTCAAGACCTTGTGCGAAACGCATATCGGCTTTTTTGGCAGCGCGCCATTTGAGCGCTACGACTTCATGCTGTATGCCGCGGGCGACGACCAGTATGGCGGCCTGGAACATCGCGACTCCACCAGCCTGATCTGCCCGCGCAGCTGGCTGCCATCCACAGGTGCGGAGGCAGATGCCAGCCGTTATCAGGATTTCCTGGGGCTGTGCAGCCATGAATATTTCCATGCCTGGCATGTGAAGCGCATGCGCCCCCAGGCATTTGTGGAACCCGACCTCGGGCAGGAAGCCTACACCCGCTTGCTGTGGGTATTTGAGGGATTTACCGCGTATTACGATACCCTGATGCTGGTACGCAGTAGCCTGATGTCGCCCGAGGAATATCTTAAGGACCTGGCCAAAACCATCACCCGCTACCTGCGCACGCCAGGCCGCCATGTGCAGCGTGTCGATGAATCCAGCTTTGATGCATGGATCAAGCTCTACAAGCCAGATGAGAACACGCCGAATGCGCAGATCAGCTATTACCTGAAAGGCTCGCTGGTGGCACTGGCGCTTGACCTTACCCTGCGCAAGAAAGGCAGCTCGCTGGATATCCTGATGCAAGGCATGTGGCGGGATTATCAGTTAACGGGGGCAGCCATGGCCGAAGAACAGATAGATGCTCTTATCCTGAAACACACCGGGCACGACCTGCGCAAGCTCCTGGACAAGCTGGTACGTGGTACCGAGGACCCCGCCTTCCGCAAGCTGTTTGCCAACGTTGGCATTGATTATCAGGATGAAGCCAAGCCTACTGCCAGCAACAGCCTGCGCAGCGCCTGGGGCTTGCAGCTGGCCAACGAGCAGGACACGCGCATCGCGCATGTCTATCGCAACAGCTCGGCCGAAGAGGCCGGCCTGGCCGCACAGGATGTGATTATTGCCGCCGATGGCATCAAAGCCAGCGCCAAACAGTTACAGGAACAGGTAGCGCGACTGGCTGAAGGCGCCAGCCTCACACTGCATTTCTTCCGCAGAGACCAGCTCAGGAAATGCCGTATCACCAAACGCAGCCAGACCGTGGCGGAATGCAGCTTGCACATGCTGGCGGAGGAGCACCCACTGCGAGCCTTCTGGCTGGCGACAGTGAAGAATTCAGCCAAGCAGCGAGATGGCAAACACAAATCCGGCATGCCAGCTTGAGCAAATTGTGAAATAATAAGAATAATTATCATTTGTTGAACAAACCAATGTCCGACCTTTCACAACTGCAGCCTGGCACCCATGCGGTGATCTGCGGTATAGATGCTGATGAATCCCTGTTCCAACGGCTTGCCGCGCTGGGTTTCCGCATTGGCAAGAAAATCGAAGTCATCCGCCGTGCCAGTTTTAACGGCCCCTTGCATGTTCGCATCGGCACCACCGATATCATCCTGCGCATCACAGAAGCGCGCCGCATACAGATTAGCCAACAATGAAACGTATCGCCCTGCTCGGCATGCCCAACACGGGCAAATCCACTTTTTTCAATCGTGTCAGCGGCGCTTCGGCGCGTGTCGGCAACTGGCCGGGCATCACGGTAGACCTGATGGCCGCCAAGCTGCTGCTGGGCGGCCACATCGTCGAAATCATCGACCTGCCAGGCATTTATGACCTGCATGGGTTTTCAGACGATGAATCCGTGGTCAGGCATTTTCTTGAAAACAATGATGTTGACCTTGCCGTCATCGTGCTCAATGGCTCGCAGATAGACCGTCAGCTTTCCCTCGCCTTGCAGGTAAAAGCGCTGGGCCTGCCCTGTATTCTGCTGCTGAACATGAGCGACGAGGCAAAAAAATCCGGCATCACCTTCAACCTGCCCGGCATGCAGCAGCAATTGCAGATGCCTGTCATGCAGATCAGCGCCAAGCATGGCAATGGCTGCCCGGAAGCCCTGAAGGAAGCCGCCCGCCATCTGGCTGAGCAGCACCCCAGCCCGGCGGAGATTCGCGAACAACTGAAAAACGACGATACCATCGAAAACCAGATGGAAGCCATCGTCAAAAGCACCGTGCATTATCCTGCCCAGCTGGATGATGTGGTGACCTCACGCATAGACCGCGTGTTGCTGCACCCATGGCTAGGCCTGCCGCTGTTTTTTGCTGCCATGTATCTGCTGTTCCAGTTCATTTTTACCTTGGGCACGCCCTTGCAGGAAGGCATTGCCTGGGCGCTTGATCTGTTCCGTGCCGATGTACTGGAGCCATTGCTGAAGAATGCGCCTGGCTGGTTCAGCGGCCTGATGCTGGATGGCATCTACAACGGCATAGGCACGGTCGCGGCATTCATTCCGATCATCGTGCTGTTTTTCCTGGTAATGACCATGGTGGAAGACAGCGGCTATCTGTCGCGCGCCGCTTTTCTGGTGGATGCGCTGATGGCCAAGATGGGCCTGGATGGCCGTGGTTTTGTCATGATGCTGATGGGCTTTGGCTGTAATGTGCCGGCCCTGATGGGAACCCGGGTCATGCGTTCGCGCAATATGCGCCTGCTCACCATGCTGGTCATCCCGCTTTCGCTTTGCTCGGCCCGCCTGCAGGTTTTCCTGTTCATGACGGCCACGCTGTTCACACCCAAGCAGGCACCGCTGGTGCTGTTTTCGCTCTACATGGTGAGCTTTGCCACCATTTTCCTGACGGCGGTGATTTATAAAGGCCGCTATAGCAGCACCGAGCCGTTTATTCTGGAGCTGCCGCCTTATCGTTTCCCCACGCCACGCCAGATATGGCTGCGCGGCTGGCAAGAGGTGCGCCACTTCCTCACTCGAGCCAGCAAGTTCATCATCATCGGGGTGCTGCTGGTCTGGGCGCTAACCAACTTCCCTAGCGACGTTCCTGCCGCCAGTACAGGCACCATTGCCGGCATGATAGGCACCTGGCTGGCGCCCGTGCTCAACCCGGTTGGCATCGACGGCCAGCTGGCGATAGCGCTGATTTTTGGCTTTGTGGCAAAGGAAATCGTCGTGGGCGCGCTCGCCGTCATCTATGGCCTGCAGGGCGATGCCCTGATGCAAGTCATGGCAACCAAGCTGGACTGGGTGCAAGGCATGAGCTTCATGCTGTTCACGCTGATCTACACCCCCTGCCTCTCCACCATTGCCACGCTCAAAAACGAGTCCAAAAGCATAGGCTTCATGATGCTCTCGCTGTTATGGTCGCTGGGCCTGGCGTGGGTAGTGAGCTTTGTGTTTTACCAGACGGCGCGTGCACTAGGGTATTAGCCAGCGGACAACACACGCCTGGCAGCAGAATGACAAAAGGCCCTACGCCATGGCGTAGGGCCTTTTGTTTTATTGAATGTCCGTTCATGACGAACGCCGGGCACTTAACTGACTTACCTGACTTAACTCCGAAACATGAAATATACCGCGCCCAGCAGGCACAAACCCGCCCACAGATAATCCAGTTTGAGTGGCTGATGCATGTAAAACACGGCAAACGGCACAAAAACCATCAGCGTGATGACTTCCTGCAGCACCTTGAGTTGGCCCAGGGAGAGCACGGTAAAGCCTGCGCGGTTGGCAGGCACCTGAAACATGTATTCGACAAACGCGACCAGCCAGCTGAGAAATGCAGCGACATACCAGGGTTTGTCATTGAGGCTTTTAAGGTGGGCGTACCATGCAAACGTCATGAAGACGTTTGACATGGTCAGCAACAGCACTGTCTTGGCAATGACCGGCATAAAGAGGATCTAGCCCACCTGGGGCCAGCCTAGATGGCGGCCTCGTCCGTTTCGCCAGTACGAATACGCACCACTTGTTCGACATTCGAGACGAAAATCTTGCCGTCACCAATCTTGCCAGTGCGAGCTGCCTTGATGATAGCTTCCATCGCGGCATCCAGCAGGCTGTCGGCAATAATCAGCTCAACCTTGATCTTGGGCAGGAAGTCCACCACGTATTCAGCACCGCGATAAAGTTCGGTATGGCCTTTCTGACGGCCAAAGCCTTTTACTTCTGTCACGGTCAGGCCATTCACACCGATTTCAGACAGCGCTTCACGCACTTCGTCGAGTTTGAATGGTTTGATGATTGCTTCAATTTTCTTCATTTGCTTATGTCCCCTAGCCTCTTTTAGTTGATTCAGTCTTTGCTCACGAATCTGGACACCACAGGATACCGTCGGTCCAGACCAAATCCGCGCTCTGTCACTCGCACGCCAATCGGCGATTGTCGCCGTTTGTATTCATTGCGGTCTATCAGGTTGAGCACACGCGCGACATCCTGCTCGCGATATCCCATGGCAATGATTTCCTGCCGGCTGCTATCCCGCTCGACATACGCCTCCATGATGGCATCCAGCACATCATAGGGCGGCAGGCTATCCTGATCGGTTTGCCCGTGCCGCAGTTCCGCCGACGGTGGCCGAATAATGATGCGCTCGGGAATCACCTGCGACAGGCTGTTGCGGTAGCGGGCCAAACGATACACCAATGTCTTGGAGATATCCTTCAGTACAGCGAAACCGCCAGCCATATCACCATACAGGGTGGAATACCCCACGGCCATTTCACTCTTGTTGCCCGTGGTAAGCACTATGCTACCAAACTTGTTCGATAATGCCATTAAAAGCATGCCACGAATGCGGGCTTGCAGATTCTCTTCGGTGATATCAAAGCTGGTCCCGGCGAAAGGTTCGGCCAGCGTTTCACAAAACTGGTCAAACAGCGGCTTGATCGGCAGCTCCGTGTACTTTACCCCCAGCAATTGCGCCATCTGGCGAGCATCATCCACGCTCATGTCGGCAGTAAATTCCGAAGGCATCATCACGGCATGCACCTTGTCAGCGCCCAGGGCATCGACGGCAATCGCCAGGGTCAACGCCGAGTCTATACCGCCAGACAAGCCCAGCACGGCGCCGGGGAAACCATTTTTTTGCACATAATCGCGCAGGCAAAGAGTTAATGCCTGGTAGGCAGATTCTTCACGTGTCAGACCTGGCGCGATATCGGCAGGCAACGGGTTGGCGCGGTTCTGCGGACTGAGGTCTATACTGACCAGCGCCAGCTGCTCAGTGAAGGCAGGCAATTGCTGCACAGGCGCGCCACAACGATCAATCACCACCGAGTTGCCATCAAACACCAGCTCATCCTGGCCGCCCACGAGATTGGCATATACCAGCGGCAAGCCAGTCTCTTCCACCCGTTTGCCCAATACCTTGTAGCGTTGCTGCTGTTTTTCCAGATGGAAAGGCGAGGCATTCAGCACCAGCAGCAATTCGGCACCGGCCTGCTTGCTGACTTTTGCCGGGCCTGGCTCCCAGACATCAGCGCAAATGAGGATACCGCAGCGCACGCCTTGATGTTCAAACACGCCAGCCTTGTTACCGGGAGAAAAGTAGCGCACCTCATCAAACACGCTATGGTTAGGCAGGGCATGCTTGTGATACGTAAGCACGATGCGTCCGCCCTGCAATACCGAGGCAGCGTTGTAACACCGCCCATGCTCACGGTGGGGATGGCCGACGACCACGGTAATATCCGCAGGCAATGCCTTGGCTAGCGCTTGCAGTTCACGCTGGCAATGATGGGTAAAGTCTTCACGCAACAACAGGTCTTGCGGCGAGTAACCGCTCAAGGCCAGCTCTGGTGTCAGCATCAAACTGGCGCCGGCGGCCTTGGCTTCATGCGCATAGCTCAATATCCTGGCAGCATTCCCGGCGAGATCGCCCACTACGCAATTGATCTGGGCGATGGCGACCTGCATCTGCGATTTACTAATAGCTTCCACCTGCATCTTTGATGAGTTGTACGATTTCTGCGTTGCCACCCTTGAGGGCATATACCAGGGCTGTCAGTCCGTATTGATCCTTGGTTTTGACATTGGCGCCGCGCTCTAGCATCAGTTTGACCATAGAGACCGAGCCATTGTCCACCGCCAGCTGCAATAGCGGCGTGCCTTCGGAATCGCGATGATTGACGTCAGCGCCGTTGTCCAGCAGCACAGTAGCAGCATCGACATTCGACTTCTTGACCGCCCAGGTGAGCGCAGTCCATTTGGAGCTATCCTGCTCATTGACCTTGGCACCACGCTCCAGCAGCAGCTTCACCGCAGCGGCATTGCCTTCGCGGGCTGCCCACATCAGGGCCGTGGCGCCGAAACGATCCCGGGCACGCATGTCCGCCCCGTTATCAATCAGGGTATTGATCGTGGGCAAGTCGCCATTCTTGGCGGCATACATCAGCACGCTCTTGCCATCGTCACTCTTGGCGCTGGCGTCTACGCCATTCTTCACCAGCAGATCCACCATCTCGCTGTAGCCAGAGGTGGCGGCCATGCCCAATGCACTCCAGCCGGATTCATCGCGAATCTTGGGGTCGGCGCCGTTTTCCAGCAGCACTTTTGCCGTGGCCACAAAGTTCTTTTTGGCCGCCATCATCAGCGCTGTCCAGCCGCCGTTATCCTTGGCATTGACGTTGGCGCCCTTCTGCAGCAGCAGCTTGACCACATCAGCCTTGTCCTTGCGCGCCGCATACATCAGCGCGGTCACGCCATCGGCATCCTTGGTGTTGGGGCTGGCGCCGCTGTCCAGAATGGCTTTGACCGTGGCGATATCGCCTTTGGAAGATACCGTCAGCAAATAGGGAATCTGCTCGGCGGCCTGCGCGACGGGCAAGGCTAATGGCAATGCCAGCATGGGAGCTGCCAGGGCCAGCAGGAGTTTTATTGCAACCTTGTCAGGATAGCGCCGCATGTGATTCCTTTGTGATCAATTCGCTGGGGTCGCGGCCTTGATGGCCGCTTGTACTGCTTCGCCGAGTCCGGCTGGTGAGCTGGCGACAATAACACCCGCCTGCTCCAGTGCCCGTATCTTGTCTTCTGCCTTGCCGCTACCACCGGAGATAATCGCACCGGCATGGCCCATGCGCTTGCCCTTGGGCGCCGTCTGGCCGGCAATATAGCCTGCCACTGGCTTGGTCACATGCTGCTTGATGTACTCGGCAGCCGCCTCTTCGTCCGCCCCGCCGATCTCGCCCACCATGATGATGGCTTCGGTTTCGGGGTCTTGTTCAAACAATGCCAGGCAATCAATAAAATTCATGCCGCGGATCGGGTCGCCGCCTATGCCGACACAGGTGGACTGGCCCAGGCCCAAGGCAGTGGTCTGGTGTACCGCTTCATACGTGAGGGTGCCGGAGCGGGAAACAATACCCACCTTGCCACGCAGGTGGATGCTGCCCGGCATGATGCCGATTTTACAGGCATCGGGCGTAATGACGCCTGGGCAGTTGGGGCCGATCAGACGGGCTCCATTGGCCTTCAGCGCGGCCTTGACATTGAGCATGTCCAGCACGGGGATGCCCTCGGTAATACAGACGATCAGCGGAACACCCGCATCACAGGCCTCGAGGATGGAGTCAGCAGCAAAAGGTGGCGGCACGTAGATCACCGACGCATTGGCACCAGTTTCACGCACGGCATCGCGCATGGTATTGAATACGGGTAAATCCAGATGCTGCTGACCGCCCTTGCCGGGAGTCACACCGCCTACCATGCGGGTGCCATAGGCCAACGCCTGCTCGGAATGAAAAGTACCCTGCTTGCCGGTAAACCCCTGGCACAGGACCTTGGTATGTTGATCAACCAGAATTGCCATGATTACGCTTTCACTGCTGCATTATTGACGGCACGCACCGCCTGTTGGGCGGCATCGGTCAAGCCGGCTGCCGAGATAATCGAGAGACCGCTTTCGCTCAGCATCTTTCTGCCAAGCTCAACGTTTGTACCTTCGAGACGGACGACAACCGGAATCTGTATGCCGACTTCTTTCACCGCGGTAATGATGCCTTCGGCAATGATGTCGCAACGCATAATGCCGCCGAAGATATTCACCAGGATGGCCTTGACGTTGCTATCAGCCAGAATGATCTTGAACGCGCGCGCCACAGTGGCGGCCGTTGCGCCACCGCCCACATCCAGAAAGTTGGCAGGCGCGCCACCATGCAGCTTGATCAGGTCCATGGTGGCCATGGCAAGCCCGGCGCCGTTGACCATACAGCCGATGTTGCCGTTGAGTGCAATGTAATTGAGTCCGGCGTTGTGCGCTTCGGCTTCCTTGGCATCGTCCTGGCTCCAGTCGCGCTGCTCGGCCAGGGCCTTCTGCCGGTAAAGCGCGTTGTCGTCCACGCTCATCTTGCAATCCAGTGCCACCAGCGCACCTTCGCTGGTCACCACCAGCGGATTGATCTCCAGCAAGGCGAGGTCGTTTTCCTTGAAAAGCTTGTACAAGCCCTTGGCGAGGCGCACAAAGGCGGCAATCTGCTCACCGGCCAACCCTAAGCCAAACGCCAGGTTGCGGGCCTGAAAATCCACCAGACCATTCAAGGGGTCGCACACTTCTTGCAGAATTTTTTCCGGCTGAGTGGCGGCGATGTCTTCAATATCCATGCCGCCCGCCGCCGAGGCTACCATCACCACGCGCTCCAGGCTGCGATCCACCAGCAGGGAGAGATACAGCTCACGCGCAATCGGCAAGGTCTGCTCCACCAGCACCTGCAATACAGGCTGACCATCCGGCGCATTCTGATACGTGACCAGTGGCTTGCCGAGCAAGCTGGCGGCCACCGCTTCCACATCCTGATACGACTTCACCACCTTGACGCCACCGGCCTTGCCGCGGCCACCCGCGTGAATCTGCGCCTTCACCACCCAGGCATCGCCACCAATGCTCTTGGCGGCCTCAACGGCGGATTGGGGATTCTCTGCGACCTGACTCTGGGGAATGGGCAAACCGTAGCGCTGCAATAGGCTTTTGGCCTGATACTCGTGCAAATTCATAGAAGGGGCTTAGTGTGGATGCAATACCGCATTTTCGCGCAATTCGGCCTATTGCGCCAGTGCAGATAGCGGCCCGGAAGCCGCATGCAGAGCCCGCGCAATGTATAATGCCAGCCTTACTCACAGACTTCGATCCCTGCCATGCGTCTCGTTGTTCAAGGCTCTGCCATTAGCTTCTCGCACCTCGCCCACTTGCACCAGCTCAGCGGTGCCCAGCAAGGGCTGCAATTCACGCAACTGGCCGAGCATGCCTACAGCCTGCCACGACAAACCGAAGCGCAGCAAAACGTCATCGCCTTCTGTCGCGAGCAACAGATTGACTGCGCCTATGTTGATGACAAGCACACCCTCAAGCGCTTCGGCCTGGCGGTGATGGACATGGACTCCACCCTCATCAGCATTGAATGCATAGACGAGATCGCCGATATGTACGGCCTCAAACCACAAGTCGCCGCCATTACCGAAAGCGCCATGCGTGGTGAAATCGAATTCGCCGAAAGCCTGCGCCGCCGCGTGGCCCTGCTGGAAGGCCTGGAAGACTCCGCCCTGCAACGCGTCATCGACGAGCGACTGCAACTCAACCCCGGCGCCCAGACCTGGATAGACGCCTGCCGCGAAAACGGCATACGCACCATGCTGGTATCTGGGGGTTTTGATTTCTTTGCAGACAAGGTAAAAGCCATGCTGGGCCTGGACTATGCCCAGGCCAACTCCCTGGAAATCGTGAACGGCAAACTCACGGGCAAGGTGCTCGGCCATATCGTCGACGCCCAGGCCAAGGCCGATTTTCTGATCGCCACCCGCGACAAACTAGGACTGAGCGCGGATCAGGTAGTCGCCATTGGTGACGGTGCCAACGACCTCAAGATGATGTCCGTCGCCACTGCGGGTGTCGCGTATCATGCCAAACCTATCGTGCAGCAGCAGGCCTCTTATGCGCTGAATCATGTTGGTTTGGAAGGCCTGGTCGGGTTGTTCAGTTAACCATCCGTCTGCGTCATAAACGAAAAAAAACCGCCTTTGGACAGGCGGTTTTTTTATACCAGCGCCACTTGATTGCGCTGGTCGCGAGCTTAGTGTTTCTTGGGATGCAAAGGCAGCCACACTACTTCGCCTGCTTTCATGTCAGGCACGATGAGGTATTTTTCATCTTTGCTGAGGGCAATGTCGGCAGAAGCCTTGAATCCATCCTTCAGCAGTTTCACTTCATCGTCGTGACCCAGTTCAAATACCTTGCCGTTTTTCCAGTCGCTGACGTAGATAACGCCGGAGCTGGCATGCACCAGGCCATCACCACCGCCAAAACCTTCCGCGAGCTTGGTGAGCTTTTTGGATTTCATGTTGTAGCTGTAGAGGATGCCGGAGGCAAAGTCGACATCGAGCAGAACATCGCCGGTATCATCCACCACCAGGCCATTGGGGCTGAGTACCTTGGGATCCTGTTTGCCGTCGATCACCAGCGTGACCTTGCCGGCCTTGTCCAGGCGATAAATGGCGCCACCGCTGCCGGTGTTGATATCGCCACTGTCGCTGACGTAGAGATTGCCTTTGGGATCGGGCTCAATGTCATTCAGGAACTGCGGCGTCACCGGGAATGCCTTGGCATCGGCAAACACTTCCCACTTGCCGTCGGGTTTGACCTTGAGCACGCGCGCCTTGTCGGTGACATAAATATCCTGCCCGATAATCGCCAGGCCTTTGGGGTCATCCATGCCGGTCGCGAATACGCTGACCTTGCCATCGGGTGAGATGACGCTGATCTGACCATCGCCATCCTTGCCGAATTCGCCGATTTCAGAGACAAATACGCGGCCATCCTTGGTTTGCAGCACGGATTCTGGCGTTTTGAAGCCGCCTATGGTTTTGCCTTCGTGGGCATGCGCCAGCGGCGCGAACAGCACGGACAACGCGAGCGCAAGCGGGGTGAGACGGGGAATTCGGGTCATGGCGTATATCTCCTGGGTTGGTTATTTAGGGCTTGTTATGGAAGGCAGCACGCTCACCATGGAACACGGGGTAGCGGTTTCGTTGGAGGGAATGCCATTTTTCACGGCATCGCTGAAGGCGGGGTCGGCTTTCATCTTGGTTACCACTTGTTGCATGGCGAGCTTGTAGGATTGCTCCACCTGATAGGCAGGCACAACATCCAGATAGCCGGTTTTCTGCGACTCGCCGACATAGGTGCCTATCGGCTTGCCGCTACCACTATAAGCGCTGACGATAATGGTGCCGTAGAAAATCTTCATGTGCGGGTTGTAGAACATCTTGGGCTGGAGCTTGACCAGCGTATTGCCGACCAGATTGCTCTCGCACATGCCGACCTTGCCAAACTCGGCCCCCATCACCTCTTTGGCAACCGGCTCTACTGCCGGGCCCTGGGCAAACCAGTAGTCGTTGTAAAACTGCCAGAGCTTGATCGGGTGCTGGTATTCCTGCGGATTGATGTAAATCAGCATATCGGCTGGCTTGGTGGCCGCTTCATCCGCCAGCGCCATGGCTTGCACCGGTAAGAGCCCGGCAACCAGCCAGGAGAGTAAATGCAGTTTGTGTTTCATGGTACTTTCCTTCATTAAAAACGATTACTTGCCCTGATAGCGTATGCGATACACCAGGCCGGAGCGGTCATCTGACACATACAAGGCACCATCCGGGCCAATCAGTGTATCCACCGGGCGTCCCCAGGCCGCGTTTCCTTGCAGCCAGCCAGTGGCAAAATCCGTGACTTCAACGGGTTGATTGTGCTTGAATTTAACACGTACCAGTTTGTATCCCGAGGGATTTACCCGGTTCCACGAGCCATGCAGTGCCACGATGGCATCCTGCTGGTAATCCCTGGGGAACCCGCTTTGATTCAGGAACGTAATGCCCAGTGGCGTGGAGTGCGCGTCAAAGGTGATGGCAGGCGGCTGCATGGCATCACAGAATCCGCTGGGGCCCTCAAAGTTAGGATCCGGCACGCGCTGGCCCCAGCAATGCGGCCAGCCATAGTTCTTTCCAGACTCAATCTGGTTCAGATGTTCAGGCGGAATATCATCATTCACGCGCCCGCCACGGGTTTCCGAGCGCATATCTGCACCATTGTTGGTAGCAAACATGACCTGCGTTTGCGGATTCCAGGCAAAGCCCTGTGAATTGCGCAGCCCGCTCGCCCACACGGCTGACTGGGCATGGCGTCCCAGCGTCATCAATGCCCCGGCAGGCTTGCCATCCACGGTATAGCGCAGAATAGCCGCACGGCTAGGGTCTTGCTCCACGCAAACATTGCAGCTGGAGCCAACATTGAGATAGAGATAACCATCCGGCCCCTGCCTGATGGTCTTGAGCGTATGCCCACCTGTCGCCAGTCCACTGATGATGGGTTGGGCTTTGCTAGCGGGCCATTTGCCGCCCTGCTGCTCCAGCCTGACTACGCCATCCTGATTTGCCACCAGCAGCTGTTTATCCACAAAAACAATGCCGTTGGGCGCATTCAGCTTGTCTGCCACCACCACGGTTTCATCGGCTTTGCCGTCCTTGTCGCGGTCAGGCAGCATCAGCACCTGGCCACCCATACCGGTAGTGAGATAGAGATTGCCATCCGGGCCGAATGCCATCATGCGCGGGCCGCTGAAATACCCTTCGCCCGGATTCACACGGGCAAACACATTCAGGCTGAAGCCAGCAGGCAAGCGCACGGCACTCGCCACATCTGCCGGGATGGGCGCCTCAACGGCCTGATCGGCATGGCTGCTGGCAGATGCGACGGTCATGATCACCGCCAGCATCATGCAGAATCCGCCGAACGGACGTCGAATACTCGGCTTGGGCATTCACTTGCTCCTGTAAAGGTTGTTATGTCAGCACATCCGACCAGATATTCTGCGCCCAGTAGCGGGCATAGTCGGCCTCAAGTTCGGAGGGTGCGTCTGAGACGCCGCCGCCTTCGGCTGACAGCATGATTTTTTTCGCCTGGTTGTAGCGATACACATTGGCGACGTGCATCGCCATATGGTCACTGACATAGCTGTAGCAGGTGTTGGCAAACACCGGCGATGTATCAATCGGCTGCTCGGTCAGTGCGGCCAGCACGGCATTGGCACAAACCCGGGCTTGCGATGTCGCCATGTGCGCCGACTTGGGCAGGGCCGCCGATACTGCATCGCCTATGATATGGACATGCGGAACCACCATAGATTCATATGTCAGAAAATCGACCTCGCACCAGCGCTTGTCGATATTGTTGGCCTGCGCCAGTTGCGCAGGGATACCGGCTCGTTGCGGTGGAATCACATTCAGCACATCGCCCTTGATGCTGTCGAATTCCGTCATCAGGGTATGGCCCGCCACATCCACCTCAACCACCACGCTATTGGGGCGGTATTCAATCATGCCGGGGTAAAGATCAGCCCAGGCTTTGGTAAACAAGGCTTTCTTGGAGACGATTTCCGGATTGGCATCCAGCACGATAATGCGTGCCTTGGGCTTGTGCTGCTTGAAGTAAAACGCCACCTGACACACCCGCTCGTAAGGCCCGGGCGGACACCGGTACGGCGCTTTGGGGATGCTCATCACAAACACGCCATCGTCCGGCATGCTCTCCAGCTGGCGGCGCAAATTGACCGTCTGCTCCCCGGCTTTCCAGGCATGGGGCACCTGCTTGCGGGCAGCGTCGCTTTCCAGCCCCGGCAGCGCATCGTAAATAAAGTCGACGCCGGGAGCGAGGATCAGCTTGTCGTAGCCAAAATCACTGCGGCCCAGGATCAACTTTTTATGTTCAGGATCAATCGCCACCACCGAGTCACGCACCCATTGCAGATCATGGTTTTTCTTCAGCGCGGCATAGCTGAAGGTGAGGTCGTCGATGGTTTTGCTGCCACCCAGTACCAGATTGCTCAAGGGGCAGGAGACAAACTGCGAGCTGGGCTCCACCACCACGACATCGACGGCATTACCGCCCCACAGCTTGAGATACTTTGCTGCAGCCGCACCTGCATAGCCACCGCCGACCACCACGACTCGGGGCTTGGGTCTCCCGGCCGCACGCAATAAAGGCGAGCACCCGGTCAGCAGTGCCGCCGCCGAGCCGAGCTTGAGGAAATTGCGTCTATCAATCATGGGAGGGCTCCAGCTTCATGGACGGAGGAAGCTTGCCAGTCACCCGCGGCTGCGTGGAAAAAAATGCGGCCAGGCCTACGATCTCGTCTTCGGTCAGTCCTTTGGCGTGGCGTTGCATCACGGTCGCCGGACGCTCACCAGAACGAAATGCTTTCATCTGGCGGATGAAATGCAGGCTATCGAGACCGGCCAGCACGGGCGTTCCACCGACACTATTGCCATCGGTGCCGTGGCAAGCCGCGCAGGAGGCAGCCAGCACCTGAATATGGGGGGAATATTGCGGGGGTTGCGCATAAGCGCTACCAGAAATACATGTGAGGATCCCCAAGGCGGGAATCCAGTATGAGGCTATCAGTTTCATGGGCTACCAATCGTTGCAGGATTGGGCCAAGCGGCCGGGAAATGCAAAAGAGCGAAGCCTGTGTTCGATGACAGGCTTCGCTCTTCGGATTATAGCGGGTTAAACACCAGCTTTAACTGCATGGGCTTGATAACAAGCCTAGTTACATTGGCCTTCGCAACCATCGTCCTTGGCGCCTGCAGCTTCCAGCACTTCTACCATCTTGGTGTTGCCTGTGTCCCTGACGGCACGCACGATGGAAACACCACCACGCATCTTGATATTGACGTCAGCGCCCTTGGAAATCAGGTACTTGACGACATCGGTATAGCCATCATAAGCCGCCAGATGCAGCGGCGTCATTTTGGTCATGGGGTGCTGGTAATTCACATCAGCGCCTTGCTCAACCAGATACTTCACCACGGCCAACTGGCCTTTGTTGGCGGCAATCTGCAAAGCCGACCAGGCGAAGTATTTGTCGTTAACGTCCACTTTGTGTTCGCTGAAGTATTTCTTTACCACCTTGAGCTTGCCGGTACCCAGTGCATCGGTGTACTCGACCTGCTCATCGCCTGTCAGCGCAAAGGCCGAAAATGGAATACAGAGTGCTGCTGCCAACAGGATTGCCTTGATTGTTTTCATGCTGTTCTCTCTCTAATCTTATTATCGTATTTTAATTAACATCCACGTTCACACATCAACCGATGAACTTGCGTGCATTACGGAACATACGCATCCACGGCCCATCTTCACCCCAGCCATCAGGATGCCACGAGTGCTGCACGGTACGGAATACACGCTCCGGATGCGGCATCATAATGCTAAAACGCCCATCGCGCGTAGTGAGTCCGGTAATGCCCTGTGGCGAACCATTGGGGTTGAATGGATAGGTTTCCGTCGCACTCCCCGTATTGTCAACGAACCGTATACTGACCAGTTTGTCGGCAAGTACGCTGTTGACCGCACTTTCATCAGAAAATTCCGCAAAACCTTCACCATGCGCGACAGCTATCGGCATGCGGCTACCCGCCATGCCACTGAAAAACAGCGAAGGCGAATCCAGGACTTCCACCATGGCCACCCGCGCCTCGAACTGCTCGGAGCGGTTGCGCACGAAATGCGGCCAGTGGCTGGCACCGGGAATCAGGTCGCGCAGGTTGCTCATCATCTGGCAACCATTGCAAATACCCAGCGCAAAAGAATCCTCGCGCTGGAAGAAAGCTGAAAACTCATCGTTGGCGCGGCTATTGAACAGGATGGACTTGGCCCAGCCTTCGCCCGCCCCCAGCACATCGCCATAGGAGAAACCACCGCAGGCCACCACACCGGCAAAGTCCTTGAGGCTGACGCGACCGCTGATGATGTCGCTCATGTGCACATCCACCGACTGGAAGCCTGCACGATCAAACGCCGCTGCCATTTCCACCTGGCCATTGACGCCCTGCTCGCGCAGCACCGCCATGCGGGGACGCACACCGGTTGCCACATAAGGCGCTTCGATCTTGTTGGCGATATCAAAGGTCAGGTACTGATGCAGGCCGGGGTCTTGCACATCCAGAATACGGTCGTATTCCTGCTGGGCACATACCGGGTTGTCGCGCAGCTTTTGCATCTGGTAGGTGGTCTCGGACCACATGCGATGCAGATCGGTACGCAGCTCGGCAAATACCACTTCGCCATGCTGGCGGATGATGATGCCGTGATTGTTGGTCACCGGCGCGCCGAGCACATGCGCACAGCCTTGCAAAGCCTGGTTGAGCTGCTCGGCAATGGTGGATGCTTCGGTAGCGAGCACCTGAATCACGGCACCCAGCTCCTCGTTGTAAAGCACGCTGACGGCATCGCCAGACAAGGCCGAAAGATCAATATCAATGCCACAACGACCGGCAAACGCCATCTCCACCAGGGTGACAAACAGGCCGCCATCCGAACGGTCGTGGTATGCCAGCAGCTTGCCAGCGGCATTCAGCGCCTGAATCTGCTCGAAGAAGGCTTTGAGCTGTTCCGGTTTATCCAGATCGGGCGCCACGTTATCGGTGGCACCATATACCTGGGCCAAGGCAGAACCGCCCATGCGGTTGCGGCCATTACCCAGATCAATCAGTATCAGCTTGCTGTCGCCCAGATCCGTACGCAGTTGTGGCGTCAGGGTCTGGCGTGCATCGGGCGTGGGGGCAAAGGCAGTGACTACCAGCGAAATCGGGGCGGTCACGGCTTTCTTGTCGCCGCCCTCTTCCCACACGGTCTTCATGCTCATGGAATCCTTGCCGACCGGGATGCTGATGCCGAGTTGCGGACACAGCTCCATGCCCACGGCACGCACGGTATCAAACAGTGCAGCATCCTCACCGGGGTGACCGGCAGGCGCCATCCAGTTGGCAGAAAGCTTGAGGTCAGACAACTGCTCAATGCGGCTGGCAGCAATATTGGTAATGGATTCGGCAATCGCCATGCGGCCGGAAGCCGGGGCATCAATCAGTGCCAGTGGCGCTTTTTCGCCGATGGCAAAGGCTTCGCCGCGGTAGGTTTCATAGCCGGCCAGCGTCACCGCCACATCGGCCACTGGCACCTGCCATGGGCCCACCATCTGGTCGCGGGCGATCAGGCCGGTCACCGTGCGGTCACCAATGGTGATCAGGAAGGTCTTGTCAGCCACGCCAGGCAGGCGCAATACGCGCTCGGCGGCTTCTTTCAGCGACACCTTGGCATCGAAAGGCTTGAGATCGCGCTCCAGATGCGTCACGGTGCGCGTCATCTTGGGTGGCTTGCCCAGCAGCACGGACAAATCCATGTCCACCGGCTTGTTGTCAAAATGGCTGTCGGCCACGGTCAGGTGGCGTTGCTCGGTAGCATGACCAATCACGGCAAACGGGCAGCGCTCACGTTCGCAAATCTCGGCAAAGCGTGCCAGATCTTCCACCGCCACAGCCATGACATAGCGTTCCTGCGCTTCATTGCTCCACAGCTCACGCGGCGACATGCCGGGCTCTTCGTTATGCACATTGCGCAGCTCAAACAGCGCGCCCACACCGGCATCGTTCACCAGCTCGGGGAAGGCATTGGAGATACCACCAGCGCCAACGTCGTGAATACTCAGAATAGGATTGTCATCCCCCAGCTGCCAGCAGCGGTCGATAACTTCCTGCGCGCGGCGCTCAAGCTCGGGGTTGCCACGTTGCACCGAGTCAAAGTCCAGGTTTTCGGTATTGGCACCGGTATCCATACTGGATGCCGCGCCGCCGCCCAGGCCAATCAGCATGGCGGGACCGCCCAGCTGAATCAGACAGGCGCCCGGCGGAATCGGATTCTTTTTCGAATGCTTGGCCGAGATATTGCCCACACCACCCGCCAGCATGATGGGCTTGTGATAGCCGCGCAGCTCACCGGCGGCTTCCAGTTCCAGCGTACGGAAATAACCCGCGATATTGGGGCGGCCAAATTCGTTGTTATACGCGGCGCCACCCAGTGGGCCGTCAATCATGATCTGCAAGGCCGAAGCAATGCGCGATGGCTTGCCGTTATCGGTTTCCCACGGCTGCTTGAAGCCGGGAATATTGAGGTTGGACACGGAAAACCCGGTCAAACCAGCCTTGGGCTTGGAGCCGGAACCGGTCGCACCTTCGTCGCGGATTTCACCGCCAGCACCGGTAGCAGCACCGGCAAATGGCGAAATCGCCGTCGGGTGGTTATGCGTTTCCACTTTCATCAGGAAGTGCATGTCTTCCTCGATGTAGCCATACTCGCCATCGGCCTGCGGGTAAAAGCGGCGGGTGGTTTCGCCCTGCACAATCGAGGCATTGTCGGAGTACGCCACCACGGTATTGCCGGGGTTCAGCTGATGCGTATTGCGGATCATGGCAAACAGCGATTTGTCCTGCTTTACGCCATCTATCACCCAGTCGGCATTGAAAATCTTGTGCCGGCAATGCTCGGAGTTGGCTTGGGCAAACATCATCAGCTCCACATCGGTCGGGTTGCGGCCGATGCGGGTGAAGTTTTCCAGCAGGTAATCCACTTCGTCCGGCGACAGTGCCAGGCCCATCTCGCTATTGGCGGCTTCCAGTGCGGGCTTGCCACCAGCGAGAATGTCCACCGTGGCCAGCGGAGCTGGTTCGGCAATGTGATAAAGACGCGCAGCATCTTCCAGCGTCGGGAAGACGGCTTCGGTCATGCGGTCATGAATCAGCGCTTTCAGCGCCTGCTTTTCAGCCTCGGTCAGGGGCGTGCCATCGGCCGTGGCCGCATAGTAAGCCACACCGCGCTCCAGGCGCTGCATGGCTTCCAGCCCACAGTGGCGGGCAATATCGGTCGCGCGGGATGCCCAGGGCGAAATCGTGCCGGGGCGTGGCACCACCAGCAGCAACTCGCCTTGCGGCTGCTCTTCGTGCAGCTTGGGGCCATAGGTCAGAATCTTCTTCAGGGTGTCCTGCTGGGCGGTGGTCAGCGTGGTTTCGGACCAGGCAAAATGCCAGAACTCGGCATAGAGATGGCTGATACGCGGGGCGGTTGCCTTGAGCGCAGTGAGAATTTTATCGAGACGAAAATCGGAGAGTGCTGCGCTGCCGCGAAGGCTGATCATTTGGAGGCTGGACATGAATAAATTCAGGACGTTGGCAAAAATGTAATTTTACCAGAAACCGCCGCCTATTCCTCGCCTGTTGCCTGCTAAAATCCGGCGCATCATGACCACCCTGCGAGGAATCGCCATGCATCAAGGCCGCAACCCCGGCATGCTGACATTTGCCAGTATGCTGATCGCATTGTTACTAAGCAGCTGTGCCAGCAACGCTCCGCAATCGAGCGCCATGCTGCTGAAGGCGCGCTACCAGTTTGCCGATAGCAGTGAAAACGCGAGTTATTGCGTGCTGCAAAGGCTGGCCGAATCCTACCCCAACCGCACCAGCACGGTGGATCAGACCGCGCATGGCTGGGATATACGCCTGCGTGCCGATCAGCGCGTGCTGTTTGTGCTCAGCATGTCGGACGTTAAAGGCCAGAAAACGCTAGGGGAATTGTTTTTGCCTGAGGGCGATATGGGCAATACGGCCTGGATAGGCCGCATTACCTCGGCTGCCCTGCCCTGCAAGGGCAAACCGGTCTATTGATCAAGCAGGCTCGCCAGGGATGGCGCGAGTATGGCAAGGCGTTTGAGCGCTAGTCTTTCGTCTCAGGCGGCACTTGATAAGCGGTGTATTTGGCATTGCTGCCACGCGCCAGGTCAGCCGGATATTTCTTCGCGTTAAGGTCTATCTTGGCATTGGCGGCGGCAATCAGGTCAATGCCGCAGACTTCGGCAATCCGCAGCAGGTAGACAAAGGTATCGGCCAACTCATGACCAATCTCCGTCTTGCGGGCAGCATCCATGGTGGCGCTTTCTGCCGGGGTGTCCCATTGAAAATGCTCCACCACTTCCGCCGCTTCCACGATCATCGCCATCGCCAGATTTTTGGGCGTATGAAACTGCGCCCAGTCGCGCTCGGCGACAAAGGCATTTACCCGGGCACGCAGTTCATCCAGGCTGTCACTCATCGGCAGGCTTCTCCTTGCGATTGCTGCCCGCCACCATGCGGATCTCAAACAACCGGCATTCCAGCGGGCCGTTGAACAAAGGCGTGCGCTTGGAAGGCGCCAGTCGCATCAGCTTGGGCATGCGCAGATCATTGGTCAGAAAATAGGCATTCCAGCCGGCAAACTTGCGCTTGAGCGCTTCGCCCATCTTGGGGTAAAGCGCGGCCAGCTCTTCATCTTCGCCAATACGCACGCCATAAGGCGGGTTGGCGACCAGCACACCAGCTTCGGCGGGCGGCGGCACTTCCACCATATCGGCATGGCTCAGCTGCACGGCTTCCAGTAACCCAGCCTCCTGCAGGTTTTGCTTGCTGACGCGCACGGCGCGCAAATCCTGATCACTGCCGTAGATTTTCTGGAAGGTCGCAGGCTTGGCCTGGCTCTGCGCTTGCTGACGCAGGCTCTTCCATTTGTCCGCATCAAAATTCTTCAGCTTCTCAAAGCCGAAATGGCGGCGGCTGCCGGGCGCAATGTGCAAGGCCATCATGGCAGCTTCGAGCAAAAAGGTACCGCTACCGCACATCGGGTCCAGCAGCGAGGTGCCCGGCTGCCAGCCGGACAGCTTGAGGATGCCCGCGGCGAGGTTTTCACGCAACGGCGCTTCTATGCTGGCACGGCGCAAACCGCGCTGGTATAGCGCATGGCCGGAAGTATCCAGGTAAAACTGAAAATGCTCGGCAGCGAGATAGGCGTGGATGCGGACATCCGGCTCTTTGGTATCGATATAGGGACGGCTGCCCACGGCCTGGCGGAAACGGTCGCACACGGCATCCTTGATGCGCAGGGTGGCGAATTCCAGACTCTTCAGCGGGCATTTGACGCCAGTCACCTTGACCATGAAATTGCGGCCCACATCAAACCACTCCGGCCAGTTGAACTTGAGCGCGGCCTGATAAAGATCATCTTCGCTGGCATAGTTGCCGCGCACCACTTCCAGCAGCACGCGCGTCGCCAGGCGACTGTGCAGATTGACGCGGTAGCATACCGCCATGTCGCCGCCAAACGAGGCACCGCCATCGGTCACCTGCACGGCGCGCGCGCCCTGTTGCTGCAGCTCTTCGGCCAGCAGCGCTTCCAGCCCGCGTGGGCAGGTGGCAAAAAATTGATGGGATTTCATTCCGCGGACTCTCTTTCCAGCAGCAAGCGATTAGGGGTATTCGGATTATGGTCGCGCAAGCGCTCAATGAAATCCATGAATTCGATCTTGTATTCGGCTTCCAGCGCACGCGCACGTTCGCGCAGCGAGCTCCAGCGCAGATCCTGCGGCGCACGCTTGAAGGCAAATACGATGATATTGCCAGGGCGGCCGGTCGGCATGACCAGCACGCGCTGATGAAAACTTTGCTCGATGCGTTGCAGGTAGACATCAAAGTTGCGGTCCGAGCCCCACAGATTGACCACCAGCATGCCATCCAGCGTCAGCGCTTCAAAGCAGTCATCAAAGAAAGACTGGGTGCAGAGGTCCTGCGGGATGCCACGGCTGTCAAAGGCGTCGATCACCAGCACCTGCATGCTGTCGGCATTTTCGGCGACATACACGGCGCCATCGGCCTGCACGACTTCAAAACGCGCCTCGCCCGAAGGCAGGTATTCATCATGCGGCACAAAAAAGTGACTGCGTGCCACCTGGATAATGCGGGGGTTGATCTCGATCACCTTGCAGGCAATCTGCGGCAGGTACTGGTAAATGTACTTGGGCACCGAACCGCCACCAAGGCCGATCATAACCAGATTGCGCACCTGCTTGTTGAACAGCAGAAACACCATCATGCCGCGCGTGTATTTCAGCTCGAGATCATAGGGCGCCTTGACCCGCATGGAGCTTTGCACGGTATCCGAGCCCAGATGCAGCGAGCGCACGCCGTCGATCTCGCTCACATCCACGCTGTCTTCATGCGTAATGGCCCGGTGTATGCTGCGTGCGATGTTGCGTCCCATCCTAAACATGGTCCACCTCCGCCACGGGTGTCTCCACGCCTTTGAACCTGGTGTCCAGTTCCATCATGAGCGTATCCACCTGACGAATTTCCAGCTTGACGCGAGTACCCGGTGCCAGCTCCGGCAGGCTGTGCACCTTGGTGATATAGGGCAGGTTATCCAGCCGCACCAGATTCTCGCGCCACACCGTGGCGCCGATTTCCTGGATGTTTTCCTGCACCAGATATTGCAGGCACCAGTAGCGCTCCATGCGCGTCTGGAATTCATTGTAAGCATTGTAAGTCTGGTCAAAATTGCGCATGGCCGAGGCCAGCAGATCGCTGTTCGGCGGATACACCGGCAGCTCAGCGCGCAATACCGAGATCACCTGGCGCTGGTTGATCAGGTCCACCGCGCGACGCAGTGGCGAAGTGCTCCAGGCATATTGCCCGACGCCCAGGCCCTGATGCGGCTCCGCCTGCGTGGTCATGTAAACCTTGCCGCCATTCTGCGCACGGTAAATGCCGGGAATGGCATGCTCTTTCAAGAGCAGACCCCATTGGCTGTTGGCTTCTATCATCAGCTCGGCCACCAGCTTGTCCATGGGCGAACCGCGACGGCGCGCCACGATCTGCACCTTGCCGTCGGTGACATAAAAGTTGTAATCGAGCTGTGGCGGCCGCGTCGGGTCGTACTTGCCACGGGCTTTTTCCAGCGCTTCGGCCAGATTGAACAGGAACAGCAGGCGCGCCCAATAGGGATGCCCGCTATCTTCTGCCAGCGTGGCCTCGTTGAAGTAAGGCTCCAGCGCATCATGGCGCAGGTTTTCCACAATACGCACGCGCTCCACACGACTCTCGCGATGCACAATGCTGAAATCGGCCGCCACATCCAGATACAGCGACAGCGCAGGCCGCTCATGGCCTGCATTCAGGCTAAAAGGCTCAATAGCCTCTTCCGGCAGCATGGTGATCTTGTTGCCCGGCATATAGACCGTAGACAAACGGTGCAGCGCGACCGCATCCAGCGGTGAGTCCGGCAGAATACCCAGCGCCGGGGCGGCAATATGAATGCCGACGCGTGTTAGGCCATTGCCCAGCGGCGTTACCGATAGGGCATCGTCGATTTCGGTGGTGGTGCTGTCATCAATACTGAAAGCTTCGACCTCGGCCAGCGGCAGGTCGTCGACCGGCGGCAAGGCGGCCACCGCATCAAATCCGGTGCCTTTGGGGAAATATTCGCGCAGAAAAGCGCCCAGGTGGTAATCGTGTATGGAAGCGATGGCACCCGCAGCCGCCAGCACTTGCACATGCCCGGTATGGGTTTCGGCCGCCGCCTGCTCCAGCGCTTTCCATTCCATGGAGTTTTTGTCGGGATCGTAAAACAGCATGTCCAGCTTGCTGCGGAACTCTTCGGGCAGCTCACCGGCCTTCAGTTGTTCGGCAAAGGTGGCAATTTTTTCGGCTTGCAGGCGCTTCTTTTCAATCGCGGCCAGCGCGGCATTCAGGGTATCGGCAGGCGCGGCCTTGTAGTGCCCTTTGCCCTTGCGATAAAAATACACCGGCGCGCTGTGCAGACGAATCGCCACCGCAGCCGATTGCACCGGCGTGGGTTTTTGTCCGTAGTAATCCTGCGCCAGCGCATCAAAGGCAAATTCGTCCTCGCCACAGCATTCCCACAAAAACGGGATATCCAGCTGCTCAGCCTCGGCATTGGCGGCTTCCATGAAACCGGACAGGGATTGCTCAAACTTCATGAGCACATTGGCAGACTTGATCTTGGAACGTTTGCCGGTCAGGGCCTCAACCTGCAAGGAACCCGGATTCTCGGTCATGATGGCGGCAACCTTGAAGCCTCCATCCTCTTCGTAAAATACATTCATGCGTGTTTGATTCTTTTTCCGCCCTTGTGGGCATGTGGTTGACGTTTCCGGCGTTATCTCTGACACTTGAAAGCTGACAACCTTTTCAAGCCTATGGAAAACGCAGAACAATTGATTCGGGACGCCGGACAACGTCCCACGCCTTCACGTATTGCCGTACTCAATGTACTGGCGGGCGCTCAGCACGCCCTCACCCATCCTGAAATCCTGCAGGCCCTGGGCAGCGAAGCATCGTTTGACCGGGTCACTCTTTACCGCGTTCTGGACTGGCTGCTGGAGCATGGTCTGGCGCACGCTATTATGGGGCATGACCGGGCTCGCCGCTTCCAGCACACGCAAAAAAATACGCTGCATCAGCATGCTCACTTCAAATGCACCTCGTGCGGCAAGGTGTTTTGCCTGGAAGGCGTGCATGCCAGATTGCCTGCGCAGATACCCGAGCATTTTACCGTCGATTCCATCGAACTCAACATTAAAGGCTGTTGCGCCGACTGCCAGCGCGCGCAGGCCTGAGTCTCAAACCCCTGCCACTCATCCGTGGCAGCCAGTCTCACCTTCCAGCCCCTGTCTTTAACACGGCATCATTTTCATTACCTGCAACACCACCTTCATAAATGCAACTAGGTTGCATTTTTTAACACCAGGCATTAGCATGCACGGAATCGCAACATTGTTGCAAAAATAATCAGTCCCTGCTGACCCACATGCCACAAGACCTGACCCCACAACAGCTACTCGCCATGCCCGCCACCGACTACATGAACGGTAAGCAACTGGCGTACTTTGCACATCTGCTGCAAAGCCTCAAGGCCGAAATCAGCGATAACGCCGCGCATACCGGCGAGCACCTGCGCGAAACCGAAGATGCCGCCGACCCGGCCGACCGCGCCACCCAGGAAGAAGTGCGCACGTTGGAGCTGCGGGCGCGCGATCGCGAGCGCAAATTGCTGAAAAAGGTCAATGCCGCGCTGCGCCGGATTGAAGAAGGCAGCTATGGCTACTGCGAAGAAACCGGCGAAGCCATCGGCCTGGCACGCCTGCTGGCCCGCCCCACCGCCACACTGTGCGTGGAAGCCCAGGAAAGACACGAACGCCGTGAACGCCAGTTCGGGCACTGAGCGCCACCGACACCAGCCACATTCTCTAGCGAAGGACATCCCATGAAAAAACTCCCTGTCACCGTGCTCTCCGGCTTTCTCGGCGCCGGCAAAACCACGCTGCTCAACCATATTCTCAATAATCGCGAAGGTCGCCGCGTCGCGGTCATCGTCAACGACATGTCCGAAGTCAACATTGACGCGCGCCTGGTACGTGAAGGCGGCGCGGCACTATCGCGCGCCGAAGAAAAGCTGGTGGAGATGAGCAATGGCTGCATCTGCTGCACACTGCGCGAAGACCTGCTGGTGGAAATCCGCCGCCTGGCCGCCGAGGGCCGTTTTGATTATCTGCTGATCGAATCCACCGGCATCTCGGAACCACTGCCGGTGGCCGAGACGTTTACCTTCCGCGATGAAAATGATGTCGGCCTGTCGGATGTCTCGCACCTGGACACCATGGTCACCGTGGTCGATGGCTACCATTTCCTGCGCGACTACAGCTCGCGTGACTTTCTGGCAGATCGTGGCGAAACCATGGGCGAAGAAGACACGCGCACCGTGGTCGACCTGCTGGTCGAGCAGGTGGAATTCTGTGATGTGATCGTCCTCAACAAGACTGACCTCATGACGCCTGCCGAGATCGGCCAGCTGGAAGGCATACTCAAGACACTGAATCCGCGTGCCGACATCGTGCACAGCAGTTTCGGCAAGGTGCCGCTGGACCGCGTGCTGAATACCGGTCGCTTTGACTTTGAAGCGGCGCAGGATGCCCCTGGCTGGCTGAAGGAGCTGCGCGGCGAACACGTGTCTGAAACCGAGGAATATGGCATCCGCAGCTTTGTCTACCGGGCGCGCAAACCGTTTCATCCGGAGCGTCTGTGGGCATGGCTGGGGCAGGAATGGCCAGGCGTGGTCAGGTCCAAAGGCCATTTCTGGCTGGCCAGCCGTCCTGATTTCTGCGCCAACTGGTCACAAGCGGGCGCCATCTCGCGCAATGAACTGGCGGGCATGTGGTGGGCGGCTACCCCTTCTGACTATTGGCCGCAGGACGAAGAATCCCTCGCCATGATCAAGCAACGCTGGCTGGAACCCTGGGGCGACCGCCAGCAGGAACTGGTGCTGATAGGCATGAACATGGACAAATCCGCTATTCGGGCTGGGTTTGATGCCTGCCTGCTAAGCGATGAGGAAATGGCCAGCGGCGTATCCGGCTGGCGCAAACTGCCCGACCCCTTCCCGGCGTGGCATGCGGCGCATGAAGAAGAGCAAGACGCGGCATGAGCGGTTTTCCAAGCTGAAGAATCTGCGGCTACAATAGAACTTGAGCGATGTAGCCGGGTCAGGCCAGAGTCTGGTCTGGCGCATTCCTGGCAACGACACATCACCAACCTTTTAAACTCTGCCTTTTGGCCCCAAGCAACAGGTTATCCATGAGCCACGATCCTCGCATTCCCGTCACCCTGCTCACCGGCTTTCTCGGTAGCGGCAAAACCACGCTGCTGAACAAGCTGCTCAACAACCCCGGCATGAAAGATACGGCGGTGGTGATCAATGAGCTGGGCGAGGCCGGGCTGGACCACATACTGGCCCGCACCGTGGAAAGCGAGCATGTCGCCGACAACACCGTGTTACTTAGCTCGGGCTGCCTGTGTTGCACGCTGACCAATGAGCTGGCCGATACCCTGCGCGATCTGTTCTTCAAGCGCGCGTTATCGGCGATTCCCGAATTCAAACGCCTGGTGATCGAAACCACCGGCATGGCCGATCCCGGCCCCATCCTCGCCAACCTGATGAACGAACCGGTAATCAGCTCGACTTACAGACTCGATGCCGTGGTGGTCACTATCGACAGTCAATATGGCATTCAGCAGATTGAAAAGCATGGCGAAGCACGCAAGCAGGCCGCCGTGGCCGATGTGCTGCTGCTGACCAAGTCAGACCTGGCCACGCCCGAACAGCAGGAGGCGCTGGCGGCGACACTCACGGATCTCAATCCTGGCGCCACGCAACACATGATCCGCCATGGCGAGATTGAGCCCGAACACCTGATTGATGTGGGCTTGTTCAGTCAGGATGGCAAGCAGGCGCAACCACAACGCTGGTTGCGCGCCCCCACCCGCTCCAAGGCGGGCCGCGGCACGTTGCCCAAGGCCGTGCACGATGACGAGATTGTCAGCTTCACCGTCACCCTGCCCAAGCCGCTGACCTGGGATCAACTGGAGCCGGTGCTGAAATGGCTGTGCGCGACCTTTGGCGAGCAATTGCTGCGACTCAAGGGCATTATCCACGCCGAAGACCAGCCTGCGCCGATTGCCGTGCATGCCGTGCAACATACCCTCTACCCCCCCACCCTGCTGGAAGGCTGGGATGAAGACGAGCCGCTAACGCGTATTGTCTTTATTGGCAAAGGCGTCGACGAGTTGCGCGTGCGCGATGCGCTGATGCAGCTCTAGGAGCGCTGCGCAGAAAATATGCCGGAAAATATGGTTGCCCAGGCGTTGATTTCGTCTGGGCTGCTTAGGTATATCCAGAGCGCCAGAAATACAGGTACGAAAACGCGCGATTTTGCCCCCGGCAGCCCCCAGAAAATGCATGCGCCAATATGACATTTTTATGAACGTTCGGCCGCCAAGCCGCTCCAATCCGCATATTCGATTCCACACGGACAAAGCTTTACTGCTCAAAGGCTTGTCACGTCACGAAAACGTGCTATATTCCGCTCCTTTCGCCATTTCGGGCAGCCTTCGGAGGCCTATATGAAGTTCAGATTTCCTGTCGTCATCATTGATGAAGACTTTCGCTCGGAGAACTCCTCCGGTCTCGGCATACGCGTGCTGGCCAAAGCCATCGAAGAAGAAGGCTTTGAAGTGCTGGGCGTGACCAGTTATGGTGACCTGACCTCCTTTGCGCAACAGCAAAGTCGCGCCTCGGCCTTCATCCTGTCGATTGACGATGAAGAGTTTGTCGAAGAGAAGCCCGAAGCGCTGGATAACCTGCGCAAATTCGTCGACGAAATCCGCTACCGCAATGAGGAAATCCCGATTTTCCTGCATGGTGAAACCCGCACCAGCCGCCATATCCCGAATGAGATCCTGCGCGAACTGAACGGCTTCATCCACATGTTTGAAGATACGCCGGAATTCGTGGCCCGCTACATCGTGCGTGAAGCGCGTACCTATCTGGACAGCCTGCCGCCGCCGTTCTTCCGCGCGCTGACCCATTACGCAGCCGATGGCTCCTATTCCTGGCACTGCCCCGGCCACTCCGGTGGCGTGGCCTTCCTGAAATCCCCCGTCGGCCAGATGTTCCACCAGTTTTTTGGTGAAAACATGCTGCGCGCTGACGTCTGCAACGCCGTGGACGAACTGGGCCAGCTGCTGGACCATACCGGCCCGGTGGCTGCTTCCGAGCGCAATGCAGCACGCATTTTCAACTGCGACCATTTGTATTTCGTGACCAATGGCACCTCGACCTCGAACAAGATCGTGTGGAATTCCACCGTCGCCCCGGGCGATATCGTGGTGGTGGACCGCAATTGCCACAAGTCGGTGCTGCACTCCATCATCATGACCGGCGCCGTGCCGGTGTTCCTGATGCCAACGCGCAATCACTTCGGCATTATCGGGCCGATTCCCAAAGAAGAATTCGCCTGGGAAAACATCCAGAAGAAGATTGAAGCCAATCCGTTTGCCACCGACAAAAATGCCAAGCCACGGGTACTGACGATTACGCAGTCTACCTACGACGGCGTGCTCTACAACGTGGAAGAAATCAAGGAAATGCTGGATGGCAAGATCGACACCCTGCATTTTGATGAAGCCTGGCTGCCACACGCCACCTTCCATGACTTTTACGGTGACTACCACGCCATTGGCGCTGACCGCCCGCGCTGCAAAGACTCAATGGTGTTCTCCACCCAGTCCACGCACAAGCTGCTGGCCGGCCTGAGCCAGGCATCGCAGATTCTGGTGCAGGATGCAGAAGACAACCGCCTGGACCGCGATGTATTCAATGAAGCCTATCTGATGCACACCTCCACCAGCCCGCAATATTCGATTATTGCCAGCTGCGATGTAGCTGCCGCCATGATGGAAGCCCCGGGCGGCAAAGCCCTGGTGGAAGAATCCATCATGGAAGCCCTGGATTTCCGCCGCGCCATGCGCAAGGTAGACGAAGAATGGGGCAGCGACTGGTGGTTCAAGGTCTGGGGCCCGGACGACTTGTCCGAAGAAGGCATTGAAGAGCGCGAAGCCTGGATGCTGAAAGCCGGCGAACGCTGGCACGGCTTCGGCAATCTGGCCGAAGGCTTCAACATGCTGGATCCGATCAAGGCCACTATCATCACGCCTGGGCTGGATGTGGATGGCTCGTTCTCGGACGAGTTTGGCATCCCCGCCGCCATCGTCACCAAGTATTTGGCCGAGCACGGCGTTATCGTGGAAAAGACCGGTCTTTATTCGTTCTTCATCATGTTCACCATCGGCATTACCAAGGGCCGTTGGAACACCATGGTCGCCGCCTTGCAGCAGTTCAAGGATGATTACGACAAGAACCAGCCGCTGTGGAAAGTGCTGCCGGAGTTTGTTGCCAAGCAGCCCCGCTATGAGCGCATTGGCCTCAAGGATTTGTGTACGCAGATTCACGAAGTGTATCGCGCCAACGACGTGGCACGTCTGACCACCGAAATGTATCTGTCCAACATGATTCCAGCCATGAAGCCGACCGATGCATTTGCGCGCATGGCGCACCGCAAGATTGACCGCGTGCAGATTGACGAACTGGAAGGTCGCATCACTGCCGTGCTGCTGACGCCTTACCCGCCTGGCATTCCATTGCTGATTCCGGGTGAGCAGTTCAATGCGATCATCGTGAATTACCTGCGCTTTGCCCGCGATTTCAATGAGCGCTTCCCTGGCTTTGAAACCGATGTGCATGGCCTGGTAAAACAAGTGGTGGATGGCAAAGCGTATTACTACGTGGATTGCGTGGCGGCTTAAAACCATGACGCGCTGATCTTTCGGGTCAGCGCGCTACATGCGCCTATCTGAAAACGCCTGCTAGCAGGCGTTTTTCTTGAGACTTACCGGTTCATCGCGGCCGCCTTCGATTAGCGGGTAGTGTCTGCCTCAAGTTTGGCCTGCAGAGCCTGGGCAATGCACCATCCCACGTAAACCCAATCCCCCCGCAGCTGCTGCCGAAATAGCCGAAACGTGGGATACCAGGGGCTGTCGTCCCGGGTCGTCATCCAGCGCCAGTCGGTCATGTAATGCGGCAACATCAGCCAGCATGGCTTTCCGAGTGCTCCAGCCAAGTGGGCGACGGCGGTATCCACGGAAATCACCAGATCAAGGCCCGTGATCACGGCAGCGGTATCGGCAAAATCCACCATCACTTCGGGCAAATCCTTCATTCCGATAACTTTTGCACAGGACTCACCCACAGGAGTTTGCTGCAGACGAAATAAATGCACCCCGGAAATTTGCCGCAAAGGGCTCAACACAGCCAGGGTTGAGAGTGACCGATCAGCGTCATTTTCAAACTGGGGGTTACCCTGCCAGACCAGCCCTACTTTCAAGCCGCTCTCAGGAAGCAATGCCTGCCACTGCGTGGCGAGTTCTTCGTTAACGCGCAGGTAAGGTGTCTCTGCCGGAATATTGTCTATGCGCGTGCCAAACAAACGTGGCAGGCTCAGGAGCGGGCACCAATAGTCGCACTGCGCCTTGGTCGGATTAGTCAACACCTGCTCGAATACCGGCTGCATGGCAAACAATCGCTCCAGCGCGGGCGGGCAGACAATATGCAAACGCACCGACCACTGCTGTTGCAACAAGATGGCATAGCGGCAAAAATGCAGCGCATCGCCATGACCACCTTCGCAGACCAGCAACAGACTTTTACCGCTTAGCGGCTCGCCTTGCCAGCGTGGCGCGTCGATGAAGCCTGCCTGCGCGGGCATGGTACGCGCTTCAATACACTCCCAGCCTTCTTCAAAACGGCCTTGCCTCAGCAATAAATAACTCAGGTTGAATCTCGCCTTGCGATAATCAGGATTCAGCATCAGGGCCTGGCGATGACAACGCTCGGCTTCGTGATCGCGCTGCATGGCGGTGTAAAGAATCCCCAGATTCGTCCATGGCGCCGGTTGGTCAGGATGCTGCCGGATGGTTTGCTGGTAAATGGCCTCAACTTCATCAAAGCGACTCTGGCTCTGCAACATGACACCCAGATTCAGTGCCGCATTCAGCAACGAGGGTGCCAGCGCCATGGAGCGCCGATACGCCTCTTCCGCCGCATCAGGGTAACCTCGCTGCTCCAGCACATAGCCAAGATTACAAAGTGCTTCAGCATAGTCCGGATCGATCTCCAGCGCCTGGCGCAACGCCTGCTCAGCCTCTTGCCAATGCTGGATACGCATGTAGGCCAAGGCCTGGGCAAACCATGCGGTGGACTCAGCCTGTGACGTCTTCTCAGTTTCGGTCATGTTTTCAGCCACCATGATGCATCACCCGTGATTAAGTCTGAATCAAACGATCGTATGTCAGGTACCGATAGATAAGGCCATTGACACTGACATGGCGTTCTTCTGCCACCAGTCTCCACAAGGAGTAGTCAATGGCGGGGAAAAAAGCATCCCCGGAAAAACTGGCCTCAATCTCAGTGATATACAACCTGTCTGCCTGGACCAGGCCTTCACGGTAAAGTTCTGCCCCACCGATGAGGAACACTTCGTCATCTCCTGCGGACTGCAAAATGGCATCCTGCAGGGAGCTTGCAATCAGCGCGCCTTCAACCCGATAGTCAGCATTGCGCGTGACAATGACGGTAGTGCGGCCCGGCAACAGGCGGTTCAGTGACTCATAGGTTTTTCGGCCCATGATGATATGATGGCCCATGGTCAAGGCGCGAAAGCGCTTGAGGTCTTCGGGCAAATGCCAAGGCAGGGTATTATTGACCCCGATAACGCCATCATGCGCGATGGCTACGATAAGAGAGAGTTTGGGCATGGCGGTATTATACTGCCCGGCCCCTGAATGCCGAACGGCAACGGACACACAGGGTCACATTCGCCCATTCATGAAAAATCGCCGGTCCATATGGCGGCAAGCTCAGGCAAGCCAGGCATGGCCTGAACATTGGAGATTGATTAGTTGCGCATTGCTTATCCTCGATCATTTTTAAAGCTATTGCTGTTTGGTTTTGCACTCACCATGCTCCCATTGCTATTTGCCTTCGGCAATGCGGCGGTTTACCTGGACAGACTCGCCGATAAAAGTCGCACGACCGTGGCGCAATCGGTGCAGGCCACCCGCGCCAGCCGGGCGATTGCTGAACAACTCATGCTGATGGAGCGCAGCGCCCGTCAGTATTTTGTGCTGCATGACGTGCAATTGCTGGTGAACTTCACGCGTGCACACGAGCAGTTTGCCGATGCGATTGATGAGCTGAGCGGCCTCAGCATTACGGCGAGCCAGGCCGAGGCGCTGAAAGCAATCAACCAGCAGGAAGACAAGCTCTACGACACGGTGGTGCAATTGCAGCCCACCCCGGAAACGGCCAAGGCAGCCATTGCCGAATTCCTGGATTTATCCGATCAGGCGCAGAATATCCTGCGTGAAAACAATCGTCTGATTGACCGCGAGTCAGCGATCCTGGCGCGCACGGCCGAGCAAACCCAGGAAATGCTGATTAGCCAGACCATGACGCTTATCCCGGTAGCGCTACTGGTTGCCGCCGTGATCACATTCCTGGTCGCACAACCCATCAAGCGCATGGATGCCGCCATCCGGCGGCTGGGCGAAGGCAAATACGATGAACCCATCAGCATTGATGGCCCGGGCGACCTGCATAACCTGGGCATACGCCTGGACTGGCTGCGGGCGCAGCTGGACGAGCTCAATCAGCAAAAACAACGTTTCTTGCGCCACGTATCGCACGAGCTGAAAACGCCTCTCACCGCCATCCGCGAAGGCAGCGAACTGCTGAGCGATGAAATTGGTGGCGCCCTGAGTCCGCAGCAGAAAGAAATCGCCAACATCCTGCGCGAAAGCAGCATGCGCCTGCAAAAAATGATAGAAAACCTGCTGAATTATTCCGCCGTGCAGTATCAGAAACCGCAGCTGGAATTAAGCGGATTTGACTTCCCCACCCTGCTGGAAAATGTGTTGAATTCGTATGCGCTGACCATGAGCAGCAAGCAGATTACTATTGAGCGCGACTGCGAAACCGTGCACCTCAAGGCTGATGCAGAAAAAGTCGCCACCATCGTCGACAACCTGATTTCGAATGCCATCAAGTACACGCCAAAATCCGGCACCATCCGCTTGCGCACCCGGCAAACTAATGACAGTCTGGTGTTTGAAGTCCATGATGGCGGCCCGGGCGTCATGGCGGCGGACAAGGCAAAACTGTTTGATCCTTTTTACAAAGGGAACGGCGTCTATGAAAGTCTGGTCAGTGGAAGCGGGCTAGGCTTGTCGATTGCCAAAGAATATGTAGATGCGCACGGTGGCGAGATCATGCTGCTGCCATCGGACCATGGTGCCCACTTCCAGGTGCGCCTGCCGTTGCATCCGGCCAGTAAAGCCGCCTAGTCCACTCAAGCCTTGCCCTTATTGCCGTCCTTCATGGCATGTCAGCAATATGCCTCACCCCGCGTGGTCAGGCATATCGGCATTAATACGAATTTTTAGGAGAATATTCCATGAAGACTACCGCCCTTTATCCGGGCCTGACCCGAGCAGCATTGCCGCTATTCACCGCGCTGCTGTTAAATGCCTGCGCGCCGGTCTCAACCAAACCACAGGCTCCGGTTACCGAGTCTGCGACCACGCACCACGAACATAGCAGCAAAACCGAGGTCAAAGCGGAAACCCCCGTGGTCAACAACAATGCCTTGCTGGAGTACGCGCAGTATTTCACCGACCTGCCCGCCGATACTCAGAAAAAGGAGGTCGCCATCCTGAGCACAAGCAATGGCAAGGAAAAACTGCCACTGCTCACGCGCAGCAAGCTGGCGATTGCTTATGCACTGCCCTCCAGCAAAACGCGTGATTCGCAGAAGGCCCAAATCTTGCTGGATGAATTACTGACAGAGAAAACGTTGTCTGCCGATGAAAAGAATCTGTTTGGTCTGTTGCGCGACTTCGTTGGCGAAAACCTTCGATTGGTAAGCCGCGTGCGCGATGAGCAAAAGCGCGCGGATACGGCCCAGACCGGCATGATGAACCTGCAGAAAAAACTGGATGACCTCAAGGATATTGAAAAAACCATGATAGATCGTGACCAAGGACCGAAGAAATGAGTGTTTTGGCTTTATCGCCCGTCACTGGCCGCAAGATTCTGGCTGTAGACGACGATCCCGACATTCTCAAACTGCTGGAAATGCGGCTGGTGGCTGCTGGCTACCAGGTTGTCACCGCTGCCAATGGCGAAGAAGCGCTGGCGCATATCGGGGTGAGTCGCCCCGCACTGGTGATCAGCGATCTGCGCATGCCGCGCATGGATGGCCTGGCGCTGTTTGATGCCATCCATCAGGCGGATCCTGCCCTGCCCGTCATCCTGCTCACCGCGCACGGCTCAATTCCGGAAGCGGTGGATGCCACCCGGCGTGGCGTGTTTGGCTTTTTGACCAAACCATTTGACAGCAAATCTCTGTTGCAACAGGTGGAAGCGGCCTTGCGGCTAACGGCAGGCGCACATGTCACGGCAGACAGCACGGAAGATCAAAGCTGGCGCGAAGCCATTATTACGCGCAGTCCGCACATGGAAAACCTGCTGAGCCAGGCCAAATTGATGGCCATGTCGGACGCCAGTGTGTTTATTCAAGGCGACAGTGGTACCGGCAAGGAACTGCTGGCGCGTGCCATACACAAAGCCAGTCCGCGCAATCGTCGCCCGTTTGTGGCGATCAACTGTGGCGCGATCCCCGAAGCCCTGCTTGAATCCGAGCTGTTTGGTCATACCAAAGGCGCCTTTACCGGCGCCGTCAGGGATAACAAAGGCCTGTTCCAGAGCGCGGAGGGCGGCACGATTTTCCTCGATGAAATCGGCGACATGCCCATGCCCTTGCAGGTCAAGCTGCTACGGGCATTACAAGAGCGCGTGATACGGCCTGTGGGCTCCAACACCTCGATTGCGGTGGATGTACGGATTATTTCGGCCACGCATAAAAACCTCGCCGAAGAAATGAAAGCCGGGCGCTTCCGTGAGGATTTGTATTACCGCATCAACGTGGTATCGCTGGACATCCCTTCTCTGGCAGGCAGGCGCGAGGACATCCCCCTCTTGGCCAATAACTTCCTCCATGCCTTGAGCACCAAATACGGCAAAAACCTCAATGGCTTTTCACCCGACGCCATGGAGTTGCTGATTGCAGCGCCGTGGCCGGGCAATGTCCGGCAATTGCAAAACATCGTGGAACAGACGGTGGTGTTATCGACCACACCGCTGGTATCCACCTCCCTGGTACAAAAGGCCCTGCAGGACGATATCGGCGGCATTGTGCCATTTGAGATTGCGCGCAAGAACTTTGAGCGTGACTACCTTATCAAGCTGCTCAAGGCCACCAATGGCGGCGTCACGCAAGCTGCCAGACTGGCTCAACGTAATCGCACTGAGTTCTACAAGCTGCTGCAACGGCATCAACTGACCCCGGCGTTGTTCAAAGACGACACCAGCGGCCAAGCTGCCTAGTTTTCGCGACACACATTCCTATTTAAATTCAACGCCTTACAAAACACCCCCTGCGGAACGTCGCCATTCAGCGACGATTCCACCGCGGGTTCAAAATCCTAAATTTCAATTAATCACTTGATTTAAAACAATATTTTCATGTTGGCACGCTACTTGCCATATCTCTTGTGAGCAATGTAAGCAAACCAACATGAAAAACAAGCCATCTACATTTAATCTGAAAACCACTGCCCTGACGCTGAGCCTGGCTCTGTGCGCCTACAGCGCATCCGGGATTGCGGCTAACGCTGATCGTCCACTGGTGCAGCCTTTTGCCAGCGCTTTCAGCAAGCTGGACAGCAATCAGGATCACCGTCTGAACCACGATGAGGCGGTTCAGGATCAAGACCTCGCACAGCATTTCGAAAATGCCGATATCGACCGCAATGGCAGTTTGAGCGAGCAGGAATTTGAGCAGTTCAAGCTAGCTGCCCAGCAAGCCCGCATGGAAGCATTTCTGGACGATACCGAAGTCACCGAAAAGATTCGCGATGAACTGGTGCACGATAGCCACACCAAATCGCTCAACATCAGTGTGGAAACCTATAAAGGTGAAGTGATATTGAGCGGCTTTGTCGATACGGATCAGCAAGCACATCGCGCGGTGGAAATTGCATCCTCCGTGCAGGGTGTGCAAACGGTTAAAAACAGTTTGGTTGTTAAGGGGTAAATCACATGCTTAAGAACAAGATGAATACGAAAATTACCCACGCCTGCGCAGCCTTGGCGCTGGTTTGTGCCTTCAGCACCTCGGCCCAGGCCGAAGGCTTTATGGAGGTGAATGGACCCTCGATTCTCGGTGGCGCACTGGGCGGCGGTGCCGGCGCCATAGTCGGCTCCTCCATCGGTGGGCGTGATGGCGCGATCATCGGCGGCGCCATTGGTGCGGCCGCAGGTGTGGCGATTGCGTCGCAGACACCACGCTATCAGGCAGAGCCTCGCTATCGCCCCGCCCCACGGGTGTATTACCAACCTGCACCGCGCGTCTACTATCAGCCAGCCCCACGCGGTTACATGGTGTATGAGCGCGACTGGCGCGGTCCACGTCATCACGACCACGGCCATGGTCACGACAGATACTATCGTTATCAAGGTTACGGATACTAAGGGAGGGTATTACCATGAAAAATCCTAATCCACGCAAAACGCATCCACTGGTTCTGGTTGCCGCCGTCGCACTGACAATCTTCAGTCTGCTTGGCAGCGCGGCAATTACCGGTCTGATTCCAGTGCATTCCGAAAAACAGGATGCGGCGCAAAGCCTGACTGATGGCCGTCACCGTGACGCCGCCATTGCCAAGCCCCAGGCCGCTGCTGCGCCGGTTCCCGATCAGCATTCGTCAGCTTGCAGCAGCTGCGGCACGATTATTTCGATACGCACGGTAGAGGGCGAAGCCCTGCAGCATCCACTGCAACAACCCGCCCTGCAGGCGCGTGATGGCGAAAAACTGACCGCCTACATCATCCAGGTGCGCATGGCAGATGGCGTGACGCATACCATTACGCAACTTGACCGTCCCCGACTCGCCGTGGGTGAGCAAGTCCGGCTTAGCATAGGGCGCCAGCTTAACGCTTAACGTTTCCCCGTGGCGGGCCTCTAATCCCCGAGGAGGTCCGCCTTTTTTCTTCCCCCGCTGCCTGGAAACAGGCAATAAAAAACGCCCTCACGGGCGTTTTTTATTGGATCGAATCAACACCAATCAGGCTGCTGATTATTCCTTGCCGATCTGGTAGATCTCGCTGTGCGATTCCACGATCTTGCCGGAAGTGGCATCAACCTCAACCTTGATTTCCTTGCCATCCTTACCCACGATGTCGAACTCGTAAGTGGCAGCGCCGTCTTCTTCGATTTCGTATTCGACTTCGGTGATTTCACCTGGATGAGCTTCCAATGCCGTCTTGCGTGCATCGGCTTCGCTGACCTTCATCTTGGCTTTGAACAGTGGGTCTTCAGCAGACTTCACTTCTTGCTCGATTTCAGTCACTTTGCCGCTCAGCGCGTTGCACTCCACATCCCAAGCCTTGCCATCAGCGGCTTCAATGTCGAACTCATAAACTGGAACCTTTTTCTCCAGCTTCATTTCCACTTTTACCACGGTACCAGGCTTGGCCTTGGTTGCAGCAACCAGGCACTTTTCCAGGCTAACCTTGGTCTTGGGGATCACCAGATCGGCAGCAACCGCGCTATTAGCAGCAAATGCCAGAGCGATCAGTGCAGCACCAACAGATAATTTTTTCATAGTAACAACTCCATAGTGATTAAAAAAACAAGTCAGCAAAAATTTGCAAGCAAAACCAATGCCGACAAGAGCTTACAGCCAGATTATGGCATTTATTGTAGTTATTGAAATGTGACGCTTGTGCGGGAAAAATGAAGCTTCCCGCCAAGCTTAAACAGCGACAGGTGCCTTGATGGGCGGATATGGATCGTAATTCTGCAAACTGAAATCTTCGTAGCGGAATGCGAAAATATCACGCACGTCTGGGTTGATTTGCATGGTGGGCAAGCTGCGGGGCGTGCGCGACAACTGCTCTTTGACCTGCTCCATATGGTTAAGATAAATGTGCGCATCGCCCAATGTATGCACAAAATCGCCCAGTTTAAGCCCACACACCTGCGCCACCATCATGGTCAGCAAGGCGTAGGAAGCGATGTTGAACGGCACGCCAAGGAAGATATCCGCACTGCGCTGATACAGCTGGCAGCTGAGCTTGCCATCCGCCACATAAAACTGGAAGAAGGCATGGCAAGGCGGCAACTTCATCTGGTCGACATCGCCCACATTCCACGCGGACACGATCAGTCGACGCGAATCCGGATTGCGCTTGATGGCGTCCACCACCTGGGTAATCTGATCGATATGGCTGCCATCCGGTTTGGGCCAGTTGCGCCATTGATAACCATACACCGGGCCCAGATTGCCCTCGGCATCGGCCCATTCGTCCCAGATGGTGACGCCGTTTTCCTTGAGATAGGCAATATTGGTACTGCCTTGCAGGAACCACAGCAACTCGTGGATGATGGATTTCAGATGCACCTTTTTGGTGGTGAGCAGCGGAAAACCAGCCGCCAGATCAAACCGCATCTGGTAACCAAATACGGACAGAGTGCCGGTGCCGGTTCTGTCTTCTTTCTTGTGGCCATGCTCAAGCACATGGCGCATCAGATCATGATAGGTTTGCATAAAGTGACGGCTTTCCGCGTAAATCCAGCCTAATCGGCGGTGTGGTCGACAATGAATTGCTTGATGGCCTGCACATCGGCATCCATCACTTCAAAGCGCTGCGGCAGATCTTCCAGGCCTTGCAGGCTGTCCGGGCGTTCCGGCTTGTGGCCCAGGGCTTCCTGAATCGCATCTTCAAACTTGACCGGCAAGGCCGTTTCCAGCACCAGCATGGGGGTGGCAGGGTCGCGCACTTGCAACGCGACTTTCAGACCATCAGCGGTGTGGGTATCAATGGTGACACCATACTTGGCCTGCGTCTCGCGTATCGTCTGCATGCGGGCTGCATGGTTGCTGCTGCCCGAGACAAAGCCGTAATCGGCCACCTGGGCAAACAGGCCGTCTTCATTCAGATCAAAGGCACCGCCCTGATCTACCTTGCTCCACAGGGCACGCACCTTGGCGGCATCGCGCCCGGTCAGATCAAACACAAAGCGCTCAAAGTTGGAGGCCTTGCTGATGTCCATGGAAGGACTGGAGGTGTGGTAGGTATTGGCCGAGCTACGCGGACGGTACACGCCAGTCTTGAAGAACTCGTCCAGCACATCGTTTTCATTGGTGGCGACCACCAGTTTATCGATAGGCAGGCCCATCATGCGCGCCACATGGCCAGCACACACGTTGCCAAAATTGCCGGAAGGCACGGCAAAGCTGACTTTTTCCGTGTCGCTGTGGGTCACGGCAAAGTAGCCCTTGAAGTAATACACCACCTGCGCCGCGACGCGTGCCCAGTTGATGGAATTCACCGCGCCTATCTTGTTCCTGGCCTTGAACGCGGCGTCATTGGACACGGCCTTGACGATATCCTGCGCGTCATCAAACACGCCGTTGACGGCGATATTGAAAATGTTCTCATCCTGCAGGCTGAACATCTGGGCGGTCTGGAAGCGACTCATTTTCTTGTGCGGCGACAACATGAACACCTTGACGCCTTTTTTGCCGCGCATGGCGTACTCAGCCGCGGAGCCGGTGTCGCCGGAGGTGGCACCCAGAATATTGGTGGTCTCACCTTTTTTCGCCAGCACATATTCAAACAGATTGCCCAGCAACTGCATGGCCATATCCTTGAAGGCCAAGGTCGGGCCGTTGGACAGGGACAGCAGATAGAGATTGTCTTCCAGCTTCAGCGTCGGGGTAATGTCCTCGGCATTTTGCTCAGGCCGCGCATAGGCATACACATCCGCACGGTAGGTCTTGTCGACAATCGCGCGCAGATCCGCTGGCGGAATATCATCCGCCAGCAGCGAGAGAATGCTGAATGCCAGATCGCGGTAATTCATCCCGCGCAGGCGTGTCAGGTCCGCATCGCTCAGCTGTGGATATTGCTCGGGCAAGTACAGGCCGCCGTCCGGCGCCAGACCACCCAGCAGGATTTCGGTAAACGAGAGTGCAGGCGACTGCCCGCGGGTACTGATGTACTTCATTATCGGCCCAGTTCTTCCATACGCAATTTGGTGATCTTGCCGGCAATGGCAGGCAAGGCTTCAATCGCAGCAATCGCGCTATCCATGTTTTTCTCGACGGTCACATGGGTGAGAATGATGATATCGGCTTGATCCTCGCCCTCTTCCGGCTCTTTCTGGATCATGGCATCAATCGAAATATCGCGGTCACCCAGGATGCGGGTCACTTCAGCCAGCACGCCAGGCTTGTCCATGGCACGCAGGCGCAGGTAGTAGGCGCTGCTGATGTCGCTGATCGGCAATACCGGCAGGTCCTGCAGCTGCTCATCCTGGAAAGCGAGATAAGGCACGCGCTGGTCAACGGCTGCATCCATCATGCGCGCCACATCCACCAGATCAGCCACCACGGCACTGGCGGTAGGCTCGGCACCGGCACCGGCGCCGTAATACAAGGTGGGGCCCACTGCATCGCCCTTCACCACCACGGCGTTCATGGCGCCATTCACATTGGCGATCAGGCGCTTTTCCGGAATCAGGGTCGGGTGCACGCGCAACTCCACCCCGGCTTCACTGCGTTTGGTAATGCCCAGCAGCTTGATGCGATAACCGAGTTCCTCGGCATACTTGATATCAACCGCATCCAAGCGGGTAATACCTTCAGTATAGGCTTTATCAAACTGCGGATTCGTACCGAAACCAATGGCAGACAGAATCGCCAGCTTGTGGGCAGCATCAATGCCTTCGACGTCGAAGGTAGGGTCGGCTTCGGCATAGCCCAGGCGTTGCGCTTCTTTCAGCACATCGGCAAAGGTCAGACCTTTTTCACGCATTTCGGAAAGAATGAAGTTGGTGGTGCCATTAATAATGCCGGCAATCCACTCAATGCGGTTGGCACTCAGGCCCTCACGCAGCGCCTTGATGATGGGGATGCCACCAGCCACCGCCGCCTCAAAGGCCACGATCACGCCTTTGGCGCGCGCGGCCGCAAAAATCTCTTTGCCGTGCAAGGCAATCAGCGCCTTGTTGGCAGTGACCACGTGCTTGCCATTCGCAATCGCCTGCAACACCAGTTCGCGGGCAATGGTATAGCCACCAATCAGTTCCACCACCACATCAATGGCAGGGTCACTCACCACGGCAAACGCGTCATCGGTGACGTCCGCCTTGCCTTGGGTCACTTGACGAGCCAGTTCCAGATTGCGGTCAGCCACGCGGGTAATGCGAATGTCACGGCCGGAACGCCGTGCAATTTCATCATGGTTACGGGTCAGCACAGTGTAAGTGCCGCCGCCCACCGTACCAATACCCAACAAGCCTACATTGATTGATTTCATATTCACGCTGATCTTTTTAAAGTAAACAATGGCAACTACTCGCGGCCATATCAAGCCGCGGCAGATGGCGCGTTATGCGCTGATTTTGTCTGTGCCGTGCTTCTTGCGGTAGCCTTCGAGGAAGCGGGCAATACGCTTGATCGCTTCGGTCAGGTCATCCACATTGGGCAGGAACACCACGCGGAAATGATCCGGTTTTTTCCAGTTGAACCCACTGCCCTGCACCAGCAGGACTTTTTCTTCCAGCAACAGGTCAAGAATGAACTGCTGGTCATCCTTGATAGGATAAATCTTGGGGTCCAGCCGCGGGAACAGGTACATGGCGGCCGCTGGCTTTTCACAGGTGACGCCAGGAATCGCCGTCAGCAACTCATACGCCAGGTCCCGCTGCTTGCAGAGCCGCCCGCCCGGGGCCACCAGATCATTGATGCTCTGATAGCCGCCCAGCGCGGTCTGGATGGCCAATTGCCCCGGCACGTTGGCACAGAGGCGCATGGAGGCCAGCATGTTCAGGCCTTCAATATAATCACCGGCATGCCGTTTTTCACCGGACACCACCAGCCAGCCAGCACGGTAGCCGCAGGTACGGTAATTCTTGGACAAGCCGTTGAAGGTCACAAACAGCACATCATCGGCCAGTGAGGCGATGGAGGTGTGCGTGTTGCCGTCATACAGCACCTTGTCGTAAATCTCGTCAGCAAAAATCACCAGGCCGTGATGGCGGGCAATCTCGATAATGCCTTCCAGCGTTTCACGCGGATACAGCGCACCAGTCGGGTTGTTCGGGTTGATGATGACAATGCCGCGCGTGTTGGCGGTGATCTTGGACTCAATATCCTTGAGATCAGGCAACCAGCCGGTGTTTTCATCGCACAGGTAGTGACGGGCCGTTCCGCCAGCCAGGGTGACTGCCGCTGTCCACAATGGATAGTCGGGCATGGGCACCAGTACCTGGTCGCCATTATTAAGCAGTGCCTGCATTGCCATGACGATGAGCTCGGACACGCCATTGCCTATGATGATGTCATCGATGGTCACACCCGCAATATTCTTCTGCTGGGTGTAGTGCATGATGGCTTTGCGGGCGGCAAACAGGCCCTTGGAATCGGTGTAACCGGACGCCTGATCCATATTGTGGATCACGTCCTGCAGAATCTCTTCGGGTGCTTCAAAACCAAACGGCGCAGGGTTGCCGATATTCAGCTTGATGATGCGGTGGCCGTCTTCTTCCATTTCGCGCGCGCGCGCCAATACCGGGCCGCGAATGTCGTAGCACACGTTATTGAGTTTGGAAGACTTGAGTAATGGATCCACGGCGGAAAACCTGACGAAAAAAATGTGTTATCTTACATTGTCATAGCCTTATCAGGCAATTTAAAGCCAGGACTGACAACCAATGAAACTGCATTTAACCCAGGCGGCTGGCAACCAGCTGATTACCGGACATGCGCCCGAGTGGGTAGAGGTGAATGCCCAGCGCTATCACGGCAGCCTGCTGGTGCTCCCCAACCTGCTGGTGACCGATTGGCAGGTAGCAGATTTTGATGCGCTCACCGCAGCGGATTTTGAACGCATTGCCGAACTGGCACCCGAGGTGGTATTGCTGGGCACTGGCGACAAGCACCGGTTTATCCATCCCCGTCTCACGGCGTCACTCACTGCACGCGGCATCCCGGTGGAATGCATGACCACGGCCGCCGCCTGTCGCACTTACAACATCCTCATGGCAGAAGACCGTCACGTCGCCGCTGCCCTGCTGGTCAACCCGGCAGCCAGCTGACTGAACGACTGAATCTTTGTCAGCGCAGCTTGGCTGCGCTTTCATTTTGCTTGGAATTTATCCGGCCGCGCACCCTCCGAACTTCAGAGGCACACAGCCGGGAAGAAGTTACAGACCGCGACGCGAGAATGTCAGCGTGGCGTTGGTGCCGCCAAAACCAAAGCTGTTGGACAGTGCGGTCTGGATATTGGCGTTATCAATACGCTGGCGCACGATGTTCAGGCCTTCGGCAGCCGGGTCCAGCGTTTCAATATTGGCGGAAGCCGCAATGAAATTGTTTTCCATCATCAGCAGCGTGTAGATCGCTTCATTCACACCCGCAGCGCCCAGCGCATGACCAGACAATGACTTGGTGGAAGCAATGGCGGTATTGCTATCGCCAAACACGGCGCGAATGGCTTCCAGTTCCTTCAGATCACCCACAGGTGTGCTGGTACCGTGGGTATTGATGTAATCCACACCACCTTCCACGCCCTGCAGCGCCAGACGCATGCAGCGCTCTGCACCTTCACCGCTTGGGGCCACCATGTCGTAACCATCGGAAGTGGCACCATAACCGACCACTTCGGCATAAATCTTGGCACCGCGTGCCTTGGCATGCTCATACTCTTCCAGCACCACGATACCGCCGCCGCCAGAGATGACGAAACCATCGCGATTGGCATCATAGGTACGCGATGCCTTTTCAGGGGTGTCGTTGTACTTGCTGGAAAGTGCGCCCATGCCATCGAACATGAAAGACAGCGTCCAGTGCTCTTCCTCACCACCGCCGGCAAACACGATATCCTGCTTGCCCAGCTGAATCTGCTCCAGCCCGGCGCCTATGCAATGCGCGCTGGTGGCACAGGCGGAGCTGATGGCGTAATTGATACCCTTGATCTCGGCACCGGTTGCCAGGCAGGCGGAAACACCGCTCGCCATGGCCTTGGTCACCATGTATGGGCCTACACGACGCACGCCCTTTTCACGCAGGGTATCAATGCCGTTCATGATGCTCTCATGCGAAGCACCGCCCTGGCCCACGATCAGGCCAGTACGAATGTTGGACACCAGCTCCTTGGGCAGGCCAGCATCGGCAATCGCCTCCTGCATGGCCAGCCAGGCATAGGCGTGACCTTTGGCCATGAAGCGCATCAGCTTGCGATCAATCAATTCTTCCACGTTCAGGTTTTTGATTGACCCGGCGACGTGCGAACGCAAGCCCTGGTCAGCATATTCCTGCTGAAAGGTAATACCGGAACGGCCTGCATGCAGGCTGTCCAGCACTTCGGATTTGTTGTTGCCTAGGCTGGAGACGATCCCCATGCCAGTTACTACTACACGACGCATCTCGTGATTCCTCACATTATTGAGTTCAACTTGCCAGATGAACCTTTGAGTCTAGGGTAACCGTGTGACAAAGTCGTTTTTGCGTATGTCATCATGAACATCGCCAACTGCATTGCACCCGATGATACCGTTACCCTGCTTTGCTCTGTTAATTTAAAACCTTGCTTAGAAATTGTCGGTGCGGGTAAACAGGCCCACACGCAGATCTTGCGCATTGTAGATTTCACGCCCATCAATTTCCATATGGGCATCGGCAATCCCCATAACCAGCTTGCGCATGATGACGCGTTTCAGATCAATGCGATAGGTGACGAGTTTGGCGGTAGGCAATACCTGGCCGGTGAATTTCACCTCGCCAGCGCCCAGCGCACGGCCACGGCCTGCGCCACCCATCCAGCCCAGATAGAAGCCCACCAGTTGCCACATGGCATCCAGACCCAGGCAGCCAGGCATGACAGGATCACCTTCAAAGTGGCAATTAAAAAACCAGAGATCAGGCTTGATATCCAGTTCGGCCACAATTTGGCCATGACCATATTTGCCGCCATCTTCGGTAATCGACACAATGCGATCGAACATCAGCATGGGGGGCAAGGGAAGCTGCGCATTGCCAGCGCCGAACATTTCGCCTCGGCCACAGGCCAGAAGCTCTTCAAAAGTGAAACTGTTTTGTTTTTGCATGTAATTCTGCTTGTAGGATGCTGATCGGTAAAAAACAGTATTTTCGCCGGAAACGCTTCGAAACGAAAGCCCTTTGAAAATAAACTATATTTTGCAAGGGGTATACCGATCGGTTTACACCCACCGGGAATCTGGCTAAGATGCCGTAACATTTTTTTACATTCACCCTTATCTACCATCAGGATCAAGTCAATGAGTGACCGTCTTTTAGCTGACTGGCAAGCACATGCGTTAAACCTGGAATCCGAAATCAATAAAGTCGTCGTCGGCCAGGAATCGCCGGTGCGGCTGATTACCACCGCCATTTTTGCGCGTGGGCACGTATTGCTTGAAGGCGATGTTGGCGTGGGCAAAACCACCCTGCTGCGTGCCTTTACCCGCGGCATTGGCGGCGGCTACCAGCGTATTGAAGGCACGATAGACCTGATGCCCAACGATCTGGTGTACCACACCTATCTGGGCGAAGATGGCCGCCCGCATGTCAGCCCGGGCCCATTGCTGTCCGAAGGTGAAAACCTGGCCGTGTTCTTCTTCAACGAAATCAACCGTGCCCGCCCGCAAGTGCACTCGCTGCTGCTGCGCGTCATGGCCGAGCGCACCCTGTCCGCCTTCAACAAGGAACACCAGTTCCCGCACATGCTGGTATTCGCTGACCGCAACCAGGTGGAAAAAGAAGAAACCTTTGAAATCCCGTCCGCCGCCCGCGATCGCTTCATGATGGAAATTCCTATCATCGTCCCCAGCGATGCCGATGTGATGGAATCGCTGATGTTTGATACGCGCTTCCACAATGTGGATGCACTGGTAGAACGCGTTCCCGCAGGTATTCTGCAGTTTGATCAATTGAATGAATTTGCGGCCCTGGTGCAGGACAAGGTGCAAGCCAGCCCTGCCCTGCGCCGCTATGCCCTCAATCTGTGGCTGGCCACCAAGACCCCTGGCCAATATGGCATACAGATCAGTGGCGTCGACATCAACCGCCTGGTCATCGCAGGCGCCAGCCCACGCGGCATGGCGATGATGTTGCGCGCTGCGCGTGTCAATGCCTGGCTCAATGGGCGCGATGCCGTGCTACCGGAAGACATACATGCCGTGTTCCACGAAACAGTGGCGCACCGTCTGGTATTTAGCCCGGTTTATGAAATGCGCCGTACCGAGATTGCGCGTGAATTGCTGTCCGGCATTGTCAATGCCATCAGCGTTCCTTGATTTGACAGGTGCTGAAACCTCGCATGGCCCTGACCTTCATGCTGAACACCGGCGACACGCCAGGAATTAAGGCCGTTGATTTTACGGAATAGTTGACCGCACATGACCCACGCACTTGCCAAGGAATTCACTTACCAGATCGGCTGGCGCTCCCGTGGCCGCCACGCTGGCCGCCACGCCAGCGTACAGCGCGGGCTGGGCATGGACTTCGTCGGCCACGCACCGCTGATTTCCTATCCCGACCCGCGTCGTATCGACCTGCGCCTGACGCTGCGCGACCCTGCCGAGCAGGTGTTTGTGCGCATTTTCAACCAGCGCAGCGCCACCCCCATTTACGTGGTGTGCGATCTGTCAGGCTCCATGGGCTTCAACGGCGAGCACCACAAGCTGCAGATTGCCGCGGAGATTACCGCCTCGGCGGCGTATTCAGCCTCACGCGTCAACGACCCATTCACCTTTATCGGCTTTGATCAGCAGGTGCGTGAGGACTGGATGTCACACCCCAGCACCCGCCTGCAAGGTGCATATCAGATGGCCGAACGCCTGCGCGATTACCAGCCGCCGCAAGTCGGGGGCGATGGTCTGGCGCAGGTCGTGCCCTACCTCTCCCGCGAGCGGGCGCTGATTTTCCTGGTATCCGACTTTCACATGCCCTTGAATGTGCTTGAAGAAGCCTTGGTCGGCATGCAACGCCATCACGTGGTACCCATGGTGCTGTGGGATGCGGCGGAATATCGCAAGCTGCCGGAGTTTGGCGTAACGCACATTACCGATAGTGAAACCGGCGAGCGCCGCACAGTGTTTTTGCGCGGCGACATGCATGCACGCATACAGGCGGCCTTTGCCGAACGCCGCGCCGCCCTAAGCGCGCTATTCATGCGTTACGACCTGCCCCCATTTTTCATGGAAGACGGCTTCAAGCCCGACGCCTTAACCGAGTATTTTTACCAGTTTGTGGCTGCTTAATGATGATCAACTCCCGGATACTCTCCCTGATATTGGTAGTGCTCAGCGTGCACGGCATCCCCGCCGCACTTGCCGATAGCCAACCCAACCCGCAAGTGCTGGTCACTGAGATCAACCCGGCGCGTGATGTCGGCTACCATGTGGGCGATATCCTGCATCGCACCATCATCCTGAAAGCGCCCGCCAGCTACAAATTGCTGGACACTTCACTGCCGCTCAAGGGCACGGAGAAAAAATACCGCGGACAGAATCAGGGCGTGGAAGTGCGCTCGGTGGATATCAGCGAAAAACAGCAAGGCGCCTTCAATATTTACACGCTCAAGCTGCAATACCAGGTGTTTACCAACAACGTGGTGGTTAAGCCCAGCCAACTGCCGGCGGAATACGTCAAGTTTGGTGGCGAAGGCCGCGTATTTCAGGTGCGGATTCCTTACTGGAGCTTCCGCATTTCCCCGCTGGCGGTATATGGCTCGGTAAAGATCGAAAACGACATGAGCCAGTTGCGCGGCCCCTTGCTACTGGATGACAGCCAGCAAAAACTGGCGCTGTGGATTGCACTCGGCACGCTGGCACTCTCACTGCTAGGGCTGCTTTATATTCTGGGCAACCGCCGCTGGCTGCCGCGCATGGGGGGTGAATTCGCGCGCGCTTATCGCGACATCAAGAAAATCCGCAAACAGAACCTGGGCCTGCAGACGGGCATGACGCGCATGCACCATGCCCTGAACCAGAGTAGCGACGGTAGCGTATTCAGCGCAGATGACATCATTGCCCGCAAACCAGGCTTTGCCAGCATGCGCGATGAGCTGAACCAGTTCTTCCGCCTGTCGCGTAGCGTATTTTTTGATGCCACGGCCAAGCACCAGGTGCAGGGTGACCCCGAACAATGGCTGCAACAATTTTGCCGCCACTGCCGCGATTGCGAACGAGGGCTGAACAAGTGAATTTCGTCACACCCTGGGTCCTGCTGTTGTTACCGCTGGCACTGGTGCCACTGCTGCTGGATCGCCAGCACAGCAAGAGTTACTCATGGATGCAGCTGATCCCGCGCGATGGCTTGTCCGACCTGCTGGGGCTGTTGCTCAAGATACTGGCGGCGCTGGCGCTCATGTTCATTATCCTGGGCGTTGCCGGACCGGCCACGCCCTCGCAGCCTATTGAACGCACCGGCGTTGGCGCGCAGCTGGTACTGATCATAGACCGCAGTGCCAGTATGGATGACCCCTTTTCCGGCGCGATTGCCAGCGGGCGTGCCGGTGAATCCAAAGCCGCCGCCGCCGAACGCCTGATCACCCGCTTCGTCAATGAGCGCAAGAACGATATGTTTGGCATGGTGACCTTCAGCAACTCCGCCATGCATGTGTTGCCGCTAACAGAGAGCAAGGAAGCGATTCTGGCGGCCATCCGCGCGGCTGGCGGCTCGGCGCTGTTCCAGACCAATATCGGCAGCGGCCTGACAACTGGCCTTGCCCAGTTCGACAAGACGCCGGACTCGGGTTCCCGCGCCATTATCCTGCTGTCGGATGGCGGCGGTCGCATAGGCGCAGCCACGCAAGAGAAAATCCGCGACTGGCTGGACCGCATGCACGTGACGCTGTACTGGATCGTGCTGCGCCAGCCGGGCTCCATCAGTATTTTTGATGAGACCTACAAAACCCCGGATGACCGGCCACCACCACCGGCGATTGAGCTCAACGATTATTTCAAGACCCTGCGCTCGGGCTACCAGCCCTATGAAGCGGAAGATCCGCAATCGCTGGCAGCCGCGATTCAGGATATCAATCGCAAAGAGAAAAAACCGATCAAGTACATTGAAGAGATTCCTGGCAAGGATTATGCGCCGTGGTGCTACAGCATCGCCGCCGTTCTGATTGCCTTGCTGCTTGCCGTTAAATTCATTGAGGTCCGAACATGGCATTAAGTGCTAAAAAATGGACGCTGACCCTCAGCGTCATTGCCATCGCCAGCGCCGCTGTTGCTGCCGGCGAAGCCTACCGCATCCAGCAGATCAAGGCATTCAACGCTGCCATCAGCAAGGGTGATCCCCCGCAAACTGACAAACAGTCTTACGAAGCCAAGTTTGCCGTGGCCTATTGGCAGGCCAAAAATGGCAAGCTGCAGGAAGCCACGCTCTTGTTCAGCCAGCTCAATGACCAGGGCACGGATACGCAACGCTCGGCGGTGCAATTCAATATGGGCAATATCTTCTTCCTGCGCGGACTCGCCATCAACGGCACCAACATGACCGTGCGCGACCAGACCGAGTATCTGCTAACGCAGGCAAAAACCGCCTACCAGCAATCCCTGCGGCTGGATAACCACTTCTGGGATGCCCGCCACAATCTGGATCGCGTGCTGACCATGTTGCCCGCTCACCCGACCCCGGGCGTGGGTGATTCTGATTCGCCGGGTCTGATCATGGGCAATATTCCGGTCGGGCTGCCTTGATCATGTGGCGCACTGAGCTGCTTAAACGTTTTGGGCATTACCTGTGGCACCGCCGCGATGCCGCCATGCTGGCGACCGCGTTTGTGCTGGTGCTGGCAGCGGCATTCAAACCTACCGTGCCCATCCCCCGAAATATCTACAGCTATGTGTTTGTGGTGGATATCAGCCAGAGCATGAACGTCAAGGGCATGTACTGGCATGGCAAGGAAGTCTCGCGCCTGGATTACACCAAGAGCATGCTGCACGACATTATCGGGCGCTTGCCCTGCGGCAGCCGGGTCAGCATCTCGCTGTTTGCGGGGGTCAGTGTGGCCGCGCTTTACACGCCGATTGAGGTCTGCGCCAACTACTCGGCGATTCAGGACACCATCGACCATATGGAATGGCGCATGGCCTGGTCTGGCAACAGCCGCCTGCGCGACAGTACCGAGTCATTGAGCCGCTTGTTGCGTGCCATGCCGGAAGCTTCGCAAGTGGTGTTTTTTACCGATGGTGAAGAAGCACCCAAGCTGCATGCCTTCAACACGCGCGACCTGAGCACCTTTCAAGGCGGTGGCTGGCTGATGGTGGGCATAGGCAGCATGGACCCGCACCCCATTCCCAAGATGGATGAGTCCAACAAGGTCATTGGCTACTGGTCTGCTGAAAACTTCACCATGCAACCCGGTATCGCCCAGATTTCGCAGCAGAACTTTGGTAATCGCGACGACAACGTCGCACCTTCAGAAAACGACCGTTACGCATCCCGGCTGGATGAGGAATACCTGATGCAACTGTCGAAAGAAATCCATGCGACCTATGTGCGTGGCGATAGCCTGCAAGCGGTACGCAGCGCCATGAGCGAACTCAAGCCTTCCCGCCGTGATTTTTCGCCCATGCAGATCGACTGGATACTCGCTACCCTGGCAGGCATCGCCATCATCGGCGCTTATACCCCGCAACGGCTGGTGCATCTGTTCAAGCGCCTGCGGGCAGCCAGAGCCGAACGTCGTCAGCGCGCGGCCGGTTCAGCCGACGTGCGCTCATAAGCCCAGCGCAACTGCACGCGCAAGCGGCGCAAGGACTCCGCATCCGCGCTGTCGGCCAGCAGCACGAGGGCCTGCGGCCAACGCTGGTCAGCGCTGCGAAATCGAATCACCGTAAGCGCGCTGGTCACCATGGAGCCCGGTAATATCGTAATCGCCATGGCCTCCCCATCCTTGCGCCAGGCTTGCCAGCCGCTTTCCGCTGACCAGCGCAAGCCCACCCAAGCCTGCGGAACAGAGCGCCAGGCATGGCGGCGCAGATGCCATACGCTGGCCACCACGATAGCGACGCCGCCCGCCAGCTTCACCCACCATACCAGAGGAACAACCAGTAACATAAGCACTGCGCTGGCACTCGCCACCATGAGGATGGCCGCGAGCCGGGGCGATGGACGAAGGTCGACTTGCAGGGGCTTCACGCTATAATGTCCCATTCGATTATTGATGGCTTACTATCATGACGCAATGGCAAGAATTCTTACAGTCCCGCGGCGCCTCCATTGTCGATGGTCGCCTCCTTGATTTCGGTGCCCCCGCCAAAGAGCTGGCCGCCGCCCAACACGATCATGTCATGGCCGATCTCTCTCATCTGGGTTTGCTGCAGGTAGATGGCGAAGATGCCATTACCTTCCTGCAAGGCCAGCTGACCAATGACATCAACCTGCTGAACGGCAGCAACAGCCACTATGCAGGTTATTGCACCGCCAAAGGCCGCCTGCTGGCCCTGTTTCTCGCCTTTGCCCATCAGGGCCACATTCACCTGCAACTGAATGGCAGCCTGCTGGAGCCCATACTCAAACGTCTGAAAATGTATGTGCTGCGTTCCAAGGTGGTGATTCAGGATGTGTCAGCCACTATCGTGCGCATCGGCGTAGCAGGCAGCAATAGCGAGGCAATTCTGGGGGCCATGTTTGAGTTTGTGCCTACAGAAGTTCACGGCATCAGCACGCAGGAGAATGCCACACTGATCCGCTTGCCTGGCACGCTGCCGCGCTTTGAGATTTTTACCTCGCAGGAAAACGCGCAAGAACTCTGGCAGGAACTGGAACAGCACTTTGACCCGGTCGGCCAGACCGGCTGGGACTGGCTGGAAATCGAAGCTGGCATTCCCGAGATATTCCCCGCCACGCAGGAAGCCTTTGTTCCCCAGATGGTGAATCTGGATGCGCTGGGCGGCATCAACTTCAAGAAAGGCTGCTACACCGGCCAGGAAATCGTCGCCCGCACCCATTATCTGGGCAAGGTAAAGCGCCGGTCGCTGATTGGCAGTCTGACAGCGACTGACCAGATACCCGCGCCAGGCGATGAGGTATTTATCGGCGAAGGCGAAGCCGTAGGCCAGATAGTTCGCAGCAGCGGCATTGCAGGCGCCGAAGGCCGGGTGCTGGTGGAACTGCGCCAGGAAGCCAGCGAGGGTAAAACCGTAAGCTGGCATCAACAAGCGATCACCTGGTTACCCATGCCCTACGCTTTTCCCCCAGACAGAAAATAAACCAACAAAAAAGCCCGCATTTAGCGGGCTTTTTTTATGCGAGACGACGCAGCATCAATACGCTAGCAAGCCAACTCAGCCATTCTTGAAGTTACTGAAAATCACCTGATTACGGCCCAGCGCCTTGGCCTGGTACATGGCGTAATCCGCCCGTTCCAGCACCTGCTCGATGCGTTCGCCATTCTGTACCATGGCTACGCCCAGGCTGGCGGTAAGGTGTATGGGCACATTCTTGTGGTCCACCGGACGCGTTTCCAGCGTCTCGCGGATTTTTTCTGCCAGCAGACGGGCATTCCGTTCGTTGCAATCCTTGAGCAGGATAAGGAACTCCTCCCCACCCCAGCGGCAGACAAAATCCACCGAGCGCAGGCAGGAGCGTATGATCAGCGCGACTTCGGTCAGCACCTGGTCGCCAGCAAAATGCCCGTGGCGATCATTGATCTGCTTGAAATGGTCGATATCCAGCAGGATCACCGCCAGGTCTTTGCCATAGCGTATGCGCTCCTGCATGATGACATCGATGATGATCTCAAAGGCCTTGCGATTGGGCAGGTGCGTCAGCGAGTCCGTAGTCGCCATGGTTTCAATCTGGGTTTGATACCGCTTGAGCGCAAGGTTGGTGAGATAGACCGCCAGGGCCGTCAACAGCAGGCAAATCCCAAGATTGATATACAAGGTATTGCGAATGACTTGCGTGGCTTCACTCTCGTTTTTTTCCACGATCAGATACCACTTGAGCTCGGGAATGTAGCGGGTATTGATCAGGCGATCACTGCCTTTGTAGCGGTATTCAAATGAGCCGGTCTCCTGCGAAGTAATCTGCGGCAACAGGGCGTGCAATTCAGGCAATTCGCGCACATGGCTGCCGGAGATATGCTGCTTGCTGCCGGAGAGCATCACAGTACCTTCGGAGGTGATGAAATACACCGAGCGGCGGAATTTCTCCTGGTAGCCGTCAATCAATCCTTTGACCGAATCCACCGTCAGGCCAACACCCACGGCGCCTATATAGTTTTTCGCATAATCGTAAACACGATAATTGACGAAAATCGTCAGCGCATCCTGATGCGCGAGGTCTTTGTCTACATTGATTTCATAAGGCTGATTGAGATCCCGCACCCGGAAATACCACACATCGCGGGGCTCGGTCTTCTGCACTTTTTTCAGAACGCCGTTGCCGTAATAGTACTGGCGGGTTTTTTCCGAGACGAAAAAGCTGATGAAAGTACCGTAGGTACTCTGGATTTCCTGCAGGTATTTGCTGATGGATTCGACACGCCGTTCGCCATCCAGCACCCAGTCGCGCAGGAAGGTATCGGAAGCCATCATGGAGGAAATGAAGACAGGCCGGACCAGATCGCGCTGAATCTCGGAATAGACATTGTCTGCCGTGAGTGGCAACTCGTTATCGCTGATGGCGCGGTGAATAGAGGCTTTGGACACGGAGTAGCTCATCAGCGAAATGCTGATACCGCCCATCGCCAGGACAAGCGTCAATAAAAAAATGAGCTTGTGTCTATTCATGATGAATTTACCCATGAAGTCGAACTCTTATTTTTGTGGTGCAGCGGGCGGTGCAGGCGGTGCAACGGGCGCTTTATCGATCACCTGATAAAACACTTCATCCTGCTTGATCATTCCCAGCTCACTGCGGGCGCGCTCTTCAATGGCAGCAAAGCCCTGTTTCAGATCACGCACTTCTGCGTCCAGTGTATCATTTCGCGCTTTTAACTGAGCGTTCTTGTCTTTCTGCTCGCTGATTTGCCGGTTCAAGTCCCACACCCGCAACCAGCTGCCTTTGCCCAGCCACAAGGGATACTGCAGCGTCGCAATCAGTATGACAAAAATAAGGGTTAAAAATCGCATGGATACGTTTTAAATAACAATGCGCAGTCTGCCAGGCAAACTGCGCATGTTGATTTAATCCGGCAAGTGCTTAGCGAGCCAGATGATAGAAGGCATCGATGCCAGCGTAGCTGGTTGCGTCGCCCAGCTCTTCTTCGATACGCAAGAGCTGGTTGTACTTGGCAATGCGCTCGGAACGGGACAGGGAGCCGGTCTTGATCTGCAAGGCATTGGTCGCTACCGAGATATCCGCAATCGTAGTGTCTTCGGTTTCACCGGAGCGATGCGAAATCACCGAGGTGTAACCCGCGCGCTTGGCCGTTTCAATGGTCTGGAAGGTTTCGGTCAGGGTACCGATCTGGTTGACCTTGATCAGCACGGAGTTGGCTACACCCTTCTGGATGCCTTCACGCAGGATCTTGGCGTTGGTGACGAAAAGATCATCGCCCACCAGCTGCACGTTTTTGCCCATGCGGTCAGTCAGCAGCTTCCAGCCATCCCAGTCATGCTCGGACATGCCGTCTTCAATGCTGATGATGGGGTATTTGTCGACCCAGGTTGCCAGATAGTCAGAGAACTGAGCAGAGGTCAGTTGCAGGCCTTCGGATTCCAGGTGATACATGCCATTCTTGTAGAACTCGGAGCTGGCGCAGTCCAGGCCCAGCAGAATGTCGCGGCCTGGCTCGTAGCCAGCAGCGGAAATGGCTTCCAGAATCAGCTGAATGGCAGATTCGTTGGATGGCAGGTCAGGCGCAAAGCCGCCTTCATCGCCCACGGTAGTGGCCAGACCCTTTTTGTGCAGGGTCTTCTTCAGAGCGTGGAATACTTCAGCGCCTGCACGCAGGGCTTCGCGGAAGCTGGGCAGGCCAGCTGGAATAATCATGAATTCTTGCATGTCGACGCTGTTTTCAGCGTGCGCGCCACCATTGATGATGTTCATCATGGGGGTAGGCAGTTGCATGAAACCGGAACCACCCAGGTAACGGTACAGTGGCAGGCCAGATTCTTCGGCAGCGGCACGCGCACAAGCCATGGAAACCGCGAGGATGGCATTGGCACCCAGACGGCTCTTGTTTTCCGTGCCGTCGAGATCAATCAGGGTGGTGTCGATAAAGCTTTGCTCTTCCACATCCAGGCCCACAATCGCTTCGGCGATTTCGGTATTCACGTTTTCAACGGCTTGCAGTACACCCTTGCCCAGGTAGCGACCCGTATCACCGTCACGCAGCTCGACGGCTTCCTTGGTGCCAGTAGAAGCACCGGAAGGCACGGCAGCACGGCCAATAATGCCGGACTCCAGCAACACATCCGCTTCTACCGTCGGGTTACCGCGGGAATCAATAATCTCGCGGGCAATGATGTCTACAATTGCGCTCATGCTTTTTCTTCCTTTATATAAAAACTTGAATGGTTCTGCCCCGGGGACAGGTACATGCGAATAAAAAAACGGTACTTAATAAACGGTATTTATGGGTATGACGTATGGATCTGTGGCACTGCCTGCGGACCTCTCCGCCGACAGGCTCCTGTTATAGCGTATGCTCGATAAAACCAGCTTTTTTAACCACGCGATCCAGTTCCACCAGCACCTGCAGCAAGTCTTTCATCTTGGGCAAAGGCCAGGCATTCGGGCCATCTGACAGCGCCTTGCTGGGGTCAGGATGGGTCTCCATGAACAGACCGGCAATGCCGCTGGCCACAGCCGCACGGGCCAGGACCGGCACAAACTCACGCTGGCCTCCACTCTTGTCGCCCTGACCACCGGGCTGCTGCACCGAGTGGGTGGCATCAAACACCACCGGACATTGTGTCTCGCGCATGATAGCAAGTCCGCGCATATCCGACACCA